>NZ_JBMDJD010000010.1:0-146154 GCF_057809015.1 Pseudomonas sp. FG6
AGCTTGCTCCCGCTCGGCCGGTCCGACGCCTCGGGCGCAGCAGTCGCAAAACCAGGCAATGCGGTTTACCTGAAACAGTGCAAGGGCCTGCTTGGCAGGCCAGCGGGAGCAAGCTCCCTCGCCACAGGGGCTTGCTCTAGGACGTCAGCCCGCCACCAATACCCGAATCGCCTCCAGGCGCAACGCCGCTTTTTCAAGCATCGCCAGGCCTTGCTCGCGCTGTTGGCGCAGGGCTGCCAGTTCGCTGTCGCGGACGGTCGGGTTGACGGCTTGCAGGGCGGTCAGGCGTGCCAGTTCTTCGTCGATGTCGGCGGCCAGGCGGCGTTGGGCGTCGGCGACGCGTTCGGCATGACGCGGGGCGACTTTGTCTTCCCCGGCGTTGATCCGTGGCGTGAGCTGGTCACGTTGCGCCTGGATGAACTTGTTGGCACTGGTGCGTGGCACGCTTTCGAGCTGGTCGTTCAGCGTTTCAAACGATACCCGGGCGGCCAGGTCGTTGCCGTTGGTGTCGAGCAGGCAGCGCAGGGCGGCCGGTGGCAGGTAGCGGCCCAGTTGCAGCGCGCGCGGGGCGACCACTTCGCTGACATAGAGCAGCTCCAGCAACACGGTGCCGGGCTTGAGCGCCTTGTTCTTGATCAGCGCCACGGCGGTGTTGCCCATCGAGCCAGACAACACCAGGTCCATGCCGCCTTGCACCATCGGGTGCTCCCAGGTGATGAACTGCATGTCTTCGCGAGACAGCGCCTGGTTGCGGTCGTACGTGATGGTCACGCCTTCGTCGTCGCCCAGCGGGAAGCTGGCGTCGAGCATTTTTTCGCTCGGCTTGAGGATCAGCGCGTTGTCCGAATGGTCTTCGCTGTCGATGCCAAAGGCGTCGAACAGGGTCTCCATGTAGATCGGCAGGGCGAACTGGTCGTCCTGCTCAAGGATCGCTTCCACCAACGCGTCGCCTTCACCGGCGCCTCCGGAGTTGAGCTCCAGCAGCCGGTCGCGACCGGTGTGCAGTTCGGCTTCCAGGCGTTCACGCTCGGCGCGGGCTTCGTCGATCAGCGCTTGCCACTGGCCATCGTCGGCTTCTTCCAGCAAGGGCAGCAGGCGTGGGCCGAACTGATGCTGCAAGGCGTTGCCGGTCGGGCAGGTGTTGAGGAAGGCGTTCAGGGCCTCGTGGTACCACTGGAACAGCCGCGCTTGCGGGCTGGTTTCCAGGTACGGCGCGTGCAATTCGATGGTGTGCTTCTGGCCGATCCGGTCCAGGCGACCGATCCGCTGTTCCAGCAGGTCCGGGTGGGACGGCAGGTCGAACAGCACCAGGTGATGGGCGAATTGGAAGTTGCGACCTTCACTGCCGATTTCCGAGCAGATCAGCACCTGGGCGCCGAACTCTTCGTCGGCGAAATAGGCCGCGGCGCGGTCACGCTCCAGAATGCTCATGCCTTCATGGAAGGTCGTGGCCGGGATGCCGGAGCGCACGCGCAAGGCGTCTTCCAGGTCCATGGCGGTTTCGGCGTGGGCGCAGATCACCAGCACTTTGGTGCGCTTGAGCATCTTGAGGGTGTCGATCAGCCATTCCACGCGCGGGTCGAAACGCCACCAGCGTTCTTCTTCGCTGGTATCGGCCTGGGCCTGGAAGCTGACTTCCGGGTACAGCTCGGCGTGATCGCCCAAGGGCAGTTCGAGGTATTCGTCCGGGCACGGCAGCGGGTAGGCGTGCAGCTTGCGCTCCGGGAAGCCCTGCACCGCAGCGCGGGTGTTGCGGAACAGCACGCGGCCGGTGCCGTGGCGGTCCAGCAGTTCGCGCACCAGACGGGCGCTGGCCTCGACGTCGCCATCATTGACGGCGGTCAGCAGCGCTTCGCCTTCGTTACCCAGGAAGCCACGGATGGTGTCGTGGGCCTTGGGCGAGAGACGTCCCTTGTCCAGCAGTTCCTGCACGGCTTCGGCCACCGGGCGATAGTTTTCGCTCTCGGCGCGGAAGGCCTTGAGGTCATGGAAGCGGTTCGGGTCCAGCAGGCGCAGGCGTGCGAAGTGGCTGTCCTGGCCCAGTTGTTCCGGGGTCGCGGTAAGCAGCAGCACGCCGGGGATCGTCTCGGCCAGTTGCTCGACCAGCGCGTATTGCGGGCTGACCTGGTCTTCGTGCCAGACCAGGTGGTGGGCTTCGTCGACGACCATCAGGTCCCAACCGGCGGCGAACAGCGCGTCCTGGGCCTTCTCGTCGTCCACCAGCCACTCCAATGCCACCAGTGCCAGTTGGGTGTCTTCGAACGGGTTGCTGGCATCGCTTTCGATGAAGCGCTCTTCATCGAACAGCGCGACCTGCAGGTTGAACCGTCGGCGCATTTCCACCAGCCACTGGTGCTGAAGGTTTTCCGGCACCAGGATCAGGATGCGGCTGGCGCGCCCGGAAAGCAGCTGCCGATGGATGATCAGGCCGGCCTCGATGGTTTTGCCCAGGCCCACTTCGTCCGCCAGCAATACTCGCGGGGCAATGCGGTCGGCCACTTCACGGGCAATGTGCAACTGGTGGGCGATCGGCTGGGCGCGTACGCCGCCCAGGCCCCAGAGCGGGGACTGCAACTGGCGGCTGGTGTGTTCCAGGGTGTGATAACGCAGGGAGAACCAGGCCAGCGGATCGATCTGGCCGGCGAACAGACGGTCGCTGGCCAGGCGGAACTGGATGAAGTTCGACAGTTGGGTTTCCGGCAGGGTGACGGCTTCGTTCTGCCCGTTGAGGCCGTGGTAGACCAGCAACCCGTCGATGTCATCGACTTCGCGCACGGTCATTTTCCAGCCTTCGAAATGAGTGATCACATCGCCCGGCGAAAACCGCACGCGGGTGAGGGGTGCATTCCGTAGCGCGTACTGGCGTGTGTCGCCAGTGGCCGGGTAGAGCACGGTCAACAAGCGACCGTCCTGTGCCAGAACGGTGCCTAAACCCAGCTCGGCTTCGCTGTCACTGATCCAGCGTTGCCCCGGTTGATACTGCTGCGCCATGCTGCCTGACTCCCGCCTTGAAAAAGCCGGTTATCTTAACGGAATGCGTCTTCAGACCAAAGGACTTACGTATGCTCGCGGTGCTCACCGCAGGGAACTTAAACGCGTCCGACGATCAAACAGGCTCCGCACTGCTTAAGTGTAGTAGTGCCAACCGGATCACAAGTTTCGGACCAGCGGTTCAAGCCTTCAAGGGTGCCGCCGACAACCTGAGGACAGGAGACCTTTATGTTGCCAACCATGCTCCCTTTGAGCGCCGTACCCATCACCGCTCAACAGGATCCAGTCCGCCAGCGACCGGATATACCGCCCGTGGTCCCGGTGCAACAAACCTCCAACGAGAGCACCATCGACCTGCAAAAACGCGATCCGCAAGAGTCCGCGCTGCTGTTGCGCGAGGAACAGCAACGCCAGCAGGAGCGCGACAGGCGCCGCCGCGAAGCCGACGAAGACCCTGAGGAGCATCTGGCGGTGCCTGGGACTGAGCTCAATGCCGACAACACCGTGCCCGTGGTGCCGCTGATTGAAGATGAAGCGCGCCGGGGATTGTGGGTCGATATCAAGATCTGATCCGCAGGCTGGCCGACGTACGCAGGCTGGTCAACGCTTGCAACAGCCCGCATCATGGACGCATTCGCATTCCACATCGGTGCCGACACGCCATGAGCCAAGACGACAAGCTGATCGACCTCAGCGCCGAACGCGCCAAGCGCGTTCATGACCTCAATGAAAAACGCCTCAACGAAGTCCGCCAGGCTTTCGAGCAAGCCATGCCATTGGGCAAGCCTGGGAAAAAGCCGAAAAACAAACCGAAGAAGAAGCGTTGATGGCGTCCCTGGTTTGACGTCCCTCGTGATTCGTTGACGGCTCTTAATTTTGTTGTCGGCACTATAATTCGACGGCGACACCCCCTCTATTTGTTGATGCAGATCAGTTTATTCCCCACCTTTACGCCCCGTTGCGGGCGTTATTGACCCCGGTCAATTTCCATCCAGGCCTGATTGGTTAACTTGAACCCATCGCAGCAAGGGCAAGACCAGGAGGCCAGTCATGTTTTTCGATAATGTGGTGTTTGCCGGGGTGTTGACCGTAGGCCTCATGTTTGTATTTTTCGCCGGCTTTGGATTATTCATCTGGAAAGACGCACACAAGCGCAGAAAACCGTAGGTCTTTCCAGCTACAACGAGCACGCAAGGCATTTTGGGCGACTTCGGTCGCCCTTTTTTTTTGCGCATTTTCTGAGGGTACGAAGAACCACTGTGGGAGCGGGCTTGCTCGCGAATGCGCTGGATCAGAAAAAGTAAGGTGACCGACCCTCCGCATTCGCGAGCAAGCCCGCTCCCACAAGTTGTTCAGTGTCTTGGCATAAAAAAAGGTGCGACCCGCAAGGGTCGCACCTTTTTTGTCAGCGGCTGGAATCAGCTGCCAATGGCCTTGGACGCCAGCCAGAACAGGCCGGCCGACAGGGCCACGGTCGCTGGCAGGGTCAGTACCCAGGCCAGCAGGATGTTGCGCACGGTGCCGCCTTGCAGGCCGCTCTTGTTCGCGACCATGGTGCCGGCTACGCCCGAGGACAGCACATGGGTGGTGGATACCGGCAGGCTGAAGATGTTGGCCAGGCCAATCATGCACGCGGTGGTGATCTGGGCCGACATGCCTTGGGCATAGGTCATGCCTTGCTTGCCGATTTTTTCACCGATGGTCAGCACCACACGTTTCCAGCCGATCATGGTGCCCAGGCCCAGCGCCAGGGCGACCGCCAGGATCACCCAGAACGGCGCGTACTCGGTGGTGCCGGTCAGGTCCTTGCGCAGCTTGTTCAGGTCGTCTTTTTCACGCGCAGCCAGCTCCGGCAACTTGCCGACCTTCTTCGCCGTATCGTCCAGGCAGAGCAGGTAGCGGCGCACTTCGATGCGGCTTTCCGACGGCAGCGAGTGATAGTCCGCCACGCCCTTGAGGGTATCGAGCAGGGCATTGATGGTGGGTTCGGTCTGCTGCGGGTTGCAGCGGAATTTCTCCGGCAGATCGCCTTCCACGCTTTTGCCCAGCGCCAGGAATTCACCCAGGGAATCGCTGTTGCGCTTGTAGAACTGGCTCAGGTGCAGGGTCGCGTCGCGGGTCCGCTCGATCTGGTAGGTGGTGCTGCCCAGGTCGAGTACGAACTGCGAAGGCACGATACCGATCAGCACCAGCATGATCAGGCCGATACCTTTCTGGCCGTCGTTGGAACCGTGGACGAAGCTCACGCCCATGGCCGAAATCACCAGCACCAGGCGGTTCCAGAACGGTGGGTGTTTCTTGTCGTCGACCTTGCGACGCTGTTCCGGCGTCTTGTGCATCTTGGAGATCGGACGCCACCACTTCAGGCCGATCAATACCAGGGCGGCGACAAGGAAACCGGCCATCGGCGAGAATACCAGGGAGGCGCCGATGTCGATCGCCTTCTGCCAGTTCACCCCGTCGGCCAACGGAATATCGTTGATCAGCGCGTTGGCCAGGCCCACGCCGAGGATCGAACCGATCAGGGTATGGGAGCTGGACGCCGGGATACCGAAGTACCAGGTGCCCAGGTTCCAGGTGATGGCCGCTGCGAGCAGCGAAAACACCATGGCCAGCCCGTGTCCGGTGTTCACGTTGATCAGCAGTTCCACGGGCAACAGATGGACGATGGCGTACGCCACGCCCACGCCGCCCAGCAGCACGCCGAGGAAGTTGAACACGCCGGAAAAGAACACCGCCAGGTGGGGCGGCATGGCTTTGGTGTAGATAACAGTGGCAACCGCGTTAGCGGTGTCATGAAAGCCGTTGATGAACTCGAAGGCGAGGACAAAAGCCAGGGCGAGGAAGAGGCTCACAAGCACCCAAGCATCCAGTCCGCTGAATAAATCGATCATGAAGGTTTTCTGACCCGGTCATAAGGGGGCGCGATTATGCCAGAAAACCGTGGGAATCGATGCATCGCCTGCTCGTCGGTAACATTCTTCAACGAAAAAAATTGTGGAAAGCCCGTCTGGCCGGGCTTGCCGACAGCTGGCGCAAGCCATTGATTTCGGGCTGGAAAGCCCGACGGACAAGGGGTGTCAGGAAAAATGAAAAGGGTCAGAGCGCTGTGTGAAATATCTGAAAAGAAAGTCAGCAGGAGCATTTCTCGACCGATTGGCGGGCGAGGGGGGCGGCCCGCTCATGGCGGGCATCCGGTACCGGCGTCCGGCCTGGGTGTCGGCCGGATACCGCAGTCACAAGAACTTCGGGGCTTGGGCGTCATTGCTCATCGGCACGGAGTTCTTTTTCCATCTTCTGAAGTTCCTGGGTGAAAGCCTGGTCCTGGACAGTGGCACGTTTGCGCCAAGGTTTGCGTTCAGGTTCAGGTTGGGCGGCATAAGTGGTGACTTCACCGCCGTAAACTTCCTTGTAACGTTGTTCCTGGCGCTCAAGTTCCGCGCGCAGTTCTTCTTTCGTCACAGTGTTACCTAATGAATTGAAATTGAATCTGGTGATACGCACTGCATGCGTGCATGCAGACGGCCACGGCACCAGAGCTGACAGCTGACGTAGCATCAGGGCTTCGTGTTGTTGCCAATACAGGGAAAGCAGCCATGAACGGCGCTTCGGGCACCTGTTGCCGGCACCGAGGTGTAAACCACCGTGCCTGCCGGACGGTGCGGTCGAATGGCCGCAGCGTCACTGGGTTGCATTATAGCGGTCCGGCCGGATAACACTATCGGGAAGTTAAAAGTCTCAGTTGTTGTGTGCATCAATATTTGTATGTGCAACTTGTGACCCTTGGGTCAGGTCGATTTTTCAAGTGTGTCGGTATCCTGACGTCATTCATTGTGACAAGTTCAATATGATGTACAGCGTGCTTGAAATGGTCGCCGGAGTTGCTCCTCGAACTTTATCGAGCGCTTGTCAGGGCTCAGCGGTGGCAAAGGGGGCTGTGGAATTGCGATTATCGCGCGGCGGTTCGATAATCGAACGCTCTTGGCAGGCCAACCCTTGTCTCTCGAAAGGACTGGCGCTTGTAATAGCCCTCACTTCCCGGAGAAGGACCCGACAATGAACGACCAGCTGCGCAACGCCTTCACTTCAGTGGCGCCACCGATTGTCGCGTCTCCGGCCAAGCGGATCCAGGCGCTGACCGGCGACCCGGACTTCATGACTTCCCTGGCGCGAGGCCTGGCTGTGGTCCAGGCGTTCCAGGAGCGCAAGCGGCACCTGACCATTGCCCAGATCAGTCATCGCACGGAAATCCCGCGCGCCGCCGTCAGGCGCTGCCTGCATACCTTGATCAAGCTGGGCTACGCCACCACGGACGGGCGCACCTATTCGCTGCTGCCCAAAGTGCTGACCCTCGGCCACGCCTATTTGTCGTCCACGCCCCTGGCCGTTTCTGCCCAGCCCTATCTGGACCGCATGAGCGAGCAACTGCACGAAGCCTGCAACATGGCAACGCTCGAAGGCGACGACATTCTTTATATCGCCCGCTCGGCCACGACCCAGCGCCTGATTTCCGTGGACTTGTCCGTCGGCGGGCGCTTGCCAGCCTATTGCACGTCCATGGGCCGGATTCTCCTGGCGGCCCTGGACGATGCATCGCTGCGCGACTACCTGGACCACGCCGACCTGCAGGCCAAGACCAGTCGGACCCTGCATACCCCCGAAGCGTTGCTGGAGTGCCTGCAAGAGGTGCGCAAGCAAGGTTGGTGCATCGTCGACCAGGAACTGGAGCAGGGCCTGCGCTCGATTGCCGTGCCGGTGTACGACGCGTCCGGCCAGGTGGTCGCGGCCCTGAACGTCAGCACCCACGCCGGACGGGTCAGTCGCAATGAGCTGGAGCAGCGCTTCCTGCCCGGTTTGCTAGGGGCCAGTCGGGACCTGAGTGCGCAGCTGTTCGCCTAAGCTGTTCGATCACCGCACAGAGTCGTCCCCAGCGAATTGACGGTATTTACCTCGCCTCATTAATGTCGCGGCAGCGTCATCCGGCGTGATCGAGCCTGGCTCGTGCGCTGGAGGGCGACTCGACACAATAATAATGAGAGACGCGATGAACCAGCCCCAGACCTCTGTAGGCCATTGCCTTGATGTGCAGTCCTTCATCAACGCCCAACCCATTTCGCGCTACCAATGGCGGGTGGTGATCCTGTGTTTTTTGATTGTGTTCCTCGATGGTCTCGACACGGCCGCCATGGGCTTCATTGCCCCGGCGCTGTCCCAGGATTGGGGGATCGATCGCGCCAGCCTTGGCCCGGTCATGAGTGCCGCGCTGATTGGCATGGTGTTCGGCGCACTGGGCTCAGGGCCGTTGGCTGACCGTTTCGGGCGAAAAGTCGTACTCGTGGGGGCGGTGGTGCTGTTTGGCGCTTTCAGTCTGGCGTCCGCCTACAGCACCAACGTCGATCAATTATTGATGTTGCGTTTCCTCACCGGGCTGGGCCTGGGTGCGGGGATGCCGAACGCTACCACTTTGCTGTCGGAGTACACCCCGGAACGCAAGAAATCCTTGCTGGTGACCAGCATGTTCTGCGGCTTCAACCTGGGCATGGCCGGCGGTGGGTTTATCTCCGCCAAGCTGATACCGACGTTCGGCTGGCACAGCCTGTTGTTGATCGGCGGGATCCTGCCGCTGATCCTGGCCGTCGTGTTGCTGTTCTGGTTGCCGGAGTCGGCCCGTTACCTGGTGGTGCGTAATCGCGACACCGACAAGGTGCGCAAGGCCCTGGCACCGATCGATCCGCAGCGCGTTGCCCAGGCGGCGAGCTTCAGTGTCCCGGAACAGCAGACCGTCAAGGCCCGCAATGTATTGGCGGTGATCTTCTCCGGTCGCTTCAGCGCCGGCACGCTGCTGTTGTGGCTGACCTATTTCATGGGGCTGGTGATCGTTTACCTGCTGACCAGCTGGTTGCCGACCTTGATGCGCGACAGTGGCGCGAGCATGGAGCAGGCGGCGTTTATTGGCGCGCTGTTCCAGTTCGGTGGCGTGTTGAGCGCGGTCGGCGTGGGATGGGCGATGGACCGGTTCAATCCCCACAAGGTCATTGGCCTTTTCTACTTGATGGCCGGGATCTTTGCCTACGCGGTCGGGCAAAGCCTGGGCAACATCGCTGTGCTCGCCACCCTGGTGCTGTTGGCCGGCATGTGTGTCAACGGTGCGCAATCGGCGATGCCGTCCCTGGCGGCGCGTTTCTACCCGACCCAAGGCCGGGCCACCGGTGTCTCGTGGATGCTGGGCATCGGTCGATTCGGCGCGATCCTCGGGGCCTGGATGGGCGCGACCCTGCTGGGCCTGGGGTGGAGCTTCGAGCAAGTCCTGACCGCGCTGGTGATCCCGGCTGCCCTGGCGACCACGGCGGTGGTGATCAAGGGCATGGTCAGTCATGCGGATGCGACTTAAATCACGATGACTCCTGTGGGAGCGGGCTTGGATAAATCGATAGCCAAACAACAATCCGTTCGATAACCGAACACTCAGTCGATTATCGGATTGTTTGGCCTTTTTCCTCGGCTTAACCTTCAGTCACTCCGGCGCCAATCTCACGCCATCTCTTCATGTCGGTCTACTGGAAAACGGGAGCCTGCCCCATGGCTGAAATCCTTTCGCTGCATGACGCGGTGAAGCAGTTCGTCAACGACGGCGATACCGTCGCGCTCGAAGGCTTCACTCACCTGATTCCTACGGCGGCGGGTCATGAAATCATTCGCCAGGGCAAGAAAGAGCTGACCCTGGTGCGGATGACACCTGACCTGATCTACGACCAACTGATCGGCGCCGGTTGTGCCCGCAAGTTGATCTTCTCCTGGGGTGGCAACCCTGGCGTGGGGTCGTTGCACCGGTTGCGCGATGCCGTGGAAAAGCAATGGCCGCACGCGATGGAAATCGAAGAGCACAGCCATGCCGACCTGGCCAACGCCTACGTCGCCGGGGCCTCCGGCCTACCGTTCGCGGTGCTGCGGGCCTACGCCGGTTCTGACCTGCCGAAGGTCAACCCGCTGATCAAGAGCGTGACCTGTCCCTTCACCGGCGAAGTGCTGGCCGCCGTGCCTTCGGTGCGCCCGGATGTCACGGTGATTCACGCACAGAAAGCCGACCGCAAGGGCAACGTGTTGCTGTGGGGCATTCTCGGTGTGCAGAAAGAAGCCGCCTTGGCCGCCCAGCGTTGCATCGTCACCGTGGAGGAAATCGTCGACGACCTCAACGCACCGATGAACGCCTGCGTACTGCCGACCTGGGCCTTGAGCGCCGTGTGCCGGGTACCGGGCGGTGCCCATCCGTCCTACGCCCATGGCTACACCGAGCGTGACAACCGTTTCTACCAGGCGTGGGACCCGATCGCCCGAGACCGTGGGACCTTTACCGCGTGGATCGACGAATACATCCACGGCACCCGGGACTTCAGTGAATTCCAGGCCAGACTGGCAGCCGCTTCGCAGGTGAAACCATGACCTACACCACCAACGAGATGATGACCGTCGCCGCGGCGCGGCGGTTGAAAAACAATGCGGTGTGCTTCGTTGGCATCGGCCTGCCGTCGAAAGCCGCCAACCTGGCGCGGCTGACGTCCTCGCCGGATGTCGTGCTGATCTACGAGTCCGGTCCGATCGGCGCCAAGCCCAGCGTGCTGCCGCTGTCCATCGGCGACGGTGAGCTGGCGGAAACCGCGGATACTGTCGTGCCAACCGGTGAGATTTTTCGCTACTGGCTGCAGGGCGGGCGCATCGACGTCGGTTTTCTCGGCGCCGCCCAGGTCGACCGTTTCGGCAACATCAACACCACGGTGGTGGGCGATTACCATCAGCCGAAAGTCCGCCTGCCGGGCGCCGGTGGCGCGCCGGAAATCGCCGGCTCGGCCAAGAGCGTGCTGATCATCCTCAAGCAGTCGGCGCGCTCATTTGTCGACAAACTGGATTTCATCACCTCGGTCGGTCACGGCGAGGGCGGTGATTCGCGCAAACGCCTGGGCCTGCCGGGCGCAGGGCCCGTCGGCATCATCACCGACCTGTGCATCATGGAGCCGGAAGTCGACACCCATGAATTCGTAGTCACCTCGCTACACTCCGGGGTGACCCGCGAGCAAGTCATTACGGCCACCGGTTGGGCGATCCGTTTCGCCGACCAAGTGCACACCACCGCCGAGCCGACCGAGGTGGAGCTGCGCGCACTGCGCGACCTGGAAGCGCGTACCGCAGCGGCCCACGGCCAGGCACCGGGAGAAGCGTGATGCGCGACGTGTATATCTGTGATGCGATTCGCACCCCCATCGGCCGTTTCGGCGGCGGTTTGTCGGGCGTGCGCGCCGATGACCTGGCGGCCGTGCCGATCAAGGCGTTGATGGAGCGCAACCCGTCGGTGGACTGGCGTGCGGTGGACGAAGTGTTCCTCGGCTGCGCGAACCAGGCCGGTGAAGACAACCGCAACGTGGCGCGCATGGCGCTGCTGTTGGCGGGCTTGCCGGAGAGCATTCCCGGCGTGACCCTCAACCGCCTCTGTGCCTCGGGCATGGATGCCATCGGCACAGCGTTCCGCGCCATCGCCAGCGGCGAAATGGAGTTGGCGATCGCTGGCGGCGTGGAGTCCATGTCCCGCGCGCCGTTCGTGATGGGCAAGGCCGACGCGGCGTTCTCGCGCAACATGAAGCTGGAGGACACCACCATTGGCTGGCGCTTCATCAACCCATTGATGAAGGCCCAATACGGCGTGGATGCCATGCCGCAGACGGGTGATAACGTCGCCGACGACTACGAAATTTCCCGCGAGGATCAGGACGCTTTCGCCCTGCGCAGTCAGCAACGGACGGCTGCTGCCCAAGTGGCAGGCTACTTCGCCGAGGAAATCGTGCCGGTGCGCATCGCCCACAAGAAAGGCGAAACCGTGGTCGAGCAGGACGAACATCCGCGCGCCGACACCACCCTGCAGGCCCTGGGCAAACTCAAGCCGGTCAACGGTCCGGACAAGACCGTCACGGCGGGTAACGCCTCGGGGGTGAACGATGGCGCGGCGGCATTGATCCTGGCGTCGGCCGAGGCGGTGAAAAAACATGGCTTGACCCCGCGCGGCAAAGTGCTGGGCATGGCCAGTGCCGGCGTCGCGCCCCGGGTGATGGGCATCGGCCCGGTGCCGGCGGTGCGCAAGCTCACCGAGCGCTTGGGGTTGGCGGTGGCGGATTTCGACGTGATCGAACTCAACGAGGCCTTTGCCAGCCAGGGTCTGGCGGTGCTGCGCGACCTCGGGCTGGCGGACGATGCGCCGCAGGTCAACCCGAACGGCGGGGCGATCGCCCTTGGCCATCCGCTGGGCATGAGCGGGGCGCGCTTGGTGCTGACCGCGCTGCATCATCTGGAAAAGACCGGCGGCAAGAAAGGCCTGGCGACCATGTGTGTCGGCGTCGGCCAGGGTCTGGCATTGGCCATCGAACGTGTCTGACGCGTCGTCCTACTAATAAGAAAACGAGGAATGCTTCATGACTGACAAGCCTGGTTATCGTCGCCCCCAAGCGGGCACCCAGCCGGAATATCTGCACCCGCCGTACCAGTCCACCAACCTGCGCTCGCCGTCCAAGCCGCTGGTGTTCCTGCCCCATTCGTTGTCGGAAATTACGGGCCCGACCGTAGGCGCCGAACGTATCCAGGAGCAGGACAACGACCTCACCGCGCAGCATGCCGGCGAGCCGCTGGGGGAGCGGATCATCATTCACGGGCGCGTGCTGGATGAGCACGGCCAGCCAGTGCCGGGCATTCTCGTGGAGATCTGGCAAGCCAATGCCGCCGGCCGCTACAACCATGACCGCGACAACCATAATGCGCCGCTGGACCCGAACTTCACCGGCACCGGCCGCACCGTCACCGATGCCGACGGCTGGTACCAGTTCCAGACCATCAAGCCTGGCGCCTATCCGTGGGGCAACCACCACAACGCCTGGCGCCCGGCGCATATCCATTTCTCACTGTTCGGGCCGAGCATTCTGACGCGGCTGGTGACGCAGATGTATTTCCCCGGCGACCCACTGCTGGCCTACGACCCGATCTACAACTGCGTGCCGGACACCCGCGCCAAGGAACGCTTGATCGCCAGCTTCGACCTGGAAAAAACCGTCCCTCACTACGCCCTCGGTTATCGCTGGGACATCGTCTTGCGCGGCCGCGATGCCACGCCGATGGAGAAATAAGATGACGCTTACCGCCACCACGTCCCACACCGTTGGCCCGTACTACCACATCGGCCTGACCTGGCTGAACCGCGAAGACCTGACCGTTGCGCAAACCCTCGGCCAGCGCGTGGCGATCACCGGACAGGTGATCGACGGCAACGGCCAGTTCGTCAACGACGCGATGCTGGAAGTCTGGCAGGCCAACGCCGCCGGTAAATACGCTCACCCGGAAGACGATCAGGACAAACCCCTGGACCCGCACTTCGAAGGCTTCGGCCGGGTGCCGGTGGATGCCGAAGGGCGTTTTCGTTTCACCACCATCAAGCCGGGCAGCGTGCCGGGCCTCAACGGCACGACCCAGGCACCGCACCTGGTGGTGCTGGTGTTTGCCCGTGGGCTGGTCAAGCACTTGCTGACGCGCATCTATTTTGACGGTGAGCAGGCCAACGAAACCGATCCGCTGCTGGCCTGCGTACCTGAGGAGCGTCGTGCCACGTTGATCACCCGTCCCGATGCATCGGGCATCTATCAGTGGAACGTGATCCTGCAGGGTACGGATGCCGAGACGGTGTTCTTCGATTACTGATCGAACCTGTGGTGATGCCATCGCGGGCAAGCCTTGCTCCCACAGAGACTGCAACCTGTTCCCACAAATGTGGTGCAACAGTTGTGGGAGCAAGGCTTGCCCGCGATGGCGCCAGTGCAGGCCGCCGCAACACTGTGGAACGGGACTGTTACGAAGTATGTCTAGACTTTGTCATGTCCCCCAATGAGTGAGAAACCCATGGCCACCCCAACCAGCCACTACACCGGTGAAGAACGCAGCAAGCGCATCTTCGCCATTGTCGGTGCCTCCTCCGGCAACCTGGTCGAATGGTTCGACTTCTACGTCTATGCGTTCTGTGCGATCTACTTCGCACCGGCGTTCTTCCCCTCCGACAACCCGACGGTGCAACTGGTCAACACGGCGGGCGTGTTCGCCGCCGGGTTCCTGATGCGGCCCATCGGCGGCTGGATTTTCGGCCGGGTGGCGGACCGTCACGGGCGCAAGAATTCGATGATGATCTCGGTGCTGATGATGTGCTTCGGCTCGTTGCTCATCGCCTGCTTGCCCACCTACAAGGACATCGGCGTCTGGGCACCGGTGCTGCTGTTGCTCGCGCGCTTGCTGCAAGGCCTGTCGGTGGGCGGCGAGTACGGCACCACTGCCACCTACATGAGCGAAGTCGCCCTCAAGGGCCAGCGCGGGTTTTTTGCCTCGTTCCAGTACGTCACGCTGATCGGCGGGCAACTGCTGGCGGTGTCGCTGGTGGTGATCCTCCAGCAGTTCCTCAACGAAGACGAACTGCGCGCCTACGGCTGGCGGATCCCATTCGTGGTCGGTGCCGTGGCGGCATTGATTTCCCTGTTCCTGCGCCGGTCCCTGAAGGAAACCAGCAGCAAAGAGATGCGAGAGAACAAGGATGCCGGCAGCGTCGCGGCGTTGTTCCGCGACCATAAGGCAGCGTTTATCACCGTGCTGGGCTACACCGCGGGCGGCTCGCTGATTTTCTACACGTTCACCACCTACATGCAGAAATACCTGGTGAACACCGCCGGGCTCAATGCCAAGACGGCCAGCTACATCATGACCGGCGCACTGTTCCTCTATATGTGCATGCAGCCGCTGTTCGGCATGCTGGCGGACAAGATCGGCCGGCGTAACGCCATGCTCTGGTTCGGTGGCCTGGGGGCGTTGTGCACCGTGCCGATCCTGCTGACCCTCAAGAGTGTCAGCAGCCCGTTCCTGGCGTTTGTCCTGATCACCTTGGCGCTGGCGATTGTCAGTTTCTACACCTCCATCAGCGGCCTGGTGAAGGCCGAGATGTTTCCGCCCGAAGTGCGGGCGCTGGGCGTCGGGTTGGCCTACGCGGTGGCGAATGCGATTTTCGGTGGTTCGGCCGAGTACGTCGCCTTGAGCCTGAAAGCCCAGGGCATGGAGAATGCTTTTTACTGGTATGTCACGGTGATGATGGTGGTAGCGTTTCTGTTCAGCCTGCGCCTGCCCAAGCAACCGGCGTATTTGCATCACGACCTTTGACCCAATCGCGCCGGCCGTAGGGCCGGCGCACCCAAGGACTGTTTATGAGCGAACGACCGGGCAATCAGCTGTTCGATGCCTATTTCACTGCCCGGGACATGCGCGAGGTGTTCTGCGATGCGGGGCGAGTCCAGGCCATGCTCGACGTCGAGGCGGCACTGGCCCGGGCCGAGGCGCGGGTAGGGCTGATCCCCCATGAGGCGGTGGCGCCGATCGAGCATGCATGCCGCGCCCAGTTGTACGATTTTTCGGCACTGAGCGAAGCGATTGCCAGTGCTGGCAATTCCGCGATCCCGTTGGTCAAGGCGTTGGGCAAGCGCATCGCCGCCGAAAATGCCGAGGCTGAGCGCTACGTGCACCTGGGCGCCACCAGCCAGGACGTGATGGACAGCGGCCTGGTGCTGCAACTGCGTCGGGCGCTGGAGCTGATCGAAAGTGAGCTGGCGCAGTTGGCGACCACGTTGGCGCGCCAAGCCGAACGCTACGTCGCCACGCCGTTGGCCGGTCGTACCTGGCTGCAACACGCGACGCCGGTGACCCTGGGCATGAAGATCGCCGGTTGGCTGGGGGCGATCACCCGCAGTCGCCAGCGTCTGAAAGAACTCAAACCGCGTCTGTTGGTGCTGCAATTCGGCGGTGCCTCGGGGACGCTCGCGGCGTTGGGCGAGCACGCCCTGCCCATCGCCGAGGCCCTGGCGGCCGAGTTGCAGTTGAACCTGCCGGAACAACCGTGGCACACCCAGCGTGATCGCCTGGTGGAATTCGGTTCGGTGTTGGGATTGATCGCCGGCAGCCTGGGCAAATTGGGCCGCGACATCAGCCTGTTGATGCAGACCGAGGCCGGCGAAGCGTTCGAACCGTCGGCCCCGGGCAAGGGCGGTTCGTCCACCATGCCGCACAAGCGCAACCCGGTGGGCGCGGCGGTATTGATCAGCGCCGCGACGCGGGTGCCGGGCCTGGTGTCGACGCTGTTCAGCGCCATGCCTCAAGAGCATGAGCGCAGCCTGGGCCTGTGGCACGCCGAATGGGAAACCCTGCCGGAGATCTGCTGCCTGGTGTCCGGCGCCCTGCAACAGGCGCGGCTGCTGGCCGAAGGCCTGGAAGTGGACGCCGCGCGCATGGCCCGCAATCTGGAATTGACTCAAGGGCTGGTGCTGGCCGAAGCGGTGAGCATCGTCCTGGCCCAACGTGTCGGGCGCGACACGGCGCACCATCTGCTGGAGCGATGTTGCAAGCGCGCCGTGGCCGAGCAACGGCATTTGCGCGAGGTGCTGGGGGACCAGCCCGAGGTCACCGCGCAGTTGTCCGGCGGCGAACTCGATCATCTGCTCAACCCTGCCCATTACCTCGGCCAGGCCCAGACCTGGGTGACCCGAGCGGTGGCTGAACACCTGGCCTTGAAGGCCTGAAAGGAGATTGTTGTGGGATTCGTCAAACTCGCCGACGGCGAATTGAGCTACCGATTCGATGGGCCGCAAGACGCCCCGGTGCTGGTGCTTTCCAACTCCCTGGGCACCAACCTGCACATGTGGGACGAGCAGGTCGCGGCGTTCAGCCAGCGCTTTCGCGTGCTGCGTTTCGACACGCGCGGCCATGGCCAGTCGCTGGTGACTGAAGGACCGTACAGCATCGAACAACTGGGCCGCGATGTGCTGGCAATGCTCGATCAGTTGGGCATCGCCAAGGTGCATTTCTGTGGATTGTCCATGGGCGGGTTGATCGGCCAGTGGCTGGGCATCAACGCCGATGAGCGCCTGCACAAACTGGTGGTGTGCAACACCGCCGCGAAGATCGGCGATCCGTCGGTGTGGAACCCGCGCATCGAAACCGTGCTGCGTGACGGCAAGGCGGCGATGGTGGCGCTGCGCGATGCCTCGATTGCCCGCTGGTTCACGCCGGACTTCGCCCAGGTCCATCCGACGAAGGTGAAACACATCACCGACATGCTCGCCGCCACCTCGCCCGAGGGGTACGCCGCCAACTGTGCGGCGGTGCGCGATGCCGATTTCCGCGAGCAACTGTCGTCGATCCGCGCGCCGCTGCTGGTGGTGGCCGGCACCGAAGATGCCGTGACGCCGCCGTCGGGTGGGCACTTCATCCAGGAGCGGGTCCGCGGCGCCGAATACGCCGAGTTCCACGCCGCGCACCTGTCCAACGTCCAGGCTGGCGCTGCGTTCAGCGCGCGGGTGCTGGGCTTCCTGCTCGATTCTGGCCGCGCCTGAGGAGTTTTTTTGTGGACGAGAAACAACGTTACGACGACGGCCTGCAAGTACGCCGCGCGGTGCTGGGCGATGCCCACGTCGACCGCAGCCTCAATGCCTTGACCGAGTTCAACAGCGAATTCCAGGAAATGATCACCCGCCACGCCTGGGGCGACATCTGGACCCGCCCAGGCCTGCCGCGCCACACCCGCAGCCTGATCACGATTGCCATGCTGATCGGCATGAACCGCAACGAAGAACTCAAACTGCACCTGCGCGCTGCCGCCAACAATGGCGTGAGCCGCAGCGAGATCAAGGAAGTGATCATGCAGAGCGCCATCTACTGCGGCATCCCGGCGGCCAACGCGACCTTCCATCTGGCCGAGTCCGTCTGGGATGAACTGGGCGTCGAATCCCGGGCTTGAGAAGCCCCCAATCCCTGTGGGAGTCAATACTGTGGGAGCAAAGCTTGCTCGCGACGCAATGCCACACGCACCAGAAATGCCACTGACCCACCGCTATCGCGAGCAAGCTTTGCTCCCACGCGGGATTTTCAGTGAGCACAGATTTTGTGCTCGGCACTGATCCCCTTGTGGGAGCGAGCCTGCTCGCGATGGCGGTGGTACAGCCTCCCTTCATGTTCGGTTTCTACAGAAGGCTGATCGGATAGCTGACGATCAACCGGTTCTCATCGAACTCATTGGTGCTGAAATCCCGACGCATCGTCGAGTTCCGCCATTTCACATTCAGGCTCTTGAGCGCGCCGCTCTGCACGGTATAGGCCAGCTCACTTTCACGGCCCCATTCCTTGCCGTCGTCGACGGTGGCGGTGTGCACGTTGTCGCCGCTGATGTAGCGGTTCATCAGGGTCAGGCCCGGCACGCCGACGGCGGCGAAGTTGAAGTCGTGGCGCAGTTGCCAGGATTTTTCCTTGGCGTTGTCGTAGCTGGAGTTGTAGCTGTCGTTGGCCAGGGTGCCGCCGCTGGTGCCGTTGACGCGCATCCAGGCGTCGTCGCCGCCAACTTTTTGCAGGCCGACGTAGAAGGTGTTGCCGCCGTACTTGGCCGAGAGCATGGCGAAGGCGGTCTTGTTGTCCAGGTCGCCGGCCAGGGCGCTGCCGTCTTCCTTGCCAGTGAAGTACCCGAGGTTAGCGCCCAGGGTCCAGTTGCCGATGGGCTGGCTGTGGGTCAGGTTGAAATATTCTTGCTGGTAGATGTCGGACAGTTCCGCGTACCACACGCCGACCTGGGTGCGTTTTTCGTTGAAGGTGTATTCACCGCCGCCGAAGTTGAAACGGTCGGAGGTGAAGGCGCCGCGACCGTTCATCGACATGTCTTCCGTGCTCGCGTCGTTGCGCGGGCTGTTGCCACGGAACTGGCCGCCGTAGAGGCTCAGGCCGTTGATCTCGGTGGACGTGATCTGGCCGCCGCGGAAGGTTTGCGGCAGGGAGCGACCGTCGTCGGAACGCAGGATCGGCAGCACCGGCATCCATTCGCCGACCTTCAATTCGGTCTTCGATACCTTGGCTTTGAGGGCCACGCCCAGGCGGCCGAAATCATCCGCCGGGCGACCGTCATCGTGCACCGGCAACAGCTGCGTCCCGGCGGTGCCCTTGCCGCCGTCGAGCTTGACCGAGTACAGGCCCAGCACGTCCACGCCGAAACCGACCACGCCCTGAGTGAAGCCGGACTTGGCGTCGAGGATGAAACTTTGCGTCCACTCCTCAGCCTTGCCTTGGGTCGCGTTGGTGTTGGTGAAGTTGCGGTTGAAGTAGAAGTTGCGCAGGTTCAGCGTGGCTTTTGCGTCCTCGACAAACCCTGATTCCGCGGCCAGGACGGGTAGGGCGATGCTGGTCAGGGCAACGGCGATAAGGCTGGGGAACAAGTGCTGGGTGGGCTTCATGGGCGTTGTCTCTATTTTTTGTGGGCGAAGCGGGTCGTTGCCGCACTTTTTGAGGTGCAAGCGGTAAGGGGACCAGGGTTGTTAGGGTGGTAGGAGATCAGCCGGGTGAGGCGGGGTGTAGGGGCATGGCGTCGAACCTGTTGTTATTGGTTTTGTGCCTGCGATGTTGAAGGGCGGCCTGGGATCGGTTCAATTGCGGTTTGTGGGTTCTGGGCGATTATCGAACGGCAAAAATAGTCGATGGATGCCGTTTCCCCTGTGGGAGCAAAGCTTGCTCGCGATGGGCTGGTCGGGGTTCTGTTGATTGGGGTGCATATCCATTGCTGCGGCAACGGCGGCTTATGGTTCCGCCCTTACGGCGGGTCACTTTTGGCAAACGCCCCAAAAGTAACCAAAAGGTCTGCGCCCCACCACTTGGCACCTCGCTTAGGCGAGGTGTTCCCGAACGAAGGCATTGCTCCGTGGGCCCGCCGCGAAGGGCCATCCATGGCCCAGCGCGGCTATCCCGGCCTCCATGCCGGGATGCCCACTGCGCAATGCCTGCGTTCGGCCAGCGTGGTTGATGGGGCGTTGAGATCAAGATCAAAAGCCAAAGCCAAAGCCAAAGCCAAAGCCAAAGCCCAGGCACCGCAATCTGTGGCGAGGGAGCTTGCTCCCGCTCGACTGCGTAGCAGTCGTAAAACCAGACAATGCGGTTTACCTGAAACAATGCAGGGGCCTGCTTCGCAGGCCAGCGGGAGCAAGCTCCCTCGCCACAGGGGGAAAGGTAAGGTTTGAGTTTGGGAGGACAGGTAGAACGCTATCGCGAGCAAGCTTTGCTCCCACACAGCCCTGCAGCAATCCAATAAAAAGCCCACCTTCCGGTGGGCTTCGTATTTCAGCGTTCAGGCATCAAATCAGAACAACTTCATCTCCGGCGCCTTCTCCGACACCGGCTCGTTCTTGCCAGTCTCGGCATTCCAGCCACCCCCCAACGCCTTGTACAGATTGACCTCACTGGTCAATTGCGCAAGGCGGTCAGTGATCAGCGATTGTTGCGCGCTGAACAGCTGGCGCTGGGCGTCGAGGAAGGTCAGGTTACTGTCGACACCGATGCGGTAGCGACGCTCGGCCAGGCGGTAGTAGTCCTGGTTGGCGGCGACGAAGTCGGTCTGGGCCTGCAACTGTTCGTTGTAGGTCTGGCGCGCGGCCAGGCCGTCGGAGACTTCCTGGAATGCGGTCTGGATCGACTTCTCGTACTGCGCGACGTTGATGTCTTTCTGGATCTTGGCGTAATCCAGGCTCGCCCGCAGGCTGCCGGCGTTGAAGATCGGCAGGTTGATTTGCGGGGCGAAGGTCCAGGTGCCCGAGCCGCCCTTGAACAGGCCGGACAGGTCCGGGCTCAGGGTGCCGGCATTGGCCGTCAGGCTGATGCTCGGGAAGAACGCGGCTCGTGCGGCGCCGATGTTGGCGTTGGCGGCCAGCAGGTTGCGTTCGGCCTGGAGGATGTCCGGACGCCGTTGCAGCAGGTCCGACGGCAGTCCGGCCGGCACTTCGCTGAGCAGGTCGTCGCTCAGCGGTTGGGTGTGCAGGTTGGCGGGCAGGCCGGTACCCAGCAGCAGGGTCAGGCTGTTTTCGTCCTGGGCCACCTGGCGGGTGTAGCGGGCCTGTTGCACCCGGGCGTTTTCCACGGCGGTACGCGCCTGGCTCAGGTCCAGGGCCGAGGCCACGCCCACTTCGGCGCTGCGCGAGGTCAGCCTGAGGCTTTCTTCGTAGGCCCCCAGGGTTTCCTGGGTCAGCTTGAGCAGTTCCTTGTCGGCCTGCCAGGTCAGGTAGGCATTGGCGACGTTGGCCACCAGGCTGATCTGGGTGCTGCGACGGGCTTCTTCGGTGGCAAAGTAGCTTTGCAAGGCCTGCTCGCTCAGGCTGCGAACACGACCGAACAGGTCCAGTTCATAGGCGCTGATGCCCAGGGTGGCGGAGTAGGAGCTGCTGATGGCCGCTTCGCCGGTCTGTGAAGCACGGGCCGGTACGCGCTGGCGGCTGGCGGCGCCGGTGGCCGAGACCGCCGGGAACAGGTCCGCCCGCTGGATGCGGTATTGCGCGGCGTAGGCATCGATGTTCAACGCCGCGACGCGCAGGTCGCGGTTGTTTTCCAGGGCGACCTGGATCAGCTGTTGCAACGCCGGGTCATGGAAAAACTGTTTCCAGC
This sequence comes from Pseudomonas sp. FG6, assembly GCF_057809015.1. Classification (NCBI taxonomy): domain Bacteria; kingdom Pseudomonadati; phylum Pseudomonadota; class Gammaproteobacteria; order Pseudomonadales; family Pseudomonadaceae; genus Pseudomonas; species Pseudomonas sp. FG6. The sequence goes on from NZ_JBMDJD010000010.1 coordinate 21,508, forward strand.
CTTGCTCGGCAGCAGCTTGGCCGGGCGCGTTGGCCGGCTCGTAGGCCGGGCCTTGCGGGTATTGCACCGCGACCGGTGTTGCGGGCCGCTGGTAGTCGGGAATCAGCGAGCACCCGCTGAGCACGACGGCGGCGATGGTCAGGGAGAGTAGCGACTTGCTCATTGGCCAGCCTCTTTAGAAGTTACAGGGGTGTCGTCCTGGTCGATGTGTTTACGACGGCCTATCGACGACACGCTCACGAAGAACAATGGCACCCAGAAGATTGCCAGGACGGTGGCGGTCAGCATGCCGCCGATCACGCCAGTACCGATGGCGTGCTGGCTGCCTGAGCCGGCGCCGGTGGAAATGGCCAGCGGCACGACGCCGAGCACGAACGCCAGGGACGTCATGATGATCGGTCTCAGACGCATCCTACAAGCTTCGATGGCGGCGTCCATCAGGCTGCGTCCCTGCTCGTGCAGTTCCTTGGCGAACTCCACGATCAGGATGGCGTTCTTCGCCGCCAGGCCGATGGTGGTCAACAGGCCCACCTGGAAGTACACGTCGTTGGACAGTCCGCGAAGGCTGGTTGCCATCAGGGCACCGATGATCCCCAGCGGTACCACGAGCATGACCGCAATCGGAATCGACCAGCTTTCATACAGCGCCGCCAGGCACAGGAACACCATCAGCAGCGACAACGCATACAGCGCCGGGGCCTGGGAACCCGACAGGCGCTCCTCATAGGACAGCCCCGTCCAGGAAATGCCGACACCGGCCGGCAGCTTCTTGGCGATGGCTTCGACTTCGGCCATGGCTTCACCGGTGGAATAGCCCGGTGCCGGAGACCCGAGGACTTCGATCGCTTCGACGCCGTTGTAGCGGGCCAGTTTGGGCGAACCGTAGGTCCACTCGCCCTTGGCGAACGCGGTGAACGGCACCATGGTCCCGGCGCTATTGCGTACATACCACTTCTTCAGGTCTTCGGGGCTCATGCGCGCGCCCGGCTGGCCTTGTATGTAGACCTTTTTCACCCGGCCACGGTCGATGAAGTCGTTCACGTAGCTACTGCCCAGGGCAATCGACAGGGTGTTGTTGATGTCGGAAATGGTCACGCCGAGGGCGCTGGCCTTTTCGTCATCGATTTCCAACTGGTATTGCGGCTCGTCGTTCAGGCCGTTCGGCCGTACCTGGGTCAGCACCTTGCTCTGGGCCGCCATGCCCAGGAACTGGTTGCGGGCCTCCATCAGCTTGTCGTGGCCGATGCCGGCGCGGTCTTGCAGGTACACGTCGAAACCGGTGGCGTTACCCAGCTCCATCACCGCTGGCGGGGCGAAGGCGAACACCATCGCGTCGCGGAAGGTGAAGAAGTGCCGTTGGGCGCGGGCGGAGATATTGAACACACTGTTGTCCGCGTTACGCTCTTCCCACGGCTTGAGCATGATGAACGCCATGCCGGAGCTCTGGCCACGACCGGCGAAGTTGAAGCCGGTCACCGTGAACACCGAGGCCACGCCATCGCCTTCACCGCCATCCTTGCCGGGACGCAGCAAGAACTCGCGCATCTTGTCCACCACCACCTGGGTGCGTTCGGCGCTGGAGCCGGCCGGGGTCTGCACCTGGGCAAACAGCACGCCCTGGTCTTCTTCGGGCAGGAATGCCGTGGGGATGCGGGTGAACAGCCAGACCATGCCGACCACGATGATCACGTAGACCAGCAGGTAAGGCGCCTTGTGCCGGAGTATGTTGCCGACGCCGCGCTCGTAGCTTCTGACGCCACGGTCGAAGCTGCGGTTGAACCAACCGAAGAAGCCGCGTTTCGGCACGCCGTGCTCACCCTTGGGAATCGCCTTGAGCATGGTGGCGCACAGGGCTGGGGTGAAGATCAGCGCCACCATCACCGACAGGGCCATGGCCGAGACGATGGTGATGGAGAACTGTTTGTAGATCACACCGGTGGAGCCGCCAAAGAACGCCATCGGCAACAGCACCGCCGACAGTACCAGGGCGATACCCACCAGGGCGCCCTGGATCTGGCCCATGGATTTCTTGGTGGCTTCCTTGGGTGACAGGCCTTCTTCGCTCATCACCCGTTCGACGTTTTCCACCACGACGATGGCGTCGTCCACCAGCAAGCCGATGGCCAGCACCATGCCGAACATGGTCAGGGTGTTGATGCTGAAGCCGAATGCCGCGAGGATCCCGAAGGTGCCGAGCAGCACCACCGGTACCGTCATCGTGGTGATGATGGTGGCGCGGAAGTTCTGCAGGAACAGGAACATCACCAGGAACACCAGCACGATGGCTTCGACCAGGGTTTCGACCACGCCCTTGATCGACTCGCTCACCACAGGCGTGGTGTCGTAGGGGAACACCACTTCCATGCCCTGCGGGAAGAACGGCTTGAGGTCGTCGACGGTCTTGCGCAATGCCTTGGCCGTGTCGAGGGCGTTGGCACCGGTGGCCAGCCTGATCGCCATGCCGGAGGCCGGGGCGCCGTTGAACTGGGCATTGATGCTGTAGCTCTCGCCGCCCAGGCCGACGTCGGCGACGTCACCGACGCGCACTTGCGAGCCGTCCGGGTTGACCTTGAGCAGAATGGCCTTGAACTGCTCGGCGGTCTGCAGGCGGGTCTTGCCGATGATGGTGGCGTTCAGTTGCTGGCCGGGCAGGGCGGGCAGGCCGCCGAGCTGGCCGGACGAAACCTGGACGTTCTGCGCGGTGATGGCGGTCCGGACGTCCACTGGGGTCAGGCTGTAGTTGTTCAGCTTGGCCGGGTCGAGCCAGATACGCATGGCGTACTGGGCACCGAAGACCTGGAAGTCACCGACACCGGCGGTCCGCGAGATCGGATCCTGCATGTTGGACACGATGTAGTTGGACAGGTCTTCACGGGTCATGCCGCCGTCGCGCGACACCACGCCGATCACCATCAGGAAGTTACGCACCGACTTGGTCACGCGAATGCCCTGTTGCTGCACTTCTTGGGGCAGCAGCGGGGTCGCCAGGTTCAGCTTGTTCTGGACCTGGACCTGCGCGGTATCGGAGTTGGTGCCTTGTTCGAAGGTCGCGGTGATGGTCATGCTGCCGTCGGAGTTACTTTCCGAGGAGACATAACGCAGGCGGTCGATACCGTTGAGCTGTTGCTCGATGACCTGGACCACGGTGTCCTGCACGGTCTGCGCGGACGCACCCGGGTAGCTCACCTGGATCGCAATGGCCGGCGGCGCGATGCTCGGGTACTGGTTGATCGGCAACTTGAGGATCGATAGAGCCCCGACCAGCATGATCACCAGGGCGATGACCCAGGCGAAGATCGGACGGTCGATAAAGAATTTCGACATGGTTTACTCCCCTTTGCCGCCGGCTGCTTTGTCAGCTGCCTTGGCGGGGGCCGGGTTGTTGGTGTTTACGTTGGTGGCTTCGGTGGCCTTGACCTCTACCCCTGGCCGCACGTACTGCAAGCCCTCGGTGATCAGGCGGTCGCCGGCCTTGAGCCCATCCTCGATCAGCCACTGGCTGCCGACGGTGCGGCTGGCTTTGAGCTGACGCAGCTCGACCTTGTTGTCCGGGCCCACCACCAGGGCGGTCGGCATGCCGCGCAGGTCGCGGGTCACGCCTTGTTGCGGGGCCAGGATCGCCGCGCTGTTCACACCGGCCTGCAACTGTGCGTGGACGAACATGCCCGGCAGCAGGGTGTGGTCAGGGTTGGGGAACACGGCGCGCAAGGTCACGGAACCGGTGGTCTGGTCGACCGACACTTCGGAGAATTCCAGCTTGCCTTCATGGGGGTACTGGCTGCCGTCTTCCAGGGTCAGCTTGACCATGGCCGCGTTGTCGCCGGCCTTCTGCAAGCGACCGCTTTCCAGTTCACGGCGCAGTTGCAGCAGCTCGACCGAGCTCTGCGTCACGTCGACATAGATCGGGTCCAGTTGCTGGATGGTTGCCAGGGCGTCGGCCTGGCCATTGCTCACCAGCGCGCCCTCGGTCACCGAGGAACGCCCGATGCGTCCGGAGATCGGCGCATAGACCTTGGTGTAGCGCACGTTGATCTGGGCGGTCTGCAGGTTGGCTTCGGACTCCAGGCGGTTGGCCACGGCGGTGTCGTATTCCTGGCGGCTGACGGCCTGTTCGTCCACCAACTGCTTGTAGCGATCGGCGATCGACTTGGTTGATCGCAGGTTGGCCTCGGCGCTCTTGAGCGTGGCTTCGTACACGGCCGGATCGATCTGGTACAGCTGTTGGCCGGCCTTGACGTCAGCGCCTTCCTTGAACAGGCGCTTGAGGATGATGCCGTTGACCTGTGGCCGCACTTGCGCCTCGCGGAACGCGCTGGTGCGCCCCGGTAGCTCAGACGTCAGGGTGAAGGGTTGGGTCTTGAGGGTCACGACGCCGACCTGAGGAGGTGGTGCGGCAGGGGCCGCTTCTTCCTTCTTGCATCCGCTGAGCAGCGATGCCAGGGCGATGGCGGAAACCAGAGCGGTAACAGCTGGCTTGAATTGCATGGAAATCCTCGGGTCCAGGCGCAACAGGCGCACTCGAAAAGTGAAAGGTTGAAAAGGCAGCATTATTTAATTAGTAGGTTGCTAAGGAATATACTTACGTACATGGTTGTTTGTAAACAGCCAAATTGCGTACTATCCGGATTTACAAAATCCTGACAAAAGGCCCGTCGAGGTCGGGGACGCGTTCCAAGAAACGGCGCCTCGTTTTGTCCTGCTGTTCCTTATGCACTGCCGATGCATCCTGATTGAGGTGTTTGACTGCCATGGTCCGTCGTACCAAAGAAGAAGCCCTGGAGACTCGTAACCAGATACTCGAAGCCGCCGAACAGGCCTTTTTCGAGCGAGGCGTGGCGCGCACGACGCTGGCGGATATCGCGACGCTGGCCGGTGTGACCCGCGGTGCCATCTATTGGCATTTCAGCAACAAGGCGGACTTGCTCCAGGCCATGCTCGATACGTTGCACGAGCCGCTCGATGAACTGGCCCGCGCCAGCGAGAGCGAAGAAGAGCTCGACCCACTGGGTTGCATTCGCAAGCTGCTGGTCCGGCTGTTCCAGCAGGTGGCCCTGGACCCAAAAACCCGGCGCATCAATGAGATCCTGTTCCATAAGTGCGAGTTCACCGATGAAATGTGCGATCTGCGCCAGCAGCGGCGCGAGGTCAGCCTTGACTGCAATGTGCGTATCGCCCTGTCGTTGCGCAATGCGATGAATCGCTGCCAGTTGCCCCAGGACCTGGACCCGGAAAGGGCGGCGGTCGCTCTTCATGCCTACATCGACGGCATCCTGTATCAGTGGTTGCTGGCTCCCGACAGCTTCGCCCTGGCAGGTGAGGCCGGGCGCTGGGTGGAAATCGGGCTGGACATGCTGCACCTGAGCCCTAGCCTTCGCAAATGAAACAAAATGCGCAATTGCGTCGGTTTGTGTCAATGAGCGGGCGAAAGCCTGCTTTTATAAACCGACGTTGTTGCGGTTGATAGGCAATGTGCCAGGAACTTTGTAGGAAATTTGTTTCGCCCACCTCAATGCCCGTCGACAAGGATCGCTGGATCGCCGGACCGTCAGCAGCAAGCCCCGACAGATTGATCTGGCGGGGCCGGATGCTCAACTCAGCGTAAGTTCCACGGTGAACCCGTAGGGTTCTTCATGCTGCGCGTGAGTGATGCGATTCAAACAGTGGATGGGCGGCGCACCCAGGGCCGTGACTTTATGTGTTCGCACGGGTGTCAGGTTCGAAGAAACAAAACCGAACGTGGTATTGACCCGCAAACCGAAGTCAAAACGAAACGCCAGGTGTTGATCGCCGAACCAGATAAAGTGCTTGTAGATATCCTTGCTGCGGCTGCCCAGCTTGCGGGTATAGAGAAAGTCGAATTTGAACGTCACGAAATCCCACGGGCGAATATCGATGAAACGTTGTTCGCTCTCCTTCAGGCTGAGATTGTTTTCACCGGTGGCAAAGCCGTGGCGGGTGTGATTGTTGATTTTCACAATCAAGCGCGTGTGGCTCGGGCGAACGTCCTCCCGCTCCCAGGCCAGCACCCTGTTGTCCACTTCATCTTTCTGTTTTGCCTGTTTCGTCAATGCCCTGAGTACATCCATTTCATTGTCCAGGTCGAGCGATCTTACATATTGACGCAAGACTTCCGCAGGTGCGTAGTTGAAATGGGAAGTTAATTCATCGAATCGGGAATTGTCGGTCCGAGTGGCGCTTTCATAGATCTTCATGTCGAGTTCCTTCTCAATATGATGGGGGGTTAACAAGATCAGGTGGTCTTGTTGGCGAAATTAATATGAGGCGCCGAATGCATTTTAGAAAGCTTGAATGCTTGACTGGATATTTAAACCATAAAAAAGCCCTGGCTCTTTCGAGACAGGGCTTTTTTATGTTTCGCTGATTATTTAGAGCACGGGGTAATCGATATAGCCCACCGGTCCCTTGCCATAGAACGTTTCCGGACGCGCCTCGTTCAACGGTGCATCGGCTTTCAAGCGTGCCGGCAGGTCCGGGTTGGCAATGAACGGAACGCCGAAGGCGACGGCATCGGCCTTGCCCTCGGCCAGCCAGGCATTGGCGCTGTCCTTGGTGAAGCGTTCATTGGCGATGTATGGGCCGCCGAACGCTTGCTTGAGTTGCGAACCGATGCTGTCGTTACCTTCTCTTTCGCGCGCGCAGATGAATGCGATGCCGCGCTTGCCCAATTCACGGGCCACGTAGCTGAAGGTCTCCAGGCGGTTCTCATCGCCCATGTCATGGGAGTCGGCACGTGGCGCCAAGTGCACGCCAACCCGGCCGGCGCCCCAGACTTCAATGGCGGCGTCGGTCACTTCCAGCAACAGGCGAGCGCGGTTTTCCAGGGAGCCGCCGTAACTGTCGGTGCGCTGGTTGGTGCTGCTTTGCAGGAACTGGTCGAGCAGGTAGCCGTTGGCGCCGTGGATTTCCACGCCGTCGAAACCGGCGGCCTTGGCGTTTTCGGCGCCAACGCGATAGGCCTCGACGATGTCGGCGATTTCAGCGGTTTCCAGTGCCCGCGGGGTCGGGTAGTCGGCCAGCGGACGCACCAGGCTTACGTGGCCCTTGGGCTGGATAGCGCTGGGCGCCACCGGGGTTTCGCCGTTCAGGTACGAAGGATGGGAGATCCGGCCCACGTGCCACAGTTGCAGGAAGATCTTGCCGCCAGCGCCGTGGATCGCCTTGGTCACGTTGGCCCAGCCGCGTACCTGGTCGTTCGACCAGATGCCAGGGGTGTCGGGGTAGCCCACGCCCATCGGCGAGACGGAGGTCGCCTCGCTGAGGATCAGGCCGGCGGAGGCCCGCTGCACGTAGTACTCGGCCATCAAGGCGTTTGGCACGCGGCCGGCGTCGGCGCGGCAACGGGTGAGCGGGGCCATGATGATGCGGTTCTTCAGCTCGATGTCGCCGAGTTTGATGGGGTCGAAAATAGTCGTCATGAACTGCAACCTCGAAAATGGAAGGGTTTGAAAGTCAACGTGTTGCCGGTGCCAGGTCGGCATCGCCGCCCTGACGGAAAGTGATCAGCGTGACCAGCAGCGCCAGCACGGCCAGCGCGCCGGCGGCCAGGGGCACGGAAGTCAGGCCCAGGCCTTGGTCGATGACGCTGCCGCCGACCCAGGCGCCCAGGGCGTTGCCGATGTTGAAAGCGCCGATGTTCAGGGTGGACACCAGGTTGGGGGCGTCCTTGCCGAAGGTCACCACGTTGACTTGCAAGGCCGGCACGGCGGCGAAGCAAGCGGTGGCCCAGAGGAACAAGGTGAGTTCGCTGGGGATCAGCGCCACGCTGGTCCAGCTCAGGGCGGTGGACACCACGGCCATGGTGATGAAGACGCCGATCAGCGTGTTCGCCAGGCTCTTGTCTGCCAGCTTGCCGCCGATGATGTTGCCCAGGGTCAGGCCGAGGCCGATCAACACCAGGCTCCACGTCACGCCACGGGGCGACACCCCAGTGATTTCACCCAGCAGTGGGGCGACGTAGGTGAACAGGGCGAAAACCGAGGCGGAGAACAGCGCGGTCATGCTCAGGGACAGCCACAGGCCGGCGTCTTTGAGCGCCACGAGTTCCGAGCGCATGTCGAGTTTTTCTTCATCGTGCCTGGCTGGCAGGAAGCGAACCAGGCCGATCAGCGCCACCACGCCAATCACCGTCACTGCCCAGAAGGTCGAGCGCCAGCCGGCTTCCTGGCCCAGTGCGGTGCCCAACGGCACGCCGAGCACGTTGGCCAGGGTCAGGCCGGTGAACATCAGGGCCACGGCCGAGGCGCGCTTGTTGGGCGCCACCAGGCCGGCCGCCACCACCGAACCGATGCCGAAGAAGGCGCCGTGGCACAGGGCGGTGACGACCCGGGCGAACATCAGCACGTTGTAGTCGCTGGCGATCGCGCAGAGCAGGTTGCCGATGATGAAGATCCCCATCAGCACCACCAACGCGGCCTTGCGCGGCAGTCGTGCGGTGGCCAGCGCCATGAACGGCGCACCGATGGCCACGCCCAGGGCGTAGCCGGTCACCAGCCAACCGGCACCGGGGATCGAGACACCCAGGTCGGCCGCCACGTCGGGCAACAGGCCCATGATGACGAACTCGGTGGTGCCGATGGCGAAGGCGCTCAGGGCCAGGATGAGAAGTGAAAGAGGCATGTCAGGTCCTTGTCGGATCAGAGCTCTTGGCTCATTTGCTTGAGGAACTGCTGGATCACTTCTTCGTTGCGTTTGAAGAAGTGCCATTGACCGACCTTCTGGCTGCTGATCAGCCCCGCCCGTTGCAACACCGCCAGGTGGGCGGAAACCGTGGACTGCGACAGACCGCAACGCTGGTCGATCTGCCCGGCGCAAATGCCGAATTCATGGTTGTGCAACTGTTCGGGGAATTGGACCTTGGGGTCTTTGAGCCAGTTGAGGATGTCTCGCCGTACCGGGTGTGCCAGGGCTTTTATTATTTCGTCGAGGTCGAGGGGCATGGTGGCAGTTCGTAATGGGCTGGGTGGATGAAACGCTATATCGCGATGGAGCGAACCTTAAATCGTTATTTCGCGATATACCAATATGGATTTGTTCTGAGGGCTAAACAAATCGCTATATCGGGTTATAACGATATGGGCGCGGCAGTGCTAAGCTGCGGTCCATGAACTATCTCGCGCACCTGCACCTCGGCGGCCCTGGCCGGGAACAACTGCTCGGCAGCCTCTATGGCGACTTCGTCAAGGGACCGCTGCAAGGGTTCTACGATCCGCAGATCGAAGCGGCGATTGCCCTGCATCGACGCATCGACCTGTACACCGATCGCCACCCGTTGGTGGACATCGCCCTGTCGCGTTTTTCCACGGTTCGCAGGCGCTACGCCGGCATCGTGCTCGACGTGTTTTTCGACCACTGCCTGGCCCGGGACTGGGCGCAGTACGGCGAAGGACCGCTGGTGGATTTCACCTCCCGGGTGTACCAGGTGCTCAGCACCGAACCGCAGCTGCCGGGGCGACTGGCACGGATCGCGCCTTACATGGCGGCGGATGACTGGTTGGGGTCATACCGGGAGTTCGAGGTGCTCGCGCAAGTATTGCGCGGCATTTCCCGGCGTTTGTCGCGGCCAGAGGAACTGGCGGGGGCGATGCCGGAATTGATCGAGCTCTATGAACCGTTGAGCGAGGATTTCAGGTTGTTCTATCCGCAGCTTCAGGATTTTGCGATAAGCCAGACAACACCACACAACCCGTTGTAGGAGCGGGCTGCGTCTGACTGCGGATTTGTGGGCAACATAAAGCCTGTGGGAGCGGGCTTGCTCGCGAAAGCGGCGGGTCAGGCAACATCCTTGTTGAATGTTAAGCCGCCTTCGCGAGCAAGCCTCCACAAGGGATATTCACGCTAACCCGGTCAAGCGGCGATGGCGGGGCGCATCGGGATTGGCGACTTCTCGGGGATCTCACCAAACAACGCCTTATGCACAGCCTGCTGCGCCAGGAACGCCAGGGCCGCGCGTTCCTGGCCGTGGCAGGCGATGGGTTGCAGCAGGTGGATGTGCACCTCGCCCCGGTCGTGGGTAAACAGGCGCATCAGGTGCGAGAGCAAGTCATCCTCGCCAATGAACGGCGCCAGTGAATCCGGCTCGCCGTTGCGCAGGTAACGGATCGCCACCGGTTGCAACGCCACGTCGGCGTCGATGGCCGCCGACAGCAAGCGGCCATGGAAGGTGCGCAACGAACGGCCATCGGTGGTGGTGCCTTCGGGGAACATCAACAGCGGATGAGCCTGTTCCAGATGGCGGCTCATCTGCTTGCGGATCAACTGGCTGTCACCCGAACCGCGCCGGATGAACAGGCTGCCGGCCTTGGCCGCCAACCATCCGGCCACCGGCCAGGTGCGCACTTCGGCCTTGGACAGGAACGACAACGGCGCGAGCATGCCCAGCAGCGGGATGTCGGTCCAGGACACATGATTGCTGACCCACAGCATCGGTCGTTGCGGCAGTTGACCATGGACGGTCACGCAAAAGGGCAGGGCATGGCTCAGCCGTGCCATGAAAAACCGCGACCAGCGTTGACGGCGCACCATCGAATGGGCAATTCCCAGCCGTTCGAACAGACCGAACACACAGGCCATGCCCAGGCCCAGCGCCACCACCAGCAGCACTCGCGCGATACGCGCGTACACCCGTAGCCGGCCCATCACACGGCTGCCTTGAAGTGCCGGGCGTAGCGCGGGCAGAGTTCATCGCGCTTGAGCAGGATGAACACGTCGGCCACCTGGAAATCCTCGTCCCAGCACGGTTCGCCGCAGATCTTCGCGCCCAGGCGCATGTAGGCCTTGAGCAACGGTGGCATTTCGGCGATGACGTTGGACGGCACGTCCAGGGTCGGCAGCGGTTTTTTCGGCACGGCTTGCAAGTGTTCGGTGCACAGGTAGCGTTCGCGCAGGCGTTGCATGATCGCTTGGGCCTGGATGCCGCCGTCCTGCATCGAAATGCTCGCGCAGCCCATCAGGTAGCTATAGCCGCCCTCGTTGAGGACTTCGGCCAACTCGCCCCACAACACCGCGATGGTGCCGCCGTTGCGATACGCCGGGTCGACGCAGGTGCGGCCGATTTCCAGGATCGGGCCTTGAAGGTGCACCAGGCCGAGGAGGCTGAATTCTTCTTCGCTGTAGAACCGGCCCAGGCTGCTGGCGGCCTGGTGGTCGAGCAGGCGGGTGGTCGCCACGAGACGGCCGGTGTTCAGGTCGCGTACGCCGATGTGGGCGCAGTGGACATCATAGTCATCCATGTCCAGACCCATTTCAGCGCCCTTGAGCTTGGCGTTGAACTCGCCGCTGAAGACGTTGAAACGCAGGGCCTGGGCTTCTTGCAAGGCTTGGGCGCCAACCAGGCGTTCGGCTTGCAGGCGGCGTTCATTGCCGGTGTCGCTGATGCGGGCGATCTGAGTCATAGCGAATCTCCGTGCGGGCTGTCTTGGGTTGCAGCCAATCGACTTTTTATGCAGCCATGTTGTGCAAAGTCAGGCTATGTAGCCCCGGTGTCATCGCCATGAAGCTTTGGTGATGCTTATATGACAGGCCTCCCGCAGAGCCCTGTGCGCAAGGCGCACCCGCTGAACAGCCAAACTGTCATCCAGGCGGATTACGCTCGGCAGGTTCAATTGCGCGAGCTTCAAGCATGTTCAAAGGCGGTTTGCTGATCCCTCTGTTGTTGCTCACCCTGGTGTTGCCCAACCCGGGCGCCCGAGCCGAAGACTGGCCCGGCGAGCGCTGGCCAAGCCCTGCGACCCCGCACGGGCCGGCCATCGATGCCTTGGAGCAGTACGCTTTTGCGCCCCGCGACGACACCACCCGCCAAGGCATCCGCACCGACGCGCTGCTGGTGATCCAGGACGGTCGGCTGGTCTACGAACGCTATGCGGGGCCGACTACCGTCCAGACTCCCCACCTGACCTGGTCCATCAGCAAGAGTTTGCTGGCGACAGTGTTCGGCGTGGCCTACGGTGAACAGCGGTTTGCCTTGCAGGACCGGGTCGCCCGGTACTACCCGGCGTTGAGCAGCCACCCGGACATGACCCTGGCCGATCTTTTCCACTGGGCGTCCGGCCTGGACTGGCAGGAAGACTACGAATACGCGCCGCTCAACTCCTCGGTGGTGGCGATGCTGTACACCCGCGGGCGCCGCGACATGGCGGCGTTCACTGCCCGGCACCCCAGCTACGGCCCGGCGGGACAAGCGTTCCGTTATTCCAGCGGCGACAGCAACCTGTTGGCGGCCGCCCTGAAGAACATCGTCGGCCCGGCACGCTATCGCGATTATCCCTGGACCGCCCTGTTCGAACCCTTGGGCATCCGTCACGCCACCTGGGAAACCGACGCCAGCGGCACGCTGGTCGCTTCCTCCTACGCCTACCTCACGGCGCGAGACCTGGCGCGTGTCGGGCTGTTGATGCAACGGGACGGCCGCTGGGGCGAGCGGCAACTGATCCCCAAGGATTGGGTGGCGTTCAACCGCGAGCCGTTCGCCCACTTTCAGGCCGGTCAGGATGAAGCCGTGCCCGGCGGGCACTGGTGGCTCAACCGCGCCGCCGATCCGGCGATCCATCCCTGGCCCGATGCACCGCCCGATACCTTCGCCGCGCTGGGGCATTGGGGGCAGGCGTTGTACATCATCCCCAGTGCCAAACTGGTGATCGTGCGTTACGGCGATGACCGTGACGGCAGCTATCGCCACAACGAACTGCTCAAGCGAGCCATGGCGGCGTTCGCCGGGACGGTGCAGCCATGACGCGCCGACTTTTGTTGGCGCTGTTGCTGGGGTTGCTCATCGCTTTGATGGGCTGGGTCTGGCTAGAGCGCGTTGAACTGCGGGCTTTCCCCGACATCATCAGCGCCTACACCGCCAAGGAATATTGCTCGTGCCGCTACGTGATGCAGCAACCTGCCGAGTATTGCCGTGGCTATGTGAAGCAGTCGGTGCCGGTCAGCGATTTTCTCGAGAGCGTCGAAGCCAGGCGCATCACGGTCACCGGGTTGGGGCGTAGCCACAGTGCGCGGTGGATGGGAGAACGGCAGGGTTGCCAGTTGGAGCCCTGAACCTTCCTTGGACAAGACCTATTGTGGGAGCAAGGCTTGCCCGCGATGACGATTGTGAGAACGCCATCGCGGGCAAGCCTTGCTCCCACAGATGAGCGTTCCTTCACCCCAGGGCTCCATGCATGGCTGGGTGATTGGCTAAACAGACAGTTTGCAATCACCCTCGGCCCGGTTAAGGTTCGCCACAGGTTTATCTGTCCTCCGAGTGTGTATGTTCAAGCGGTCTTTTTTTCATGCTGGCGCAGCGGCGCTGATGGCCTGCGCCGCGTTACCTGTCCAGGCCGATTGGTACCTGGACGGTGAGTCGTCGCGGCTGTCGTTTGTCAGCAGCAAGAACGGCAATGTGTCCGAGGTCCAGCGCTTTCTGGTCCTTCACGGCCAGGTCCAGCCCAAGGGCATGGCGCGGCTGGAGGTGGAGCTGGAATCGATCAACAGCGGCATCCCCCTGCGGGACGAGCGCATGCGGGCCGAGCTGTTTGAGATCAAGCAGTTCGCCGAGGCCAGCATTACCGCGCAGATCGACCTGCTGCCTATCCAGGACCTGGCCAACGGCGCGCAACTGGAAATGCGCCTGCCCGTGACCGTGGACTTGCACGGCAAACAGCATCAATACAACGTCGAGCTCTTGGCGACGCGCCTGGACGAACGCCGGTTCCAGGTCGTGACACTGGAGCCGGTGGTGCTCAACGCAGCGGATTTCGACCTGGCGCCGGGCCTGGAGAAACTGCGCAACCTGGCCGGGTTGTCGGCCATCAGCCTGTCGGTGCCGGTGAATGCGGTGCTGATCTTCACGGCGCGCTGACATGAGCGGCCCGGTATTTCCCTGGCGTGAAGGCAATCGCTTCGAGTTGTTGGTCGACGGCCCGCAGTTCTTTCCGCGCATGCTGGTGGAGATCGCCCGCGCTGAACAACAGGTTGAACTGGAGTTGTACCTGGTGGAGGCGGGCGTGTGTGCCGAGGCGATGGTCCAGGCCCTCGTCCAGGCTGCCGAGCGCGGGGTTCGCGTGCGGTGTCTGTTCGATGACTACGGCAGCCTGGCGTTTACCTTGGGCCTGCGCAATCGCCTGGTCGAGGCCGGGGTGGAGTTGCGTTTCTACAATCGCCTGAGCTGGCGCCGCTGGGTGCGCAATCTCTACCGCGACCACCGCAAGTTGCTGCTGGTGGACCAACGCCTGGCGGTGGTGGGCGGCACCGGGGTCACCGACGAGTTCTGGAACCCCCTTGACGATCGCAGCGAGTGGCACGAGGTGATGGTGGAAATCGTCGGCCCGCTGGTGCTCGACTGGCAGTTGTTGTTCGATCGCCAGTGGCTCGCCAACCGTCATCGCCGGGCCTGGAAGCCGGCCTCCAACTTCGGCTTGCCGCGCTTGCCCCGGGTGCCACCGATGGGCGAAGGCATGGGCCGGGTGGCGTATGCGGACGCCCGTCAGCACCGCGACATCCTGCAGTCGTTGTCCCGGGCGTTGAACAGCGGTCAGAAACGGATCTGGATGGCGACGCCGTATTTCCTGCCGACCTGGAACGTGCGCCGCTCGCTGCGCAAGGCCGCTGCCCGGGGGATCGACGTGCGCCTGCTGCTCACCGGCCCGCGCACCGATCATCCGTCCGTGCGCTACGCCGGGCACCGTTATTACCCAAGGCTGCTCAAGGCCGGGGTGAAAATCTTCGAGTACCAGCCGTGTTTCCTGCACCTGAAAATGGTGCTGGTGGACGATTGGGTCAGCATCGGTTCCTGCAATTTCGACCACTGGAACCTGCGCTTCAACCTGGAAGCCAACCTCGAAGCCCTGGACTCCAGGCTCAGTCGCGCGGTGGCGGCGAGTTTCGAACAGGACTTCGCCCAGAGCCAGCAAGTGAGCCTCGACACCTGGCGGCGCCGGCCGCTGTGGAAGCGGTTCAAGCAGCGGTTGTGGGGGTTGGTGGATCGGGTGGTGGTGAATCTGTTGGATCGGCGGGGGTAAGCGTTCACCGAAAACCATTGTGGGAGCGAGCCTGCTCCGGGCGGCGATCCGACGATGGCGGCCTGACAGTCAAAGATGCGGTGACTGACAGGTCCTCATCGTCGGATCGCCGCCCGGAGCAGGCTCGCTCCCACAGGGTTTTGCAGTGTTGTTGGGTCAGAGCAATTCAAAACTCTGCTGCTTCACGTCCTGGGAATCCAGGCCGATCTGCACGTTGAACTTGCCTGGCTCGGCAGCGTACTTGAGCTGGGCGTTGTAGAACTTCAGGTCGTCTTCGCTGATGGTGAAGTGAATGACCTTCTTCTCGCCAGCCTTGAGCATCACCTTGCGGAAGTTCTTCAGCTCCTTGAGTGGACGGATGATCGAGCCGGTCACGTCCTGGATGTACAACTGCACCACGGTTTCGCCGTCACGCTTGCCGGTATTTTCCACGGCCACGCTGGCGTCGAGCGTACCGGTCTTGTTCAGCGTGGTGGCGGACAGGGCCATGTCGGACAGGCTGAACTCGGTATAGCTCAGGCCATAACCGAACGGGTAGAGCGGGCCGGTGGTGTCGTCGAAGTATTGCGAGGTGTAGTTGCCCGGTTTGCCCGGCGTGAAGGGCCGGCCAATGCTCAGGTGGTTGTAGTAGGTAGGAATCTGCCCCACCGAGCGTGGGAAAGTGATCGGTAGCTTGCCCGACGGGTTGTAGTCACCAAACAGCACGTCGGCGATGGCGTTGCCGCCTTCGGTGCCGGTGAACCAGGTTTCCAGGATCGCATCGGCCTGCTGCTTTTCATCGAGCAACGACAGCGGACGGCCATTCATCAGCACCAGCACCAACGGCTTGCCGGTGGCTTTCAGGGCCTTGATCAGCTCACGCTGGCTGGCCGGAATGTTCAGGTCGGTGCGGCTCGACGATTCGTGGGACATGCCACGGGACTCACCCACGGCGGCGACCACCACATCGGCCTCCTTGGCGGCCTTCACCGCTTCGTCGATCAGCACTTGGGCCGGGCGTGGGTCATCCACCACTTCCGGAGCGTCGAAGTTGAGGAAGTTCAGGTAGTCGAGCACCTTCTTGTCGCTGGTGATGTTGGCGCCACGGGCATAGATGAACTTGGCGTCACCGCCGAGGGCGCGGCTCATGCCGTCGAACAGCGTGACCGACTGCGCCGGGCGACCGGCGGCGGCCCAGCTGCCCATCATGTCGATCGGGGCCTTGGCCAGCGGGCCGACCAGGGCGATCTTCGCGCTCTTGTTCAGCGGCAGGGTCTGGTTATGGTTTTCCAGCAGGACCATGCTGCGACGTGCTACGTCGCGGGCGTCGGCGCGGTGCAGGCGGCTTTCGGCGTAGGTGTCGGTCGGGTCCTCCTCGGCCTTGCCGATGCGCAGGTACGGATCCTTGAACAGGCCCATGTCGTACTTGGCGACGAGCACTTCTCGTACGGCATTGTCGATGTCGCTCTGCTTGATCTCGCCGGCCTTGAGCAGCCCTGGCAATTCCTTGGCATAGAGCGAGTCGTTCATGCTCATGGCGATGCCGGCCTTGATCGCCAGTTTCGCCGCTTCGCGACCGTCCCGGGCGACGCCGTGCTTGATCAGTTCGAAGATGGCGCCGTGGTCACTGACCGCCAGGCCCTTGAAGCCCCATTCCTTGCGCAGCAGGTCGTGCATCAACCAGGTGTTGGCCGTGGCGGGCACGCCGTTGATGGAGTTCAGCGCGACCATCACCCCGCCGGCACCGGCGTCGATGGCGGCGCGGTAAGGGGGCAGGTAGTCCTGGTACATTTTCACCGGGCTCATGTCCACGGTGTTGTAGTCCCGGCCGCCTTCCACCGCGCCGTACAGGGCGAAGTGCTTGACGCTGGCCATGATGCTGTCGGCGGCGTTGGCCCCCGAGCCCTGGAACGCCTTGACCATCACCCCGGCGATGCGCGACACCAGGTAGGTGTCCTCGCCGAAACCTTCGGATGTCCGGCCCCAGCGTGGGTCGCGGGAAATGTCGACCATCGGCGCAAAGGTGATGTCCAGGCTGTCGGCCGCGGCTTCCTGGGCGGCGATGCGGCCGGAGTGGTAGATGGCGTCCATGTCCCAGCTCGACGCCAGGGCCAGGGGGATCGGGAAAATCGTCCGGTGGCCGTGGATCACGTCGTAGGCGAAGAACATTGGGATCTTCAGCCGGCTGCGCATGGCCGCGTCCTGCATCGGACGGTTTTCAGCGCGAGTGATGGAGTTGAACGTGCCGCCGATGTTGCCGGCGGCGATTTCCTTGCGAATCATCTCCCGGGGCATTTCCGGGCCGATGCTGATCAGGCGCAACTGGCCGATCTTTTCTTCGAGGGTCATCTGCTTCATCAGGTTGCTGATGAAGGCGTCCTTGTTCTCTATGGGGGCTGGCAGGTTGTCGGCTACTACGGATTGACTGGCCAGGGTGACAAACAGGCCCAGCAAACACAGCTTCTTCATGAATAGTTTTCTCGCAAGCCTAAAGGGCGGTGATCACGCCGGTCAGCCAAAATGTGAGGAGCGGCTATTGTTGTTCGATCAGATACAGCACACTTTCGAACCCAGGGGGCTGAACTTAGTTTCCCACCGCGCATCTTTTAGCCCATCGACCCGATTCGATCCAGTGCGGCGGCAGATTATGCCCCAGACGCCGGTGAGATAGGTGGTCGTGTTTTCTACTGTCACGCAAGGGAGAGCTTCACCCGATGAATCCACGACTGAACCACCTTCGCAGCCTGCCCATGCTGGCGCTGATGCTGTTCACCACGTTGCTGGCCGGATGCGGCATCAACAACATCCCGACCCTGGACGAGCAGGCCAAGGCCGCCTGGGGCCAGGTGCAGAACCAGTACCAGCGCCGCGCCGACCTGATCCCCAACCTGGTGGAAACCGTCAAGGGATACGCCCAGCACGAGCAGGAAACCCTCACCGCGGTGATTGAGGCCCGGGCCAAGGCCACGTCGATCCAGGTGGATGCCAACACGTTGGACAACCCGGAAAAACTCAAGCAGTTCCAACGGGCCCAGGACCAGTTGACCGGGGCGCTGAGCCGCTTGATGGTGGTGTCCGAGCGTTATCCGGACCTCAAGGCCAACCAGAACTTCCTGGCGTTGCAATCGCAGCTTGAAGGCACCGAGAACCGGATTGCCGTGGCGCGTCGCGACTTCATCCTGGCAGTGCAGAAGTACAACACAGAGATCCGCACGTTCCCGGGGCGCCTGTGGCACAGCGTGATGTACAGCGACCTGCCGATCCGCGAAACCTTCGAGGCGACCAGTCCCGGTGCCGAAAAAGCGCCTGAAGTGAAGTTCTGATGAAGCCGCTCCACGCTCTGGGCGCCAAGCTTCAAGCTGGGGAAACGCGGAACGCTTCTGCTTGCAGCTTGAAGCTTGTCGCTCGCAGCTGCGTCTTCATGCTGCTCTGGGTATTTGCATTCACGGCCCAGGCCGAACTGAAATTTCCGGCGCTGACCGGGCGAGTGGTGGACACCGCCCAGATGCTCCAGCCTGCGGTGGCGGCGCAACTGGAGGCGCAGCTCAAGGCCCATGAGCAGGCCACTGGCGAGCAGGTGGTGGTCGTGACGCTCCCGAACCTGCAAGGTACCAGCATCGAAGACTTCGGCTATCAGTTGGGTCGGCATTGGGGCATCGGGCAGAAGGACAAGAACAACGGCGCGCTGCTGATCGTGGCCCGGGATGACCGTAAACTGCGGATCGAAGTGGGCTACGGCCTGGAAGATCGCCTGACCGACGCCCAGAGTTCGGTGATCATCAACCAGGTGATCACCCCGGCGTTCAAGACCGGCAATTTCACCAAGGGCATCAGCGACGGCGTGGCCGCGATGTTGCTGGTATTGGGCGGCAGTCCCCTGGATGAGCCGGCGCCGGTCTACAGCGAAGGTGGCCAGGAGCAGCCTGATTTCGTCGAGCGTCATCCGGGGCTGTTCATCTTTCTGGTGCTGCTGTTTATCGTGACGATATTCGTCTGTCAGATGCTCGGTATCCTGCCGGCAGGACGCGGCGGTTCCGGCGGTTCGAGCGGTTCCGGAGGGGGAGGCTTCGGCGGCGGTGGCGGTGGTGGTTTCAGCGGTGGCGGTGGCAGTTTTGGGGGCGGCGGTTCGTCGGGCGGCTGGTGACAATAATAATGAGCAGGCACTTTTAACATGGCACTACTGACTGAACACGAACAACGCAAGGTCGCCGAGGCCATTGCCCGGGTCGAGCGACATACCGACGCTGAACTGGTCACGGTGCTGGCCGCTCGCGCCGACGACTACGCCTATATTCCGCTGCTGTGGGCCAGTCTGCTGGCCCTGGTGGTCCCCGGCGTGATCCATTACCTCACGGGTTGGCTGGCCATGCACAGCCTGTTGCTGGTGCAATGGGCCAGTTTCATCGTGCTGTGCCTGGTGTTCCGGATTCCCCGCGTCACCACGCACTTGATCCCCCGTTCCGTGCGTCACTGGCGGGCCTCCAACCTGGCGCGCCGGCAGTTTCTTGAGCAGAACCTGCACCACACGGCAGGCAGCACCGGCATGTTGATCTTTGTTTGCGAGGCGGAGCGGTACGTGGAAATCCTCGTGGACGAAGGCATTTCCAAACGACTCGACGATAAATGCTGGGAGGCCATTGTCGCGGCATTCACCCAACAGGTTCGCCAGGGGCAGACGTTGCAGGGCTTCGTGACCTGCATCGAGGCCTGCGGCGAACTGCTCAAGGTGCACGTGCCGGTGACCCATGAACGCAATGAACTGCCGAATCGTTTGGTGGTGTTGGGCTGAGGAAATTGGATTCACGGCTGTGACAGGGACGCTCTTGTGGCGAGGGAGCTTGCTCCCGCTCGGCTGCGAAGCAGTCGTGATTGGGTAAGACTGCAACCTAGCCTTGGAACCGATGGGGACCGCTTCGCGCTCCAGCGGGAGCAAGCTCCCTCGCCACAAGAGCTCGGCAGGTCGCAAAGGCCCGGTTGATTCCAACAGAGCGATCGTCACGGAGAGCGTATCGCCAAGATTTCGCACCATTGGGGAAATTCCCCGTGCCCTTCACTCCTATCCTCCCTAAAATACCTACCACTCCCGCTTTTGCCCGCCCCGAGGCCGCTTTTCCATGTCTGTCACCGCAACGCCTGCCCGTCCCGCACCGGATCACCACGCCCAGTTCATCGAACTGCTGCAAACCAGCCTCGAACAGAACGCTTTCATCAAATTGGTGCTGGCCAAGTATGTGGGCGACGAAGCGGACCTCCAGCGGCTGATCATCAAGCAACTGACGGTCAAGGAGCAGCCGTGTCTGTCCTTCGTCTATCGCTACAAGACCCGCGACATCACCCGCAACTTCCCGCTGGTCGAAGGGGTTCAGACCATCGCCGCGCTGTTGCCGGCCTCGTTCAAGAACGCCCATTTGCTGGCGGTCACCGACGAAGCGCAGCTGGAGTACAGCAAGAAGGGCAAGTCCTCGCTGTTCAAGAGCAAGCCCCAGCAATTGCGCGAAGTGCCATCGGCCGAGCACAACCGCGAGAAAAACCGCTTCCTCGACCTGAGCCGGCCATTTCTTGCCGACCTGGGCGTGACCAACCACAAGCACGAGCTGATCCCGGCGATGTCGCGCAAGTGGAAGCAGATCAACAAGTTCATCGAAGTCTTCAGCCATGCGCTGACGTCCTCGCCACTGGCCCTGGACAAGCCGGTGCGGGTCTCGGATTTCGGCTCGGGCAAGGGCTACCTGACCTTCGCCATCCACGATTACCTGCGCAACACCTTGCAGGCCGAAGGCGTGGTGACGGGCGTGGAGTTGCGCGAAGACATGGTCAAGCTGTGCAACGAGGCGGCGGCGCGCTTGGAGCACCCGGGCTTGAGCTTCCAGCACGGTGACGTGCGCAGCGTGGCGCCGAGCGCGGTGGACGTGATGATCGCCTTGCATGCCTGCGACATCGCCACCGACTACGCGATCCACATGGGGATTCGCTCGGGCGCCTCGATCATCATGTGCTCGCCGTGCTGCCACAAGCAGATCCGCCTGCAGATCCAGAGCCCGGCGCTGCTCAAGCCGATGCTGCAATACGGTCTGCACCTGGGCCAGCAAGCAGAAATGGTCACCGACAGCTTGCGGGCGCTGTTCCTGGAAGCCTGTGGCTACGAGACCAAGGTGTTTGAGTTCATCTCCCTGGAACACACCAACAAGAACAAGATGATCCTGGCGGTCAAACGCGCCCAACCCGTGGACGCCACCGAGCTGTTGGCCAAGATCCAGGAACTCAAGGCGTTCTACCACATCACCGAGCATTGCCTGGAAACCTTGCTTCGGGCGGATGGATTTCTGGCCTGAAACCTGCGGCTGGCACCATCCCCTGTGGGAGTACTCCTTTGGGGGATGCACTCCGTCAGCCCATGCCCAGTTATCGCTCGCCAACCGACACTCCGAGCTACCTTTAATGCGTTTACCCCTCACGCATTCCCAAAGGAGCTCAACCCATGGCCGCAAAGAAAATCCTGATGCTGGTCGGCGACTACGTCGAAGATTATGAAGTGATGGTGCCGTTCCAGGCCTTGCAGATGGTGGGGCACACCGTGCACGCCGTTTGCCCGGACAAGAGCGCCGGGCAAACCGTGCGCACGGCGATCCATGACTTCGAGGGCGACCAGACCTACAGCGAAAAACCGGGGCATCTGTTCGCCCTCAATCATGATTTTGCCGGTGTCGAAGCCACCGCCTATGACGCCCTGCTGATCCCGGGCGGACGTGCGCCGGAATACCTGCGCCTGAACGAAAAAGTCCTGCAACTGGTACGCGATTTCGATCTGGCAGGTAAGCCGATTGCCGCGGTGTGCCACGGCGCGCAGCTGCTGGCGGCGGCGGGCGTCCTGGAGGGACGCGAATGCAGTGCCTACCCGGCGTGCGCTCCGGAGGTGCGGCTGGCGGGTGGTACCTACATCGATATTGCCGTGACCGAGGGTCATGTCCAGGGCAATCTGGCGACCGCCCCGGCTTGGCCGGCCCACCCCCATTGGCTGGCCGGGTTCCTGGGGTTGCTGGGCACCACCATCACCCTGTAGGCCGTTGGCAGAACAGCCGCAACGGGTCTTTACTGTCTGGGCATCAACCCCGCGCCAGAGGAGAACGACGATGTCCGGATGGTACGAAATCAGCAAGAGCAGTAGCGGCCAGTTTCGGTTTGTGCTCAAGGCGGCCAACGCCGAGACGATCTTGACCAGCGAGCTGTACACCACCCGCAGCGGTGTCGACGGCGGCATTGTGGCGGTGCAGAAAAACAGCCCGCTGGCCGAGCGCTATGAACTCAAGAACACCAAGGACGGCCACCCGTATTTCAACCTCAAGGCGGCCAACCATGAAGTGATTGGCAGCAGTGAAGCCTATTCATCGGACGCCGCCCGAGACAAAGGCATCGCCAGCGTCAAGGCCAACGGCCCGACGACGGTGATCAAGGACAAGACCTTGGCGGCGTTTTGAACTCGTCCCGGTGAGAGGGTGCTTGCTCGCGCTGGCACGGCCCATGGCGGGAGGCCTTTGTGGCGAGGGTGTCTTGCTCGCGCTGGATCGCGCAGCGGTCCCATCGCGTCAATGACGACTGCTTCGCAGCCGAGCGGGAGCAAGCTCCCTCGCCACGGTCCTCACGCTGACCTGAGGGGTGGCACCAGGTCAGCCTTGCGAGGCTAAACCTCCACCGGCACCGACAATTTCGGATCCCCCAGCGGATGGCTCTTGGCATCGAAAAACCGAAGTTGCACCTCCAGCCCCTGGAACAGCTTGGCGTAATGGCGCTTCTGGTGCTGGATGAACGCCGGGCTGCGGGGGTAGATCGAGATCGCCATGACTTTCGGAGCGGCCTGACACAGCGCATCGACAATGTGCCGGTCCTGCTCGCCCAGGGCCTGGCCGAACAGGCACAGGTTGTCGCCGTGGTCCAGCAACTGCCCGTAGCAGAACGATAGGTAATCGCTGCTGCGAATGGTCTTGAGTTTGTCCTGGTGGGGGCCTTCGTTGACGAACAGCGGCACGTCGTCGAGGGTCTTCAGGGTGTTGTTGATGGCAAAGTTGCCCAGCAAGGTGCCTTCGGTGGACGCGAGCCGGCGGGCTGTGCCGTCCTGGTTACGCACCAGGTGCAGGCCTCCGTGCAGGTACAACAGGCGCGTTTTGTCCGTGGTCACCTGGCTCAGGTCAAAACGGCGGTCTTGGTCGACGAACAGGTCGGTGACGGCGTCGTTCCCCTGCTCGATGGCCCAGTGGTGGAGCAGGTCGTAATTGGTGGTGAACACCGTACGGTAGCGGCTCAGCTCCTGGTTGAGCGCGGCCAGGGTCGACGGCTGCACCAACCGCCAAGGGATGTGCATGGCATGCACGGTGTTGATCAGCGCTTCCTTGATCGCGTAATAGCGATTGCGCGGGGCGGCGGAGCTGACGGCCAGGGCCTTGTTGACCCGGCTGGTGGTTTTCAGCGCACCGAGCACCTGCTCGAAACTGCGGGTCTGCAGGGCGTCGAATACGCTCAGTTCCGAAGGTCCCAAGGGCTTTTCCTCGACCGTGCGGGCGTTTTCGAACAGTGAGTCATAGCCGAAATCGTCCCACACGGCGCGGCTGGCGCCGTTGCCCACCAACAGGCCGCTGAAGGGCACGTTGGCGCGCAGGGCCTCCCAGTCTTCGAGCCGGGCGTCATATTCCTGGAAATCGGTCATCGCGAAGTCATCTCAAAGAAGTCATCTCAAAACAGGGCAAAGGCAGGGCGCGACTTTATCACGAGCCAGTCTTGAGCCAGATCAAGATACTTTGTGACTACTCGGTCAATCCTGTAGCCCCGCCGATCCCGGCCTCTTCCAGGAATGTGTCCCATGAGTAGCACTTTTTTCATTCCCGCTGTGAACATTATGGGGCTGGGTTGCCTCGACGAAGCCATGACCGCCATTCGCAACTACGGGTTTCGCAAGGCCCTGATCGTTACCGATGCGGGGCTGGCCAAGGCCGGCGTGGCGGGCAAAGTGGCCGAGCTGCTGGCGCAGCAGGACGTCGACTCGGTCATTTTTGACGGGGCCAAGCCGAACCCGAGCATCACCAACGTCGAGCTCGGGCTCGGGCTGTTGAAGGAAAGCCAATGCGATTTCGTGGTGTCGCTGGGCGGCGGTTCGCCTCACGACTGCGCCAAGGGTATCGCTCTGTGCGCCACCAACGGCGGGCAGATCCGTGACTATGAAGGTGTCGACCGTTCCAGCAAGCCGCAACTGCCGCTCATCGCGATCAACACCACGGCCGGTACGGCCAGCGAGATGACCCGTTTTTGCATCATCACCGACGAAACCCGCCATGTGAAGATGGCCATCGTCGACCGCAACGTGACGCCGCTGATGTCGGTGAACGACCCGGCGCTGATGGTGGCGATGCCCAAGGGCCTGACGGCTGCCACCGGCATGGACGCGTTGACCCACGCGATCGAGGCTTATGTTTCCACCGCAGCCACGCCGATTACCGATGCCTGCGCCCTGAAAGCCATCACCTTGATCAGCAACAACCTGCGTCTGGCCGTACGCGACGGCAGCGATCTGGCCGCGCGGGAAAACATGGCCTACGCGCAGTTTCTTGCCGGCATGGCCTTCAACAATGCTTCGTTGGGTTTCGTGCATGCCATGGCTCACCAACTGGGCGGTTTCTACGACTTGCCTCACGGCGTGTGCAACGCGGTGCTGCTGCCCCATGTGCAGAGTTTCAACGCCTCGGTCTGCGCTGACCGCTTGACCGACGTGGCCCTTGCTATGGGCGCCGATACACGTGGGTTCAGTCCGGAGGAGGGGGCTCAGTCCGCCATTGCGGCAATCCGTAGCCTGGCTCTGGACGTGGAAATCCCGGCCGGTCTGCGTGAGTTGGGCGTACGCCTCAACGATGTGCCGGTCCTGGCAACCAACGCACTGAAAGACGCTTGCGGCCTGACCAACCCGCGTGCAGCTGACCAACGGCAGATCGAGGAGATTTTCCGCAGCGCGTTTTAGGAAGCTTAAGGGGGGCGGGGCGGCATGAGTTTCATGCACATCATCGCCGCCGCACCCAGCAAGGCACACAACGCCGTCAGCGGCCAGGCCTGTTGGCTCGACAACAGGCTGGCCATGGCGCCGACGAGCGATGCCATCAGTTGGTGCAGGAACCCGCTCAACGCCATGGCATAAGCGCCAGGCACCGGCGAGCCTTCGTTGGCCAGGGACAGGCTGATAGGGTAGATCAACGACTGGCCAAACACTGCGAAGCAATACGGCAGCCAGAAAAGCAGCGCGATGCTGCCCAGGCCAAGGCTGCCTGCCAGCATGGTCATGCAACCGCCCAGCACCAGTGCGATCCCCCACCCCATCATTCGTCGCTGGCCGGTACGCAGTACAAAAGCGTTCACCGCCAAGGCGCCGAGCAGGTACGCCGCACTGATCGGCCAACCCAACAGGCCGTATTCAATCGGCGACCAGTGGAAGCGCCCCTGCAGAATCAGCGGCGCGACGGTATTGAAGGCGACGATCACGCCGTAACCCAGCCCACCGACCAGTGCCGGCAGCAGGAACGCCCGTTGCCGCACGATCTGACCGTAGACGCGCCACGCCGCTTGCCCGTTGCTGCCTTGTGCCAGCACGGGAAAACCGGCCCGGGACACGATCGCTGCCATGGCCAGGCTGACGGCGCCCAGGCCCTGGAAAATCGCCTCCCAACCGAATGCCGCCTGGATCAGCGAACCCAGGTACTGGCCGATGCCGAGGGCAATCACAAAGGCAATCGATATCCAGGACAGGGCCTTGGCCAACAGGTCGCCGCTAAAACTGTCCCGAATCAACACCCGCGCCATGACCGAGATACCGCTGGCGCCGAGGCCCTGGACCAGCCTCAGCGCCAGGAATGCCTCCACGGTGCTGCCCATCGGCAAGGCCAGGTTGCCCAAGCCGTACACTCCCAGTGCCGCCAGCAAGACCGGCTTGCGTCCCAGGCGCTGGCTCAGGCTGCCCCACAGCAACATGGGCAGCGCCATGCCGATCAGGTACACCGACAAGCCCCAGGAAACCTGGGACGCGTCGGCACCCAGGTCCCGGGCGATATCAGGCAAGGCCGGTAGATTGATGCTCATGCCCAACTGCGCCAGGAAGACGGTGGTGCACGTGACGACCAGGGTTGTACGGTTTTTCATCAAAGACTCGTTTCAGGACGGATGTCACGCCCGTGGGGCAGCAGCAGCTCGGTGAGCTTTGCGCAAAACGAGCGAATCACGTCAGCCTCCATGTCGGCGCGCAAGGTCATGCGAATGGCCGCCTTGTGTTGCGGCACCACGGGGAAAAACACCGCCGAAGTGAAATAGCCCAGTTCCGCCAGTTCCACCGCCAGGCGGTTGGCCAAGGCCGCGTCACCGCAAGACACCAGACGGATTGCCATGCAATTGCCACGCTGTTCGGTACGCACGAGGCTGTCGAAGAGGCGGATATTAGCCTGCAAACGCTCCTGCAAGGCACTGAATTCCCGGCTGTGGTGCAAGCGGATCGAAGCCATGCCGGCGCCGATGGCCGCTGCGTTCAGGCTCTGGGACCAGTTGCTCGGCCCGCCATAGCGTTGTACCAGGGCCTTGTGCCGTTCACTGCCAAACATGGCCAGCCCGCCGCTGGCGCCGAATGACTTGGCCAGCGAGGCCACGATCAGCGTGCGCTCATCCACTGCCGGGACGCGTGGACGAACCAGGCCGGCGCCGGATTCGCCGACTGCCGACAAGGCATGGGAGTCGTCCAGATAGAGGAACAAACCGTAGCGCTGCTTGAGGTACAGCAGGCTGTCCAGGTCCGCCAACCCACCCATGCTGTAGGCGCTGTCGGCGACATACGCCACGCTGCGCTGCCGTTTGCACACGTCTTCGAGGAAATCCATGTCGTTGTGCGGGCAGGTGATGACCTGGGTTTCATCGGCACAGGCCGCCTTGCTGTGGTTCATCGAATAGTGGGCAAACTTATCGAACACCATGACGGGCGGACGATCACGGGTGAACACGCCGCTGGCCAGCAGCGGCAGGATACCGGCACTGGCCGCGCTGCACGACAAGGCGCTGAGGCAACTGGCGCCGAACAGTTCCGACAATTGGGTTTCGTACTGCTCCAGGATGGCCAGCTTGCAGCGGTTCCTGGAATTGGCGACCCGCAGCGTCCCTGTTTCCCACAGGGCGGTCATGGCGCCGTCCAGCAGGGCAGGGTGATAATCCAAGCCCAGGTAGGACGTGGTACAGAAATGATGAAAAGTGCGACCGTATTGGTCAGTCAACACATTGGGCGTCTTGACCTCGACGTTCAGCCCGGAGACTTTCCCTGTCTCGGTGCTCTGCCAGTCCGGGTCGGCGAGGGCGATGACCTTGCGGTAGTTGGTGAAGTGATGGGGCGATTGCGCAGTCTGGTCCATGGTCCGGTGACATTCCTTGGTTGATGGTGCTGTCCGTGGGGTATTGCGATAAGGCGGTAGTTCCAGACTTTACAGAACGTCAGGCAGGGCTTTGAATCGGCTGTTTCCGGTGGGTTTGAGTGTCACTGGAGATTTCCGCGTAGGACTTTGCCCAAGACCCTGGGCGGGGATTCCATCGGCGGTGTCGGAGGAGGGGATTGGCAGGTATTGGCCCCTGTCGCTGCACCAGTTTATCGATATTTCTATAGGTAGCTTGTGATGCTCTCTGGACTCAATCACCTGACCCTTGCCGTCGCCGACCTGGACCGCAGCGTGACCTTCTATGTCGAGCTGTTGCAGCTGCGTCTCGAAGCCAAGTGGAACAGTGGAGCGTATTTGTCGTTGCCAGGATTATGGTTGTGCCTGTCTTTCGACCCATTGCGCAGGGCCGAGCCAGCGGCGGACTACACTCATTACGCCTTCAGCATCGCTGTCGAGGATTTCCCGGTGCTGGTAGCGCGGCTGAATACGGTTGGGGTGTCGTCGTGGCGAGACAACCGCAGCGAGGGTGATTCGTTTTATTTTCTCGATCCGGACGGGCACAAGCTCGAAATCCACGTGGGCGACCTCGCGTCCCGGTTGAAAGCCTGCCGGCAGGCACCGTATGCCGGCATGGCGTTTTTTAGCGAGCCGGGATGAGGCAGCGTCGTGCAGTTCCGAGACGTTGGAGGGCAATCGTCGTGCGGGTAACAGTCGCACAATTGCGTGCAATCGGGGCGCCTGCGCTATCCTCATCGGTACTGGGGGGGCGCATCGGTCTGGTAGGTTGTATCGGCACCACGAACCGACGATCACCCGCTTCGCTCACCGCTGCATTATCCGGATGACCTCCAGGCCCATGGACACTCGAAGTTCCGCGCCGCTGGCCAGCTACATCGATCTTCTGCTGGACGCCGTGTGTGCCGTCGACAGCCAAGGGCGTTTCGTGTTCGTCAGCGCCGCCTGCGAGCGAATTCTCGGTTATACCCCGCAAGAACTGATCGGCCTGCCGATGATTGACCTGGTGCACCCTGCCGACCGCCAGCGCACGCTCGAAGCGGCGCGGGAGATCATGGGCGGCGAGCCCAAGCTCAATTTCGAGAACCGCTACCTGCGCAAAGACGGGCGGGTGGTGCACATTCTCTGGTCGGCGCGCTGGTCGGAGGTGGACCAGTTGCGGATCGCCGTGGCCCGGGACATCACTGAGCGCAAGCTGGCCGAGTCCCGTCAAGCGGCGTTGTACGCGATTTCCGAAGCGGCCCACGCGGCAGCGGACCTGCTGGCGTTGTTCAAGCGCATCCATTTGATCATCGGCGAGTGGTTGCCGGCGCTCAATTTCTCGATTGCCCTGTACGACGAGCAATGCGCGCAGTTGAATTTTGCCTATCACGTTGACGACCGGGAGCGGCAGCCGGAGTTGCCCGGCACCGTTACCCGGCGGTTGTGCACCGAGGTCATCCGCAGCGGTCAGCCGATCCTGCTCACGCCCGACGGCGGCGAGCTTCTGCCTGGCCTTGGCGATCTTGTGGCCCAACCGGATGCGCCGTGCTGGCTGGGCGTGCCGTTGAACTCGCAGAACGGCACGATTGGCGCGCTGATCGTCAAGAGCGCAGCCGACCGCGAGCGCTACACCGAGCAGGACAAGGAGCTGCTGCAATACGTCTGCTCGCAAGTGACCCTCGCCATCGAGCGACAGCAAATGCACGCCCGGTTGCAGCACATGGCGCAGTACGACCAGTTGACCCAGGTGCCCAACCGCGAATTGCTGCGTGAGCGATTCAAGGCCGCGCTGGCGAATGCCCGCGCCGCTTCAGGAAAAATGGCCTTGTTGTACATCGACCTGGATCGCTTCAAGCAGGTCAACGACACCTACGGCCACAGTGTCGGCGACATGCTGTTGCAGGCGGTGGCCAGTCGGCTCAAGGGGTGTATCCGCGACACCGACACCGTGGCGCGCATTGGCGGCGATGAGTTTGTCGTCCTGCTCCATAGCATCCAGACCTTGGAAGATGCCCAACGCGTGCAGGAGAAAATCCGCCGGGCGCTGGCCCAGCCCCTGCGCCTGGACGGGCACTACCTGAGCATCGAGCCGAGCATCGGCGTAGCCTGTTTCCCTGACGATGGCACCGAAGACGCGGCGTTGTTTCGTCACGCAGACGAGGCGATGTACGCCGCCAAGCGCCAGAATCACCGAGCGTTCGATACCTGATCAGGCGCCACCGTTCGTCGTGGCGCCGCGTGTTGCTTCAAACCTTTTCGCCTTTATCCCTTTCGAATAATGGGCGGGTCTTTTCCCGACACCTTTATCCCGCACCTTTATCAGAGGAGGGCGCAACCATGAGCCGCATGGCCACCGTTTTTCGCAGCACCAGCCTCGTCGTGTTGATGGGCCTGTGTGCCAACAGTGCCTGGGCCCAATCGCCGGCCGAATTCATCAACGAAGCTTCCGCCAAGGGCATGGCCGACATCGAAGCCAGTCGCATGGCCCACGGCAAGGCTGAATCCAGGGAGGTCAAGGATTACACCATCATGGTGATCAACGACCGCACCACCGCCAACCAACACCTGGCGAAGATCGCGAAGAAGCTCGACCTGCCTGTCGCGCCGCGCGAAGAAATTTCCGACAAGGCCAAGACGCTCATGCCGCAAGTGGCCGAAGGCGAGTCCTTCGAAGCGGCTTACGCGGCCAGCCAGGTCAAGGCCACCGAGGAAGCGATCGAGCAGATCGAGCAGCAGGCCCAGAGCACCGAAGTGCCGGAGATCAAGGCCTTCGCCGATGAAACCCTGCCCAAGTTGCAGACCCATCTCGAGATGGCCAGGGCGCTGCAGGCCAGCCGCTGATGCGCCGCATTTTTTGTAATCAGGGCCGGAACGGCTGTGTTCCGGCTTATTTTGCCCGCCGAAAAGGAGACCCTCGATGTCCACACGCCGAGAACCCAACCAATACGCGGTGCAGAACCCGCTGACGCAATACCCCCGCCCGCCGTTTCCCGACCAACCGCAATTGCCGCCGGGCATCGACCAGGACATGGTGCCGAAGCCGGACCATGGCGAAAAAAGCTATCAAGGTTTTGGTCGCCTGGCAGGCCGCAAGGCGCTGGCCGGGCAGGTCATCGGCAAGGGCATTCGCGTCAACGCCGTGACGCCTGGGCCGATCTGGACCGTGCTGCAGCCCAGCGGCGGACAGCCGCAAGAGAAAATTCCCACCTTCGGTTCCCAGGTGCCGATGAAACGTCCTGGGCAACCGGCCGAATGCTCGCCGCTCTACGTGCTGCTAGCCTCCCAGGAATCAAGCTACATCACCGGGGAAGTGTTTGGTGTGACGGGAGGCAACCCGTTGCCTTGAGGCCAGAAGGGGCATGCGAGTGGATATCCCTACTCGCCTGCCCGCTGCTTAGCACTGGTTCAGATCGATCTTGTTCTTCGACTCCAAGCCGTGCTCGGCTCCCAGGCTCCCAGCCTCGTTCTGGCCCATGGTTTGGTAGTGCTTTCTCATCGCTTCCAACTGCTTGAGGTCCAGCGATTCGAGCCCGAGCATTGCGTTATGGGCGTCTTTTGTCGCCCGCAATAACTCATCGACCTTCAGGTGCAGGATGTCGGTGTCACGGTTTTGCGTGTTCTGGATCAGGAACACCATCAAAAAGGTAATGATGGTGGTCGAGGTGTTGATGATCAGTTGCCAGGTGTCATTGAAATCGAAGAGCGGTCCGCTGGCCGCCCAGAGCACCAACAACACAATAGCGCCCAGGAATGTGCGTGGACTCCCCGCCCAGAGGGCCAGTTTTTGAGCGATTTTGGCGAAGGTCATTGCTGTGTTCCTTATTGGGATGCACCTGAGTGGTGTGACAGCAACGCAGCGGTGAAAATTCTGCTGACCTTCAGGCCCTGCGCCCGGACAGCGTTTCATCGTAGAACCTGAAGATCGTCGCAACCATTTGCAGGGTTCTCCGGTCACTGCTTAAAGCCCCTCGACCGGAGTACACCATGAACCTCACGCGCACCTTTTGCCTGGCCTGCTGCCTTTTCGCCCTGCAGGGCTGCTTCGACAAGTCGGACAACGAGACCAAGGACAACACCGATGGCGCCAAGTCCTCGGTGCAGATGCAGGAGTCCGGTTCGGAGAAAAAATGAACCCACATAACGACGCTGCCCCCTGTGGAGCGAGCCTGCTCGCGATGACGTCAGCCCAGTAACAGGGTTGTTGGCTGATACGACGCTATCGCGAGCAGGCTCGCTCCCACAGTGGGGACGGCGTTTCTCACCGCCCCTGCTGCAACACCTTCAGCGCCGCCGAAGCGAGAAACCCGGAGCGGCTCTTTTCTTCCGGATGGTGCAACACATATTCATCGATCCGGGTGAGCAGGTAGCCAGGCAAGGTAATGTTGAGTTTCTGCGCCTTGCCCAGGTATTTGGTCACATCGATGTCCACCAACGCCCAAGTGCAGCCGGCATATTTCGGGTTGGCGGCATGCAGGGTGACGGTATTGGCCGAGGGAATCGCCGAGCCGTCCTCAGCCAGGATCTCGAAGTGCCCCTCGATGGCCTCGCGAGCCATCGCCATGGCCTCGTCCAGATCGTCGCCAGCGGAAAAACAGCCGGGAATATCCGGCACCTCAACACCCCAGGCGTGCTTGTCATCGCCCATGGAAATCGCAATCGGGTAAAGCATCTCAATCGTCCTCCGCAGACGTCGCGCAATGGGCGGTCTGAAGCAGCGCCTGTTGCAAAATACTGATGGCCGTTTTCTTGAGCAGGTCCTTCTTGGGGTGAGGCACCGTGACCAGCCCCGGTTTGGTCGGGTGCTTGAAGTGATGGTGACTGCCCCGAACCCGTACCAGGTACCAACCGTCCGCAATAATCTGGCTTATCAAAAATCGGCTATTCACAACACCTCCGTGTGGTGTGCTTGGTGGTTACTATACCTATGGAAAATGAATGATCAACACTATAACCACCGGAGATCGCATCGGCAGGCAGGCGCAGTCATCGCAACGCAGTCTAGAAGCCGTGTTACCTAAGGGTGGCAGAGGGGCGGGGTGGGTGTATTTCGAGATGTGATGAGTTCGTAGAAACGGCTAAAGCGAGGAGGTGTCGAGGACACCTGCCGAACAACAAATGTGTGGTGAGGGAGCTTGCTCCCGCTGGGCCGGTCCGCGTTTGGGCGAAGCGGCCCTATTTTTTCGACTCAATCTGGCCAGGCTCAGCCTATCCAGCGATCCTATGCCTGTTGCACAAACGTCAGCCGCACCGCAAAACCAATCAGCAGACTGCCAAACAACCACTGCTGGACGCGTTGGGCCGAAGGCGATCGTTGAAGCCAACGTCCCAGGGCTACGCCCGCCAATGCGTAGGCACTGTCGAACAGCAGGCCGACGCCGACCAGCAGGACACCCAGGGTCGCGAACTGCCCCAGCACCGGCCCGTCCTGTGGATCGACGAACTGCGGCAGCAGCACCGAGCAAAACAGCAGGGCCTTGGGATTGAGCAGATTCGTCAGCAGGCCACGCCGAATCGCCTGATACCAACGCCGTTTTCCGGCTTCGACGGCAGAGCCTTCAAAACTCGGCAACAACGTGCTTCGCAGGCATTGAAAACCAATCCATAACAGATACGCCGCCCCGGCCAGGCGCACGACGTCGAACGTCCATGGCGCGGTCTTGAACAAGGCCGAAAGCCCCAGCGCCGCCAATGCCACGTGACATCCACGAGCCACCCCCAGGCCCACCGCCGTCGCCAGCGCCGCGCCCTTGCCCTGACGGGCACCGGTTTGCAGCAGCAGAATCATGTCCGGTCCGGGCAACACGTAAACTACCGCCAACGCCATCAGGAACAACCAGAGTTCTGCCATCTCACATCCCCTTTATTGACGATCCGCCGGTGCTCAGTCTATGGCGAAGGGGCAGGGCAGGTGGTTGCGAAGTCAGCTTCTAAGGCTTAACAAATTGGCATAACCTGCTAGCTATTCGTAAAACTCAATCGGAAACTGCCAATCCATGAAGCTGGATGCCTTCGACCGCAAAATCCTCGCCGCGCTGCAACGCGATGGCCGCCTGAGCAATGTGCAACTGGCTGAAGAAATAGGCTTGTCCCCATCACCCTGCCTGCGCCGTGTGCGGATGCTTGAAGAGGCCGGTGTCATTCGCGGTTACCAAGCCGTCCTGGACCGCGACGAAGTGGGGCTGGGATTGACGATTTTTGTCGGTGTGAAGGTGGAACGGCACAACGACGAACAAGCCGAAGCGTTTCGCCGGGCCGTCACGGCGTTGCCGGAGGTGATCTCGGCGTTTTTGGTGTCAGGCGAATCGGATTTTCTGTTGCAAGTGGTGGTGCCGGACCTGCGCGCCTACGACCGATTCCTCACCGGCCGGCTGCTGAAACTGCCGGGGGTCAGTGATATTCGCAGCAACTTTGCGATTCACACGGTGAAGACACCGGGGGCATTGCCGTTGGGGCATTTGCCGGGGGGTTAAAAATGCCCCGAAATGTCGGCAACGCTATTCACTTCAGGCAGCCGACAATCTTGTGGCGAGGGAGCTTGCTCCCGCTGGGCCGCGAAGCGGCCCCAAAACCTGCTGAATGCGGAGCATCAGGCCCACCGCATCCAACCGGGTCACGACTGCTTCGCAGCCGAGCGGGAGCAAGCTCCCTCACCACAGTGTGCCTACTGTTGCTCAGCGTTAACGGGTTTGCGCTTCTGGCCTGGGCGTAATGACTTTCACCACGTCATCGATCACCGCCTTGCTCATCTCCAACAAAAAATGCGCGGCCCAGGCGTAGCGGTCGGTGCTCTTTTCAAATGCCGCGTCTTCGGCAAGCCGATGGGCGAGATGCAAAAGATCCGATGCCCGCTCCAAAGCTTCTTGGATGGGCACGCCGCTGTTGACACGGAACAGTGCTCGATCAGCGGAATAGTTGAAGGGGGTGTAGCCGATGGTTTTGAGGGAGGAGGCTTCGTTCATGGCCTGCCTCCGAAGATTGGAAGGTTGTTGGCCTGCAACTGAAGCTTGTTTTGGTAAAGGTGGAAACAGGATGGAATTACGTTTTGCATGGTTTCACTCCTTGATTTGAGAAACCGCCGCCATCCTTTCCTAGATTCGGGTGGCGACCGTACGTGGGCTAGGAACCGGGAATCAAGGCACCCGGCACACCCGAAGGTGTCCCACGCACAGCCGCCATAAAACGTCATCGCAAACACAAAAAGCGCCTGCAATTTTATGGGCGCTGTGCGCCTTGATTCAACGGGTTCCTAGGCCCGGTCGCTGAATTTGCAGCGACATCGAAAGAGTAGCCATCGAAAGACAAGGGCAACAAGGCGAAAACTCGCCGAAAAAGCAAAGAAGGCACACCCCTACGCAACTCTCGGATTTTGCCCACAAACTAAGCGGGAGCCGACCGCTATCCACCGCCACTCAGATAGGAAATAGTGCTTCGCGAACGGACTACAGGATTGGCAATGAGCGATTGACGTCCGACGGATTTTGCCGGCTTCGCAGAAAGCGACGCTTAGGACGGCGGCTCAAGCTGGAAGGATGATCGATGCTTCAGAACGACCGCGATAATTTAGAACTCGATAAACTCTTGGTCGAGACCCGAAAATTGTTGGCTGAAACTCGCAAGCTTACGGCTGAGGAAACGAAGCTGAAGCACGAAGCCTTTTGGTACCCATACGCAGTAGGGGCAGCGGTAGCGACCGCCATTGTCGCCATTGCGGGTTTTGGGATTAAAATTTGAGCGCGGGTTCGCTCTACCCAACATTACGGGGACTTGAGTGTTGCAAGCACACGACTCATATTGCTCAAATGGTCCACAAACTCACCACGGCCCGCAGCCTCGAAGGGAAAGAGACATGCCCACACATCGCAGTTATCAAGCCAGCATCGAGCAATTGCATCAAGAGGTAGAGGCGTTAGCTGAAGAGATGAGGCGCCCGACCCCGACCGCGATCCGCGTTACGTTGCTGCCGTTCAGCATCGGCGCTGCCTTCGCCCTGACCCTGTTTGCCGTTGTCGCGTTTGTCGCAAAGCATGTTTGATTCTCTGTCATGCGCCGACGAATAAGGCCAGATGGGCATCAATAACGGACATCCGTGTTCTCCTTCACATGGCCTCGACGGCCCGGATCACTGGGCGTCATCCGCCGGCGCGTCGTCCTCACCCTCCGGTGGCGCCCCGTAAGGCCTGCCAATCTCGACCCGGTCGGCCTTCACCCAACCGGTATAGTCCTCGCCATCTTTTGCGATGTAATTCACCTCCAGCCATGACTCGTCTTCAAGACTGGAATAAACAGTGAGGGAGTCGCCGGGTATGACGAAAATCTTCTTATTGGCACAGGCCTCGTCCGGCGCTTCGTGGAAATGCACACGCCCGGTGCCAATGACTTTGCCTTGCACGGACGGATGAAACTCAGGAACCGTTCCCGAGAGTTTCTCCGCCAAGGCAGAACAGTCGACAGCCGCCTGGCTCAGGCTGCTGAAAAGGCACAGGCACAACAAGCTTGAACGCAGCTGCATCTTGGCAAATTCCGTTTTTGAGGGAGGCGTAGGATAGAGAAATCGGGAGTTATTGGGGAAGCAGCGTCTACCGAATGATCAACAGCGGTGTTGGAATGACGCTAGGAAAAAACAAAAAACCGGATTTTTTACATCCTCTGTCCCGTGCCCCCTCAATGTTTCACTGTCTATGCAGAAAAAACTCCCTCCTTAGACGGGTATGGCTTTCAATCCGGGCCGCAAATAATAGCGCCAGACAATCTATGCGCTCCCATCATTGGAGCTGGCTTGTAGTGGGACGGCAACTTGTGCCGGTGCTCGTGCCGGAGATCGTGATTGAGGGAAAATCGAAGTCCGGCGACCGTGCGGGTCTTCCACCGTGATTCCCCAGCGCCGTTGACCGTTCTCTGCGCAGTGATATTGCATAGCTTTGATGCGACGCGAGTATCGCTGGACAATCGCGTCATAGTTGGCATGGGTATGGACGTTGGTAAAAGGACCATCACAAACAGTGCGACCGGCGATCGGGTAAAGGATGGTCGAACAGATCAAGTCAGCGATTTGCAAGCAGGCGTGGTTGTCGCTGATACCGAAAACGGCGGCTTCCTCGACCGAGGGATAGGCATCTCCGCCTCTGCCGAGTTTGTGCTTCTGGGTGAAGATTGAGTGAGCCACGTAACGGTTGCGCGCAGGGTCGCGAAAGTCCGCGATGATCATGCCCCGAGACTCTTGGTCGATCAGGAAATGCTGGAACCGCTTCGCAATGTTCT
Organism: Pseudomonas sp. FG6; assembly: GCF_057809015.1. NCBI lineage: Bacteria > Pseudomonadati > Pseudomonadota > Gammaproteobacteria > Pseudomonadales > Pseudomonadaceae > Pseudomonas > Pseudomonas sp. FG6. The sequence continues at coordinate 58,196 of NZ_JBMDJD010000010.1, forward strand.
GCGCGGTGATAGTGTAGATTGATCGGTCTTCGAGGGCTTGACCGTACTGTTTCACTCAGACTCGCGCTACTAGCTTGATGTCGTGCGTCTTGCAGATACTCAACACGCCATCCATAAACTTGAAATGATGCTCGACCAGTGAATGATTTGCGGGATGGCGTCTGATGTCGCTCCTCAGATCCGACCCTTTGATTTCCTTGAGTAGCACGTTAAGCGCGTGTCGTTCATCTTTGAAGAGCTTGGGGTAAAACTGACGCTTGAGGCTGATGAACTCATCAGTGATCCTGCTGATTCGTTGCGCATCTACAAAGAGCCCTGCAATGATCAGCATGGGTTGCTTGTTGTCAACGTCACTTAGGATAGGTTGTGAATCACCAGATTCGTCGATATAGCAGATATGCATAACGAACCCCAGAAATAGAACAGCCACCTTAAAGGTGGCTGTGGTCTGCTTTCGCAGTATGTTGCATCGGACTTAACCGATACTTAGGTCAACCGTTCGACGGTTGTGAGCGCATCTTGGGCAGAGTCTATCTGCTTGTCAACCCTTGTGGCTCCTTGCAGACCGGAATTGGATATCTAATCAGCTCAAAACGGGTAGGTGCCACTGAGGCTTTCTAGACGCGTTGCGATTTTGCGACGGCCATGGGGCAAGGGAGGGCAGCAGGCTGGCGTTTCCGCACGAATCGGGTAACTGTCACGAAACTGTCACCTGTTTCGCCTGACGCCGATTGGATATCGCTGGAGGCCTTGAAAACAGTGGAGCGGGTGAAGGGAATCGAACCCTCGTTATCAGCTTGGGAAGCTGGAGTAATGCCATTATACGACACCCGCTCGGAGCGGCTGACTTTGTACCAGAAGTGGACACGGATTTGAAGTTTTTCTTTACCGGCGGTGAAGTGACTCGTTTGCGCAGGCCCCAAACCAGAGCGGTCGTTCGCGGCAACCCCCGTCGCTGAAGAGACGGGGGTTGCTCGCGAGGACGCGGCTTCAGATTGCCAGTGCATGGTAACCCTGCACGTAGTTGTAGCGCGGGCGGCTTTCGTGATGGGCCGGGGTGAGGAAGCCCAGCAGCGCGTCGCGGCTGTCGCGGCAGGCGGCCTTGTGTTCCATGTCCAGGAAGTGCCCGGTGGCTTGCACGGTGCTGAAGCTGCTGTGCTGCACGTGGTTGGCAAAGAGCCTGGCGTCGCCGGCGGTGGTGTATTCGTCCCATTCGCCGTTCAGGAACAACACCGGTATGTTGATTTTTTTCGCGGCCTCCACGTAGCACTGCTGGTTGCTTTGCAGCACATCAGTGATGTGGAAATGCATCTGCCCGTACTCATGCTCGGCCAGGCTGCTGACGTGGCGATAGTTGAAGCGCTTGAACAACGGCGGCAGGTGTTTGCCGATGGTGTTGTTGACCAGGTGCCCCACGCGATCGCGGTCCAGGTTGCCCAGGTAATCGACCCCGCGTTCCAGATAGTCGCGCATCGGTGCGTTGAGCACCGGCGAGAACGAGCTGATCACGGCTTTCTCGATGCGCCGCGGACGCTGGGCGAGGGCGCTCAGGGTGGCAGCGCCGCCCCACGAGAACGACAGCACATGCTCGGCCGCGAAGTGGTCGATCAGTTCCAGGAGGATCTGGCCTTCGATTTCCTTCGTCAGCATTCTCTCGTGCCGGTTGTGTGCTTTTGACTTGCCCGCGTAGGGCTGGTCGTACAACACGACGTTGAATTGCGGATGGAGGTTTTTGACGGTCTGTGCAAACGACGCAGTAGTGGCCATCGAGCCGTTGACCAGGATGATGGTCTTTTGTGCGGCATCTGCGCGATAGAACTCCGTGTAAACCCGATACTGACCCTGTATATCCAGCACAGCGATTTCTGGCCTCATGTCATAAGACTCCTGGCAAGCGGGTATGCGCGCAATGAGATTGCACGACCAATGTGACAGCTAGGCATACGCCTGGAAGATAAGGCCCATGTCGATCCGAGCAGACTGGTCGACGGGTATTGTTATAGGCGGGCATTTCGCCGGCTAACGAAGCGGAAACCGAGGGTTCCGACCGGCAAAAGGTTTCTTAGAGGTATAAGGTGACTCATCGGTCACATTTTGTCCGACGGTTTGATTCAAGCAGGGGGTCGGCAGATGCGCAAGTCCCCATTTGAAAATTGTTCGACACTTCTGCCCAGCGGTAGTGGGCTTCAGATAAGACCGATTTCTTCCGGACTCAGCGCGCGGTATTGGCCGGGCGCCAGGTTGGCGTCCAGCAACAACGGGCCCATGCGCTCGCGATGCAGGCGCAGCACCTTGTTGTCGAAGTGGCCGAACATCCGCTTGACCTGGTGATAACGCCCTTCAACGATGCTCAGTCGCGCCGACCTCGGCCCCAGCAGCGTCAGCTCTGCCGGTTGTGTGGTGAGGTCTTCGAAGGTGAAGTACAGGCCCTGGGCGAACGTGGCGGCGTACTCGGCGGTAATGTCTTGCTCAGTCTCGACGTAATAGACCTTGGGCAGTTTGGTCTGCGGTTGGGTCAGGCGCCGCGACCAGGCGCCATCGTTGGTGATCACCAGCAAACCGGTGGTGTTGAAATCCAACCGCCCGGCGATGTGCAGGTCTTGTTTATCCGGTTCCTCCAGCCAGTCGAGCACGGTGCGATGTTGCGCATCGCGGGTCGCACTGACGCAACCGGGCGGTTTGTGCAGCATGAAATAGCGCGCCGGACGACCGGCTTGCAGCACCTCGTCGTTCACTTCGACGCGACTGAATTCGCGCACTTGAGCATGAGGGTCGCTCACGGTTTGGCCGTCGATCCGCACCCGGCGTTCCACCAGTAACAGGCGGACCTGCTGACGATTGAAACGCGGCAGATTACTGAGAAAACGATCGAGGCGCATGAGCAGTACGGGCAAGAAATTAGGCGGGGTATCTTACGTGATCGATCGGGGCGTGGCGTTTAATTGGGCTTGGACCTGGGCGCAACGCGGGCACAGGCAGGATTGATCCCGCAGCTCGGCCGGCAAAGCTTCGAGCACCGCCGGGTCGATGCGCACGCTGTAGCACCAGCAGGCTCGGTCAACGGTTTGCGGGTTGGCCAGGGTGCAGTCATTGGCCCCGCCGCAGGCTGGGCAACATTCGGGTTTATTCATAACTGGAGTGAGGCATTTCCACGCAGGTTCGGTTGCACCCAGTCTGTCGGGCGCGTTGCAAGGCATGATCGGCCCGGCAGAGCAGGCTGTGCAAGGAGTCTTCGTCCTGCAGTGTCGTCAGGCCGATGCTGACGGTGACCTGCAATTGCTTGCCGCTGCAGAAATAGCGCTGTTTTTCGATGTACAGGCGAATCTTCTCGGCGACGGTCAGGCCGGTGTGTCCGTCGGTGTCCTTGAGCAGTATGACAAAAGCCTCCGTGCTCCAGCGACAGACAATGTCGGAGTGCCGCAGGTTGTCTGCCAAATCCCGAGCGAAACCGGCCAGCAACTGATCACTGGCGATGTGGCCGTAGAGGGTGTCCAGCCGCTTGAAATCATCGAGCTCCAGCAACAACGCGGACAGTGGTTTCGGTTCGCGTTGGGCTTCGTGCAACGCTTGCACCGCCAACAGGTTGAAGCCATGGCGGTTGGGCAGCTCGGTCAGGGTGTCGAGGGTGGCTTGGGCTTCGATGCGGCGTTGGTAGCTGTTGATCAATCGATAAACAATGACCACCACGGCCAGCGTCACGAGCAGGCCGAGCAGCAGGCTCAGGTACAGCGCCTTGAAAAGATTGTCCCTCGCCGAGGCTGGGGCGGCGTTGTAGCCCAGCCATGCCGTTATCAGGAAACCCGTACCCAGCAACAGTGCCACGGCGATGAGCGGCTTGTGCCGGGCATGCAAAGGTGAGCGAAGCGACATGGCGATCCCCTTGGCGCAGACCCAATGGAGTCAGTTTAGTGGCGTTGCGGGAAAAGACAGGCGGATTTCGGTTTGAGTGTCGGGGGTGATGGCCGAAAAACGGCAAAGCGCTACATGTTTCAACTTATTGCAAAAACGCACCAGATTCCGATTTTGCTGTCTGAATATTCGTCAGTCACCCAAAGATGACTGCCGCTCATCAGCGTTGCTGATGTGGCCCATTCGCGGTCCAGGAGGCCGCCATGTATCGACGACTGCTTCTCCTTGCGCTTCTCGGTTTGACTCTTTCGGCCTGCGTGCCTTACTACGACGGAGACTCGAGCTATTACCGTTCCGAGGTCTACACCTCACCGACACCCATCTATTACGGCGGAAGCTATTATTCGTCGCCGCGCGGCTACTACGCTCCGCGGTACTACCAGCCGGCGCCACGTTACTATTCGGCACCGCGCTACTACCAACCCGCTCCCCGCTATTATTCACAACCGCGGGGGGGCTACTGGTCTAATCCCGATAGAGGTGGCTGGGGCGGCCACGACCGGGGCGGCTGGGATAACGACCGTGGTGGTCGAGGCGGGCGTGATCATTGGGGGCATGGTGATCGCGACGGACGGGGCAACCATCGTTGATCCCGGGGCAGCGAAAAGCGGCGCATTGAGCGCCGCTTTTTTTATGTCTGTGTGCCTGCCCGCGATGACGTCAGCCCAGACAACCCAAACCCCGTGGCGAGGGAGCTTGCTCCCGCTCGACTGCGCAGCGGTCGCAGAACCAGGCAATGGGGTCTACCTGGAACAATGCAGGGGCCTGCTGCGCAGGCCAGCGGGAGCAAGCTCCCTCGCCACGGGGGATCGGTTGAGGTTTGCGATCGCGAGCAAGCTTTGCTCCCACCGGAGACACTCCCGGGGTTCTTCACTCGTTGGACAAATCCGCCAACGGATGCCGACCTTCCCAGGCCTTGTGAAAATGCGCTTCGACCGCCGCCTCGGGCACGTGGTTGATGTCTGGCCAGTGCCAGTGGGGTTTGTGGTCCTTGTCGATCAGCCGCGCCCGCACGCCTTCGCTGAATTCCGGGTGACGACAGCAGTTGAGGCTCAGGGTGTATTCCATCCGGAACACACCGGCCAGGGACAAATGTCGGGCCCGGGCAATCTGTTCCCAGACCAGATGAGCGGTCAGCGGGGCGCCTTCGGTCATGGTCTTGGCGGCCCGGGCGATCAGCGGATCAGGATGGTCCACCAACAGGCTGAGGGCTTTCCAGGCGCAGTGCACGTCGCTGACGTCCAGCCATTCGTCGATTTGTTGTCGGCGCGGTAGCCACTGGGCTTCGGGCCATTGCGCGACGGCCTCCTGCTGCAAGGCCTTGAGCAAACTGTTGAGCTGCATCTCGGTCTGTTCCTGCCAGTTGAGTTGCAGCAGCCCTTCGATCAGCTCGTCTTGTTGTTCATCCAGCAAGAAACGGTCGGCCAGGCCCAGGTCGATGGCGTCTCGTGCATTCATGTGGGCACCGGTCAGGCCGAGAAACAGCCCGAGCTTGCCCGGCAGGCGCGATAGAAACCAACTGGCGCCGACATCCGGGTACAGGCCGATGCTGATCTCCGGCATCGCCAGGCGACTGCTTGGCGTGACAATGCGGGTACTCGCGCCTTGCAGCAGGCCCATGCCGCCGCCCAGTACATAGCCGTGGCCCCAGCACAGCAGCGGTTTGGGGTAGGTGTGCAGGTTGAAGTCCAAACGGTATTCGGCCGCGAAAAATTGCGCAGCCAGCGGCGGCACTTCTCCGGGATGGGCACGGCAGGCTTCCACCAGGCTGCGCACTTCACCGCCGGCGCAGAAGGCCTTGGCGCCGTTGCCGCGCAATAACACGCAAACAATTTGGGATTCCTTGGCCCAGGCGTCGAGACGTTCGCGCAGGGCGTTGATCATTGGCAGGGAGAGGGCGTTCAGGGACTTTTCGGCATCCAGCGTTGCAATGCCGATGCGGGCACCGTCGATGCCGGTGAGTTCTTCGAAGTGCAGATTCATCGTGACCTCGATCGGAAATTTGAATGATCAGTATGACCGCTGCGTGGGAAAGTGCCGGATCTACGTCAGATCAATTGACAAGCCATGTAGGCTTTCCTAGGGTGCGCCCAATGATTTTACCGAGTGCAACCATGACCTCTGACGACCGTATCAAACTCGAACCAAGCTGGAAGCAGGCATTGCGTGCCGAGTTCGACCAGCCCTACATGGCAGAGTTGCGCGAATTCCTGCGCTTGGAACACGCGGCCGGCAAGGAGATTTACCCACCCGGGCCGCTGATTTTCAATGCCCTCAATTCCACTCCGCTGGATAAGGTCAAGGTGGTGATCCTTGGCCAGGACCCGTACCACGGCCCGGGCCAGGCTCACGGCCTGTGTTTCTCGGTGCAGCCAGGCGTGCCGGCGCCGCCCTCGCTGGTGAACATCTTCAAGGAGTTGAAGCGCGATTTGAACATCGACATCCCGAATCACGGCTACCTGCAAAGCTGGGCCGACCAGGGCGTGTTGCTGCTCAACACCACCATGACTGTCGAGCGCGCCAACGCCAACGCCCATGCGGGCAAGGGGTGGCAGCATTTCACCGATCGGGTCATCGAGGTGGTGAGTGAACACCAGCCACACCTGGTGTTCCTGCTGTGGGGCGCTCATGCCCAGAGCAAGCAGAGGCTGATCGACGCCACCAAGCACCTGGTGCTGACGTCGGTCCATCCGTCGCCGTTGTCGGCGTATCGCGGGTTCCTGGGATGCGGGCATTTCAGCCGGACCAACAAATTCCTCGAACAACAGGGCGAGGCGCCGATCGACTGGCGGTTGCCGCCGGTTTAAGCAATCGGCAGTCAGGGCCTCATCGCGAGCCTCGCGATGAAGGCCTCTCGGTCTATAGTTCCGAACCCGGCCTGCGAACCCAATACCTGAACAACGGTTCCGCCAGGAACAACACGAACAACAGCCGCATCACCTGCAACGCCGTCACCAACGGCACCGACAGTTGCAGCGTCTGTGCCGTCAGGCTCATTTCCGCGATGCCGCCGGGCATCATGCCCAGCGTCAATGAACGCAGGTCCAGGTGAGTCAGGGCGCTCAGGCCCAAGGCCGCCAGGGTGGCGATCAGCATCGTCAGGAACGTGCCGATGAGGGTGCGGCCCATGAACGACGGCGCGCGCCGGAAGAACTGCCGGTTGAAATGGCAACCCAATCCGCTGCCGATCAGCCACTGGCCGATCTGGCTGGCGCCGTTGGGCAGGCCGATGTGCAGGTCCCAGCCAATGCTCACCGCCGCGCTCACCAGCAGCGGGCCGAACAACCAGGGGTTGGGTTGGCGCAAGCGTTCCCAGACCCAGGCGAGCAGGGCGCCCGCGGGGAACAGAAGCGCCAGCCACCACCAGTCCACCGTCGTGGCGTGTTGCGCCGGGGCGCCTTCGCCCAACAGGTACTTGAACGCCGCCGGTACACACAGCACCACCACCAGCACTCGCAAGCTTTGCCCTGCGGCGACACGACTGAGGTCTGCACCATTGCGGGCGCCCAGGTTGACCATTTCACCGGAGCCGCCCGGCATGCTCGAAAAGAAAGCGGTGGCGGGGTCCTCGCCGGTGCGACGCATCAGCCAGACCCCCACCACGCTGGATACGCTGGTGATCAGCGCACCGAAAAAAATCAGGCCGAAGTGGCTCAGCACCTGCTCCATCACCACCGGGGTGAAGTGCAGGCCGATGCCGATGCCGACCACCCATTGGCCGCACTTGCGGCCGCCGGGGATTTCCATCAACTGCCACGGCGTCAGGCAGCGCACGAGGATGATCGCCAGCAACGAGCCGACCATCCACGGCAAAGGCCAGCCAACCAGGCTGGCCAGATAACCGCCGGCCAGGCCGACCAGCGGTGTTCCCCACCATTGCTTGAAGGATTTATCAGGCATTGGCCAAGGCACGACGTTGAGCGCTGCGCCGACGCCAGATCCGCAACAATGGCATGAGCAACATGATCGCCGTCAGGATCCAGCAACCGAAGGTGATCGGGCTCGACCAGAGGATTTCCAGTGCACCGTTGGAAATCGACAGCGCGCGACGCAGGTTCTGCTCCATCAGGCCGCCGAGGATGAAGCCCAGCAGCACGGGCGACAACGGGAAGTCCAGCTTGCGCAGGATGTAGCCGAAGATGCCGATGCCGATCATCAGGAACAGGTCGAACGTGGTGGCGTGCACTGCATAGACACCGATCCCGGTGATGATCGCGATGACCGGCACCAACGCCCAGTTCGGTACCGCCAGGATGCGGGTGAAGACGCGGATCATCGGGATGTTGAGGATCACCAGCATGATGTTGGCGATGAACAGCGACGCGATCAGGCCCCAGACGATGTCTGGCTGTTGCTGGAACAGCAACGGCCCCGGGGTGATGTTGTACAGCGACAGCGCGCCGATCATCACTGCCGTGGTGCCCGAACCCGGAACGCCGAGCGTCAGCATTGGCACCAGTGCGCCGCACGCCGCGCCACCGATGGCGGTTTCCGGGGCGGCCAAGCCGCGTTTGTCACCCTGGCCGAACGTGCCGTTGGTGCCGGCGATGCGCTTCTCGGTCATGTAGGCCACGGCACTGGCCAGGGTCGCGCCAGCTCCCGGCAACACGCCCATGATGAAACCGAGCACGCCGCACCGCAGGTTCACGATGAAGACCGATGCCGCTTCCTTGAAGTTGAACATCATTCGCCCGGTGGCTTTCACTGCTTCCTGGCCGCGATGGGTTTTCTCCAGCAGCAACAGGATCTCACTGATGGAAAACAGGCCCAGCACCAGCACGACGAACTGGATGCCGTCGGTCAAGTGGATGTTGTCCCCGGTGAAACGGTAGACACCGCTGTTGGCATCGATCCCGACGCTGGACAGGAACAGCCCGATCAACGCCGCAATGAACGTCTTGAGCGGTCGATCGCCGGCCATGCCACCGAGGCAGACGATGGCGAACACCATCAGGACGAAATACTCCGCCGGTCCGAAGGCAATCGCCCATTTGGCCAGCAGCGGTGCGAACAGCACCATGCCGCAGGTGGCGATGAACGCGCCGATGAACGAACTCCACGCCGACAATGACAGCGCCACGCCGGCCAGGCCTTGGCGAGCCATCGGGTAACCGTCGAGCGTGGTCATCACGGTGGAGGCTTCGCCCGGGATGTTGAGCAGGATCGAGCTGATGCGCCCGCCGTATTCGCAACCCAGGTACACCGCCGCCAGCAGGATCAGCGCCGACTCCGGGGGCAGGCCCAGGGCAAAGGCGATCGGGATCAGCAGGGCCACGCCGTTGATCGGCCCCAGGCCCGGTAACAGGCCGACTACGGTGCCGATCAGCGTGCCGGTCAAGGCCGTCACCAGGTTGTAGGGCGTCAGTGCAACGCCAAAACCCTGGCCGAGATAATTCAGGGTATCCATATCAATTCTCCAGGATGTCGAGCAGGCCCAGGGGCAGTGGCACGTCCATCAGCTTGTCGAACAGCAGGTAAAGACCGATGGCCATCAGGCTGATGATCACGACGCTGGGGACCCAGCGCCCGCCATACAGCCGTGCCATCGGTACACCGATAAGGATGCTGGACAGGATGAAGCCCAAGGGCTCGAAGGCACCGGCGAAGATCAGCAGCAGCACGATGCAGAGGCCGATCTTGTGCAGGGTTTCGCGGTCCAGTTGCGGGTCTTCATCGCTGTGCACGATGGGGACGGGACGGAACACCATGTACAGCAGTGCCAGGGACATCAGCCCGAGCATCAACAAGGGAAACGCGCGCGGGCCGACCGGCTCATAGGAAAAGGCGGCCTGATAAGGCCAGGCCATCAGCGCCAGCCCTAGGCAGACCAGCAGCAGTATCGAGGCGAAAATGCGTTGGAGAGTGAGCATGACTAACTCCTGGACGGCGCCGCAATCAGGTCGGCGCCGTCGCGAGAACAGAGACGGTTACTGGATCAGGCCGAACTCTTTGGCCAGTACCTTGTAGTCGGCGACCTGCTTCTTCACGTAGGTGTCCAGCTCCGGGCCGGTCATGGCGAACGGGAACAGTTCGCGCTGGTCACGCAGCTTGGCGAACTCTTCGGAAGCCAGCAGTTTGTCGAAGGCGTCTTTCCACCAGGCGTAGTCTTCGTCGCTGACCTTTGGCCCGAGGTAGAAGCCGCGAACCACGGGCCAGACGATGTCGTAGCCCTGTTCCTTGGCAGTCGGGATGTCTTTCATTTCCGGCTCGTCGATACGCTTCTCGGCGAACACGGCGAGCAGGCGCATGTCACCGCTCTGAATGTGGGGCATGGAGTCGGAAATGTCTGTACTGCCTACCTGGATGTGTCCACCGAGCAGGGCAGTGGCGATCTCGCCGCCGCCTTCGAGGGCCACGTAGCGCAAGTCCCTTGGGTTGATGCCGGCGGCTTTGGCGATGAGGGCGGTCTGCATCCAGTCCTGGCTGCCCACGGTGCCGCCGGAGCCGATCACCACCGAGCCGGGATCTTTCTTCAGCGCCTGGACCAGGTCGTCGAGGGTCTTGTAGGGCGAATCGCTCTTCACGGCGATGGCGCCGTAGCTGGTGCCGACCGCGGCCAGCCAGCGCACTGCGCTTTCATCGAAACGACCGAACTTGCCCTGGGCCAGGTTCAACAGTGAGCCACTGGACCAGGCCACCAACGTACCGGCATCGGCAGGACGCTGGGCAACCACTGCGTTGTAGGCCACCGCGCCGACCCCGCCCGGCATGTAGGTGACGCGCATCGGTTTGGTCAGCAGCTTCTGGTTGACCAGCGCGCTCTGGGCCAGTTTGCACGTCAGGTCGAAACCGCCTCCAGGGGAGGCTGGGGCGATGCATTCCGGACGCTTGGGCTCTTTGGCTGGATCAGCGGCGAGCAATTGCCCGGCGAACATCAGGCAACCAGCGGCCAGGGCTACTTTGCGCAGTGATAGGTTCATGATTGTCTCCACAGGAAATTGTTGTTGTGTGTGGTGAAAACGGGTTGTTGACAGGTACGCGTGCTCATCGCCGATGGCGGGCGAAAATCGTTGCCAGGTTCGAAGGCGCGACGGCAGTGGGGGAAGCGGTGAGGATAAGCAGGCGCTGGGCCGGGGGCTGCATGGACAGCATGATAGGACTCCGCGTTGTTTTTCTTATAAGTCGAAAACACATCAGGGTGTTTTTCGTGCGTGACAGGCAGTCAAAACTGTCCGTGAGAGGACTCTAATGGCCTAACCTTTCGCTAACCTTTCAATGGCTTTCAGAGCGTTTTCGGGCTTCACAGTGACGGATGCGGCTGTAAACTCCGCGCCAAAGAATGGCGCCGGCCATCCCTGAATCGAGGAAAAACCCATGCGTGTCCTGCTCGTCGAAGACCATCTGCAGCTCGCTGAAAGTGTCGCCCAGGCGCTCAAGAGCGCGGGTTTGACCGTGGATGTGCTGCACGATGGGGTGGCCGCCGACCTGGCCCTGAGCAGCGAAGAGTATGCCGTGGCGGTGCTCGATGTCGGGTTGCCGCGCATGGATGGTTTCGAGGTACTGGCCCGGTTGCGTGCTCGCGGCAAGACGCTGCCAGTGCTGATGCTGACCGCTCGCGGCGACGTCAAGGACCGGGTCCACGGGCTGAACCTGGGCGCCGACGATTATCTGGCCAAGCCGTTCGAACTGACGGAGCTCGAAGCCCGGGTCAAGGCCCTGCTGCGCCGTAGCGTGCTGGGCGGCGAGCGTCAGCAGCGTTGTGGTGGGTTGGTGTATGACCTCGATACCCGCCGCTTTACCCTCGACGATGAACTGCTGACCCTGACATCCCGCGAGCAAGCCGTGCTGGAAGCGCTGATCGCTCGGCCCGGGCGGGTGATGAGCAAGGAACAGCTGGCGGCCCACGTGTTCGGCCTGGATGAAGAGGCCAGCCCCGATGCCATCGAAATCTATGTCCACCGCCTGCGCAAGAAGCTCGACGGTCATGCCGTGGCCATCGTGACGTTCCGCGGCCTGGGCTATCTGCTGGAAAGTCGTGATGCATAAGCCCGACAGTTTGCGCTGGCGGTTGCTGCGTAACCTGGCGCTGTTGCTGGTGGTGCTGATGATTGCCAGTGGCTTGAGCGCCTACTGGAATGGTCGCGAGGCCGCGGACACCGCTTACGACCGAACCCTGCTGGCTTCGGCCAGGACCATCGCCGCCGGTCTTTCGCAACGCGACGGCAGCCTCAGCGCGGACGTGCCATATGTGGCCTTGGATACCTTCGCCTACGACAGTGCCGGCCGTATCTATTACCAGGTCAATGACATCAACAAGCAGTTGATTTCCGGCTACGAGAACCTTCCTGGCCCGCCACCCGGCACGCCGCGCACGGACGATTACCCGGCCTTGGCGCGTTTCTATAATGCGCGCTACCAGGGGCAGGACGTACGGGTGGTGAGCCTGCTCAAGCCAGTGAGCGAGCCGAACATGAACGGCATGGCGGAAATTCGCGTGGCGGAAACCGAAGAGGCGCGGGTCCGCATGGCCCGCAGCCTGATGGCCGACACCCTGCTGCGCCTGGGCATGCTGGCAGTGGGGGCCTTGTTGCTGGTGTGGTTCGCGGTCAGCGCCGCACTGCGACCGCTGGAGCGGTTACGCACTGCGGTGGAGGAGCGTCAGTCGGACGATTTGCGCGCCTTGCCGCTGGTGGAAGTGCAGCATGAACTCTGGCCGCTGGTGCGCGCACTCAATCATTTCACTGAGCGCCTGCGCGTGCAGTTCGAGCGCCAGGCGCAGTTCATTGCCGATGCGGCCCATGAGTTGCGCACGCCCCTGGCTGCGCTCAAGGCCCGCCTTGAGCTGGGCTTGCGCGCCAGCGAGCCGGCGGTCTGGCGGGAGACCCTGGAAACGGCGGCCCAGGGGACGGACCGACTGACCCACCTGGCCAACCAATTGTTGTCCATGGCACGTGTGGAAAACGGTGCCCGGGCCATCGCCGAGGGCGGTGCGCAGTTGCTCGATCTGAGCCGGTTGGCCCGGGAACTGGGCATGGCCATGGCCCCGCTAGCTCATGCGCGGGGCGTGGCGCTGGCCCTGGAGGCTGACGAACCGGTCTGGCTGCGGGGTGAGCCGACCTTGTTGAACGAACTGCTGAGCAATCTGGTGGACAACGCCTTGGCCCACACGCCTTCGGGAGGCAATGTGATCCTGCGGGTCTGTGCGCCGGCGGTGCTGGAAGTCGAAGACGACGGGCCCGGCATTCCGTTGCATGAGCGGGACCGGGTATTCGAACGCTTTTATCGACGCAACCAGCAAGTGGCCGGTTCCGGGCTGGGGTTGGCGATCGTCGGTGAGATCTGCCGTGCGCACCTGGCCGAGATCAGCCTGCACGACGGGCAAGAACGTGGGTTGAAGGTGCGGGTGAGCTTTATCCCTAGCTCAGACTGACTTGTGGGAGCAAGGCTTGCCCGCGATGGCAGCGATGCGGTCTTTGGCGAGACCGAGGCGCCTGTTTCGCGAGCAAGCTTTGCTCCCACAAGTCCTTGAGCCAAAGGTGGATGCCCGGCTCAAGTTCATGGGCATTTAATAGAACATCGACCGCGCTTCTTCGATATCCGCGCACCGATCCTTGTTGTCCGGGTCGATGCCCAGCTTCCTGAAGGCCGGCACGGCGAACACGTCGACCCGGCTCAAGGGGTGGTCAGTGTCCTTGTAGCAAAGCAGCGCAGCGACCTGCACCAGGTCGACATAATCGAGTTGCTTCGAATCCCGGGTCAAATCCTGATACAGCCCCGGGAGCTTCACCAGCCGTTCCGGAAACTCCCAGACGCTGAGCAATTTGTCGCCGAGTACTGGATGGATCGTTTCGATGACATGGTTGAGGCTGATGGGGTCCGACAGCAATTCATTGTTGTCTTGTGCGTACGTCAGGATCGGCAGCACGCCGATCTGGTGCACCAGCCCGCCCAGCGCGGCCTGGTCGGGCTTGAGTTGCGTATAGCCACGGCACAGCGCGTAGCTGACGCCGGCGATCTCCAGGCTTTTGCGCCAGACGTCGCGCATCTTCTGTTCCACGACCTCGGAGCGGGCGTGGAAAATCTGCTCCATGACCAGGCCAATCGCCAGGTTGCTGCTGTAGTTGACCCCCAGTCGGGTAATCGCCGTGTGCAGGTCCGTGACTTCCTGGGTGGCGCGCAACGAGGGGCTGTTGACCACTTTTATCAGGCGAGCCGACAGCGCCGTGTCCCGGCCGATGACTTTGCTCAGGTTGCTGACACTGATTTCCGGGTCTTCGGCGGCCCGGCGAATCTGCAGGGCCACTTCCGGCAACGTTGGTAGGACCAGGTCATCGTTATCGATGGCCTCCACCAAATCCCGTTGGACCTTCTCCGCCAAATCGCTCATTTACATTCTCTAGGGTGTAGCAATAAATGCTGCGATCAACGCTGGATTTCGCGGTCGCGGTCCAGTTCGTAAGGCAGTTCCAGCAGTTGCAAGGCCGGGCCTTCCAAGGTGCCGAGGTGCACGTCGCCATCTTCCGCCGCCTCGGCCTGCAACACCGCCAGCAGTTCGATGTGCGGTTCGGCGCGGGCTGCAATCACCACTTCGCCGATGGAACTGGCGTGGGTGGGGGAAAACAGGGCGGTGCCGGGTTCCGGCAGTTCACTGGCATCCAGTTGCAGGCGATAAAGACGTCGCTTGAGTTTACCCAGGTACTGCATGCGGGCGACAATTTCCTGGCCGGTGTAGCAGCCTTTCTTGAAGCTTACGCCACCGACGGCTTGCAGGTTGAGCATCTGCGGGATGAACAGTTCGCGCGTGGCTGGCATGACCTGGCCGATCCCTGCACGGATCTGGCCGAGCAGCCACGGGCTCAGGTCCTTCTCTGCGAGGTCGGCGCGCAGCTGGTTCTTCAACGTATCGGCCTGGTCGGCGGGCGCCCACAGTTCGGCGCGGCCAGGGGAAACGCGAATGGCGATCAAGGCTTGATGCCGTACCACGCTGTCGGCATCGCCCGGCAGCTCAAGGCCCAGGCCGAGCAGCGCCTTGTCGGCGTTTTCCAGGCCGAAACGAACCCAGGCGGCGCTTTCATCGGTGAGCTTGGACTTGGAGAACACGGCGTATTTCTTCAGGTCCGCCAATTGCGGCTCAAGCAGGGGGCTGGCCATGGCCATCAACACGCCGTCGCCTTCGAGCAGGATGCGGAAGCTCGATTGCATCCGTCCTTTCTGGGTGCAGCGGGCACCGAGGCTGGCCTGGCTGTCGCTCAGGTAGTTGAGGTTGCAGGTCAATTGACCTTGCAGGAATTTGCCGGCATCCACGCCGCGGACTGCAAGAACGCCTTCGTGGGACAGGGTGCAGAAAAAAGCGGAATCAGCCATGGGTCATCGCAGGATAAAAAGTCTGGAGGACATCATAAGGGCGCGCCCTTGAAATGGGTAGTTCACAAAGGATCGATGATGACCGAACAAAGCGGTCTGTTGCGCTGCGGCTGGGGCTGTATACTTGCGCTCTATTTGAGGAGCGCTCCATGGTCGAAGACGTTGAACTGAATCGCCTCTACTGGCACAGCCGCCGCGGCATGCTTGAGCTGGACGTGTTGCTGGTGCCGTTCGTGAGGGAGGTCTACCCCCATCTGAATGAAGTGGACCGTGCGTGCTACGTGCGCCTGCTTGAATGCGAAGACCAGGACATGTTCGGCTGGTTCATGGAGCGCAGCGAATCCGAAGACCCTGAGCTGCAGCGCATGGTCCGGATGATCCTGGACCGTGTCCAACCCAAGTAATCGCTTCGAATGCCGCTGGCAAGCCTCCGGGCAACTGCTGGCGGCCTATCTCCTGACCCAGGGGTTCGCCCTGGTGGCGTTGCTGGCGCTAGCTGTTCCTTCCTGGCTGACCGCGCTGGGCATTGTCCTGTGCCTGGCCCATGGCGCCTGGACGATACCGCGACAGATATTGCTGACCCATCGCCAGGCGTTCTGCGGGTTGCGTCGCGATGCCAGCGGCTGGCAGCTCTTCAGCCACGCGGGCGGCTGGCAAGCGGTGCAGTTGCGCCCTGACAGCCTGGCGCTGCCCTTGATCATCGTATTGCGCTTTCGCCTGTCCGGTGAGCGACGGGTCCGCTCGCTGTGCGTGCCCCGCGACGCGCTGGCGCCGGATATTCACCGGCGCCTGCGGGTGCGGCTCAGGTTCAGCCGGCGTAGGTGGGCGGCACCAGAATAGTGTCGAGCGCCTCGGGCAGCAGGCCAGGATAGTCGAGGGTGTAATGCAGGCCCCGGCTTTCCTTGCGCTCCATGGCTGAGCGGATCATCAGTTCGGCCACCTGCGCCAGGTTGCGCAGCTCGATCAGGTCGCGGCTGACCTTGTAGTTGCTGTAGAACTCAACCGAAGAGGCTTTAACCCAATGAGATCAGGGGTTCCAGCCGATGCGTTACAAATCAAAGCCCGCTTCTGTAAAAGTTCTGTTAGAAACTCCTCTTGCGAAGCCGTGGCACTATCGCCGCTCTGGGGTCTATTACCTTCGGATTAGACCGCAAGGATCCGCAGAATCCTGCACACTTTCCCTCCGCACCAACGACAGATCGATTGCAATGTCCTCAAGTAAACAGCTCCTGACGACCCTACGCGCCTTTCATCTCGAAAATCCTGATTCAGAATGGGGAGCGCTCCGGGATTATCTGCGGGAGATCGCTGAGACCATCTTGGCTACTCCTACTGAATGGGATTTGATGGATTGCATGGGACTGGTCTATTCCGATCTTCGAGAAGACCTCCACCGACTGGCGGTTACCCAACCGCTTACCGTTCCGCAGGCGAAGGCCGTGACTTTAGGGCAGAAGATCATGCAGGCTGCTGAAGCACGTGTAGGAGGAGACCCCAGGGCGCTTGTAAGCGTAATTGAAGGCATCGATCGAGAGGCAGCCCGTGAAGCCGCTGGCAGTGTCTCGGCGTCACTATCTGTAGGAGCCACTCCGGGTCAGTTACCGGTGACGTTCGACTACCTTGCGAGCCTTTACATAGCCGAGCAGGCAACTAATGTCGAAGCGAGCACTATGCGAGACATTCGGTCTACCTGTGCTGGCCTTGGCGAGGCGCTGGGCGATCTTGATCTCCGCCGCCACACGCGGGAGGACCTTGTGAGTCTGAAGGCGGCTCTCCTTGAAGGCAGAAGAGCATCCACCGTCAATAAATACCTCACACGTCTGTCCTCCATTCTTAGCTGGGCATCCAACAACGGCTATATAGAACGATCGTTTGATAAGGGGCTGAAGATCACAAAGGGTGCCGACAGCGCCCGAGCAGCTTTCTCTCAGGAGCAGGTCCACGCGGTAATGAAGTACGCCAACAGTCTGGATAGCCGGTCATGGGAGCGCTGGGGGTTGTCTCTGGGCGCGATCACTGGCGCCCGGATTGCCGAGGTACGTCAGTTAATTAAGCGCGATGTGCGGCAAGTGGGGACGTCCTGGGTAATCGATATCAACGATAATGATGGGAAAAGCATTAAAAATCGCCATTCAGTCCGTATTGTTCCCCTTGTGGATGGGGCCTATGGGTTCGACCTCGAAGCGTTCCTTCAGTTTGTTGATGAGCTGCCTGAGGACGGGCCTTTATTTAATTTCAGTGCAGGATGGTTCTCCCAGGTCCTGAATGGCGCTCTAAGGGATGTTCTCAGGCTCGAAGCAGACGGAGACTTATCATTCCACTCTTTTCGGCATTCCCTGGCGTCCCTCCTGAAGTTTCAGGGCATTGCTGTTGGTATTGCGCAGAGCATCCTCGGTCATAGTTCGCAGTCAATTACCTTCGATCTTTATGGGGGAGGGGAGCAGGTCGGCTTGGAGCGACTGGTACAGGCTCTGGTTGCAGCCTACGGGAGCATCACTGAATGAACGCCTTTGTAACCGTAAGTGCCGAGGCCGCAAAGCTCCGCGCAAGTTTTGATGCTGAAGGAATGTCCAATCCCATAGGTATCTTTACCTGCCCACACTGCCACCAAGCAGCGGACATGGAGTATGGACTGACTTTTTTTGACTTCCCCAGTGGTCGGGACGGGAGGGGGCGCGCTAATTCCGTGGATGCCGCCAGATGCTTCCTATGCGGCGAGGTGTCCTATTGGCTAATGGTCGATTTCCACCTCCATAACGAGGGTGGAAGAGATTGGCGGGATTTCCCCAGGGTCTTGCTCTACCCTCTTGCCGAGCACTTGAGGGAGGCGAGGGCGCCACAGCCTGTTGATGCCCCTCAAGATCCAGAGGTCCTAACCTACAGCCGTCTCTCTGACCTTTATATGACCGAGCAGAAGGACAACTTTGCCGCTAAGTCCGTAAAGGACATCACCAGCTCCAACCGAGTGATAGCGAAGGCGCTAACCGATGAGCATGGCGTAGAGCTGAACCTCCTGAAGCACACAAGGGAAGACATGGTAAACCTCAAAGCTCGCCTCCTGGCTGATGGGCGTAAGCCTTTGACGGTGAACAAACTACTAACTCGTCTCTCTACGGTCCTGACCTGGGCGACCAACAACGGCTACCTCGACAGGACATTCAATAAGGGCCTGAAGATCACCAAGGGCGCTGAGAGTGGCCGTAAGGCGTTCACAGTTGACCAGATCCAGAAGGTAATGGACGAGATGGCTCGCCTGCCCGAGGACAACTGGAAGCGCTGGGCTATGTCCCTCGGGGTTATCACAGGGGCGCGCATAGGGGAAATCTACCAGCTCACTCGGGAGGACATCCGTAGGATTGGGGACATTACCGTCATTGACTTGAATGAAGGTGATGGGAAGACCCTAAAGAACAAACACTCACGCCGCCTCGTGCCTCTCGTGGATGGGGCCTATGGGTTTGACCTTGAGGCATTCCTTCGGTACGTGGACGGATGTGAAGGACGATTGTTTGACCGCGTAGCTCATAACTTCACTCGGGTCCTCAATGAAACCCTAAGGGACATCGGACAGCACGACTCGGGGGAAGGCTTGACGTACCACTCACTACGTCACTCCCTCGCTGGCTTGTTGAAAGCCAACGCGGTTCCTGTAGGGATAGCCCAGGACATCCTCGGTCACAGCTCCCAGACGATCACCTTTGACCTATACGGTGGTGATCAACGACTGGCGTTGGGGACGCTTGAGGCTGCTTTAGAGCACGTCTTTCGGGTCGCTGCCTCATGAGCCTGATAACCACAGGCACCAGACTACTCTCACTGATTGATGCCCTTGTCAAAGTCGTCTCGCTCCTATTGGTGCTTTTCCTGATTGCTCTGATGGTCCTCGGGGCTCCTATGACGATGATCGGAGGGGGCGCGATGTTAACTCTGGTAATCAATTGGCCGCTGATGGGGTACAGGCGAAAGAAACAACAGATGAGCCGTTTGGGTGGGGAGTGAACACATGGATATTCTCCACGGGATCAGGAAAACCTCACCGTTTACAGTCTGCTGGTTTCTCTTCTATGTCATGGTTGGGGCTGGCTTCCTCGTCCCTGATGAGTTGCTCAAGTGGCTCACATACGTCATGGCAGCACCGGGTGCGATCCTATTGGTAGCCATATCGTTCGTCCTGCTGGTGTGTCTGGTTGAACTGGGGTTGAAGTTAGTCTTGGTTGTGTTCAAAAGGCTGACTGCACCGTCGAGCTGAATCTGGGGATGTTCAAAAGGGTGTCTCAATTCGGGACACCTGCCCATGACCCAGAAAGCAACTACTACTGCTCGGTCGATCAAGTTCTACTGTACGGTCCCTCAGTCAGAGGCACCAAAGTCCACCTTCCACACCCCGAGCGGTAATGAAGTTCTGACCTATAGCATTGACACCGGGGCCTCGGGGACGCTTACCGTTAACCTGGGCAGCTTGATCTACATCTACAAGCTGTCCGATATCGTGGGCCGTATCGAGGTGGCGGTATGAAGTTTGTAAAGCAAAGTTTCATGGGGATCGAACTGGATATTCTGACCGGGCATCCCGAGCATGACATCCTGTTCGTTGCTACTCAGGTCGCACGGGCCGCAGGGTTGAAAGACCCGAGTACAGCTGTGTTCGCTCAAGCCAAGAAGACCTCGGGAATTCGTTTCGCATCTCTCGGTAATCTCCCGAGGGACGGCCATATGGTGAAGTCGAATTCTTGGCTCTTCACTGAGTCCGCCACCTACCAAATGCTCCTCCGGGGCCACGCTCCGCAGTCCGAGCCATTCCGTAAGTGGGTCACCGAAGAGGTCCTCCCTGCGATCCGCAAGACCGGCTCTTATAACGTCAACGAAAGCGAGACACCCGAAGCCCTTCAGTTTTCCGGGGAGTTCGCAGCATTGCACCAAGCTCTCGCAGAGCTGACCGGGGAGGTCCGAAGCCTCAAGGATGTCATAGTAGGTCTCCAAAACTCCTCGCTCAAAGCGGCCCCAGAGTCCAGTCCATACGAGGGGCAGGCAGCGGTCGCGGTGTGTGACCCTGCGGGCTTCCAAAAGCGCCTCTATGTCGAACTGGCCGAGCCATACCTTGACCAGATTGCGTCCGAGCGGGTCATGAAGCGCGCCCTGGTTCAAATGGACCTCAACTTGATCCGGCTGTGGAAGGAGGAAGACGGTCGGCAACTTGGCAAAAACCCTCACTGGTATCGGAACCAGCGCCCCAGGAGGTGAACCATGCAGCAACAATTGAACGGCTACGACAAGATCAAGGCCGAGGGTGGACCGTATGACTCGCTCATTCAGGCCGCCTCGGAGCAGCAAGGGGTTCCTTACGACCTCCTGCACAAGCAAATTTTCCTGGAGTCGTCCTTTAATGCCAAGGCGGTGAGCCCCACCGGCCCTCGTGGTCTCGCACAGATGACCCGAGCCACTGGCTTGGCCTATGGCCTGGAGCGGGATGAGGACTTCTTCGATCCCGTTAAGTCCATTGACGCTGCCGCTCGGCACATGAAGGACAACATCAAGATGGCCGGGGGCGACCAGCTCAAGGCCCTCCTGATGTACAACCAAGGGGCAGGACCCAAAGGTTCTCCCCAGCTCCAAGCGTATGACCGTGGGGACTTCTCCGGGGTCAGCGAGGAGGGCTTGAACTACATGCGCAAGCTCATGGACGTTACCAACACCGGCAAGAGAGCCGAGCTGGATGGTTTCGTAAAGCCAGCAAGCGGGTTTGAGGCTCCCGCTGGACTGGAGGCCCAACCTAAGGCCACTCCGGGCAACGCACCGGACACCTATGCCTCCTTCGGTTTTCAGGGCAAGGACATTGCACCTAAAGCCCCGACCTTTGCCCAGGAGCTGTTCGCTACCACAGGCAAGACCGAAGAGACCGACCCGGAGGGTTTGTTCTACAAGCTCGGGGAAACAGCCGATGATGCTCTTCAGAACTCCCAGATTGGCGTAATGCTCCGAGCGGCCTCCCAAGGCGCCCAGGATGCAGACTTCATGTCGGCCTACCAGATGGTGAAGGATGTGTTTAACGATCCTTTCCAGGGTGGCCGACTGGAGCGCTGGGAGGAGTCCGACTACGAGAACCTCAGGAACTCGAAGCTCGACCCGCAGTTCTACGATGTGGTCCTCCGTGGCCGCAAGCAGGACTTCGACAGTAACGTAGCGTTGGCCCTGCGGAACCAGGAGCTGTCCGCACAAGCTGAAGGTGCCGGTATCGGGTCCCAGCTCTTGGGTGGTGCCGCTGGCATTCCCCTCGACCCTTGGACCTACGTGTCCCCTGGCCGGGCCGCTGCGGGTGGTCTCGGGGCGCGCTTGGCTGGCGGTGCGTTGGCCGGTGGAGCCTTGGGTGGTCTTTCGGAACACGGAGCCGCCAAGGCTTCTGGCCGGGAGGAGAGCCTGGGGATGGCTATTGCCGGGGGCGCTGCGTTCGGGGGAGTCCTCAATGGACTCCTTGGGGCTCGCCCTGCGCGGAACTCCTGGGACGGCCCTGCGCCTCTTGAGGGTGAGCTTCTGGGCCCTGAAGGTGGGCCCACAGGCCTCGCCCAGGATCTTCCTCGACTGGAGGTGGACTCGCTGGAGGGGATGCTTGGTCAAGCTCAGTTACCCAGTCCTGATGCCCCACTCAAGGGATCCATTAGACGCCTTCAGATGCGTGAGGCTGCGCGCTTGGCGGATCGCGATGATCCCTCCGGGATGCCCTTCAGGGACGGCGACGAGATCAAGGAGAGCCCGGCAGGGCGCTACATGGATGTTCCTTTCGATCCCGAGGCTGCCCGCACTGCTGAAGGTTCGATCCTGAGTGGTGGCAACCCGATCAACCCCAAGACCTTGGAGACTTTCAAGGACCTCGACCCGTTCGGTAACAGGGCAAACCCTGGGTTCAAGCTGGGTGGTGAAACGGAGATCGGATTCAAGCTGGCGTACTCTGACAACCCAGAGATCCGTGGTCTGGCCTATGACCTCTTCAGGTCCACCACCGGCTACCAGACTGGCTCTAACGGTAAGTTCGGGGCGACCGCTTCGGACATCGTTGAACGCCTTCGGTCGCAGGACAACGTGGCCCACAATACGTTTTCTGATCGGTTCGATGAGATCCTGAAGGATCCCTACTGGCGCGCCCAGGATGGGACATCTGCTGGTAAGCGGGAAACCGCAAGCCGTCGCATCGTGGAGGCCATGGAATCAGGCGACACGAGCAAGGTCAAGTTGACCCCTGCGGAGACGCAGTTACTCAACGAGCTGCGGGACCACATGTCGCAGAAGTGGGACTACATCGAGAACCCTGGGCAGTTCGGCAACATGAACGCCAAGAGTCTCCTCGAAGAAACCCGACACGCTGGCTCCTACTACCCACAACGCTACAGCACCGCAGCGAAGCAGGAGATGATCCGGCGCCTGGGCAGCGGGGAGGCCCTCCAAGAAGCGATCACGAGGTCCTGGCTGGCAAGCTACATGAAGCGCCCGGAGGTCCGTGCTCGGGTCGATAAGCTGATCCAAGAGCGCGCAGGGGAAACCCCAATGACACCTGAGGCCATCCATGAGGCTGTCGCCAAGTACGCTAACGATAAGGCCTACGGTATCGCTCAGACCGAGCAGTTCAACCGAAGCTCCCTATTGGACGAACACTTGGACGACGGGGTTGGCATTGAGAACAACGACTACCTCGAAGCTCGGAACCTGTTCGATTCGGACGTGGAGATCAACCTCCCGGATGGCTCTTTGTTCTCCGTGAACGATCTTCGTGAGTTCGACGTCATGCGGGTGGTCCCTCAGTATGACCGCAGGGTTAACGGCGACGTGGCCTTGATGGGCGGCACTGGGAAGACCACGAAGCAGATCAAGGACATGGCTACCAAGATACGGGGCAAAGGCGAGTCGCTCGACTCAGATTTAGCGATCGAATCTAACGCCCTCATGGAAGCCCTGAAGATGTTCACGGGGCGGGCCCGTAGAGATCCTGATGACGCTTGGGCGACCGCTGCACGCTCCCTGAATGACATCGGGTTCACCACGAAGAACGCCTACATGGGCCTTCAGAACTTCACCGAGGCTGCCAGTATCATCGTCAAGGGCCACCAGAAGATGCTCCTAAAGGGTATCCCTGTGCTCAAACGCTGGACGACCGCCAAGGAGAAGCTGGAGCCTGAAGACATCAAGCAGATGCATGGCTTGATCTTTGGGCGGGAGCTGGATGACATCTTGCGCCCAACCCGTCAGGACATCGTGGACCGCCTTCGGCAGACCAGCAGTCTTGAAGTGTCCCAGGTAGCAGGGTCCATCAAGTGGGCGACCGGTGAGCTGTCTGCAAGGTCCCCATTTACTTGGCTCCTGCGAGAGTCCGGTAACTACATTCTGGACGCTGGACGCCAGGGCCTGATGGTTGACCTCATCGACCACACCTTGAACAAGACGGCCTCAACCCTGTACAGCCCTGAGCGGCTCCGTTCGGCCTCCATCACCCCTGAGCAATTCAAGGGGATTCAGGCGCTCATCAAGAAGCACTTCAGGCAGGACCCAGAGTCCGGCAAGTGGCGCATTGAGAACGCCGAGAAGATGGCTGCTGATACCCGCTCTATGGACCTGTGGCGTCTTGGGGATCGGATCGCTGATGAAACCATGCTGCGTCCCCACAAGATGTCCTCGGCCTCTATGAAGGCGGGGAGCGCCTATTGGGACATGGCTCTTCAGTTCAAACGGTTCGTCCTAAGGTCCCTGAACTCCCGAGTCATTCGCGGCTGGGCAGAGGCTACCCGCAATGGGCAGGCTCTCGATCAGGGGCTTCAGGTCCTCGTTTCCCTCGGGTTGGCTACTGGTTTCTATGCGGCCTCCACGCAGCTCAAG
Source organism: Pseudomonas sp. FG6 (assembly GCF_057809015.1). NCBI lineage: Bacteria > Pseudomonadati > Pseudomonadota > Gammaproteobacteria > Pseudomonadales > Pseudomonadaceae > Pseudomonas > Pseudomonas sp. FG6. The sequence continues at coordinate 82,268 of NZ_JBMDJD010000010.1, forward strand.
GCGCTATCAATGCCCGACCGGGCTCGCAAGGAGTACCTGGATAAAGCGATGACCCCTGGAATGCTGGCTTATGCAGGGATCTCCCGCAGCTCCCACGTAGGTGCCCCTCTTGGCGTCCTCAACTTCTTCACGGCGCCGTTTGGCTACGATCAGGCCGCCATGGTGCGCACCTCGATCCTGCCCCGTGAGCCCAAGGAGAAGCAGAGTGACAAGCCAATCAAGTTCAGTCCCCTCCAGTCGGACCTCATGACCGGCTTCATGGGCCGTGTAGGCGAACAGATCCCGGCTGCGGGTGTGGTTGGGTACGGTGCTCAGGCTGCCAATGGGGCAATCCATTTGCTCCGGGGAGATCGCCGGGATGACCTTCAGGGCCACCGGACAGGCATGTACAACGCTCTCAAGCAGTTCGTTCCCAACGATCCTGCCACTCAGTTCCTCATGCAGAAACTGGCTGAGTCCCAAGGTGTGGAGATCAAGCGCTAAAAACCCTCACTTAAAGGGAAGGGGGCCTAAAGTTTACTTCTTAAAGTCCTCTTCCCTGCTTTCTTCAGGTCGTTGCCGATGATGGTCTGTTCATCCGTGTACCGATCATCATCGTTAATCAACCTCGTTACCCGTCGCTGGGTGTATCAACCACACAGTCTTTCCGATTGCTCCTTGTGCTGATTGCCAATCCCGTTGTCGTGGGACTGTGTGCTGGCTATTGGGAGCGAACGCGGGGAGCAATCGAAAGGAAAAACGACATATGGATACTGATTGTATGGATGCTGAACAGTCCGATCATCTACCTATCATTATTGAGGGACACGTTTTTAAACCAGACTTGGAGGGTCTCTGGTCCCTCAATGAAATACACAGGGGGTTGGCCCTTCCGGAGTCAAAAGCTCCTTCTGAGTGGAACAACTCCGTGTCCAACGAACTGACAGCATCCGGAAATTTCCGGAAGGTTGATAAGGTCGGTTCCTTTGCTGATGAGCTTGGCACCATTGCCTATGCCATGTGGGTCTCAACCGATTTCTATCTGATGGTGGCTCGTGCTTTTGTTGTCATGCGCAATGACGCCATATTGTCCGCTCGCATGGCCTCCCTTGCGTTGGTCGAGAAGGAGCGGTTACTGACCGACAATATGCCAAAGGCTGATGCTTTTATGCACAAGGCTGGGGCAATTGGTCTTTCGTGGTCGGAGGCATGTCGTGCTGCTGGTATCAGGTTTCCCAGGTTGGCCGTCGATTACCTTACGTTAATGGGCAAATTTACGAGGTATGTCTCTGGAACCTTGGAGCTACGTGAACGCCCCGTCCCTATGCCTAAGGGCTACCAGGGTGGCTACTTCAAGCGCTGTGAAACCTCTTTCGGAAACCGGGAAGGATTCCGAGTAACGCCGAAGGGACTGGTATGGCTACAAGGGAAGGCACTGAAGATCAACGAAGCCACTTATGGCATGAAGCGCCGGAACCGTGAAGCTGCAAGACGCCGCGCTGCCAAGTGAGTCTTCGCACCTCAGAAGCAGCAACTGGAGATACCTTTCGATGCTCTAAGGTCCTATAAGGTCTTGGGGCATTCTTTTGGAATACCTGACTAATTTAGTATGCTTTATGGTGGCGACACCCCAGCTCAATAGGCATCGTTGAGAAAACACAGCAAAAATCCGAGACCTCATGTCAAGAAGGAACCCAGGCTGAGTCCCCCCCCTTGTGCCCGCCTCGATGAGGGGCCCGAAAGCCCTCTGGAATGGGCGTTACCGTTAGAAAGGTGTTCCAATGCTGTAAGAAATGCTGCTACGCTGAGCGCTCCTAATGTGCCTCTTCAGGTCGGGGTAAGGATCGTATCCTTCGCCTCGGGCAGCAGGCCAGGATAGTCGAGGGTGTAATGCAGGCCCCGGCTTTCCTTGCGCTCCATGGCTGAGCGGATCATCAGTTCGGCCACCTGCGCCAGGTTGCGCAGCTCGATCAGGTCGCGGCTGACCTTGTAGTTGCTGTAGAACTCATCGATTTCATCCAGCAGCAGGCGCACCCGGTGTTCGGCCCGTTGCAGGCGCTTGTTGGTGCGCACGATGCCGACGTAGTCCCACATGAAGCGCCGCAGTTCGTCCCAGTTGTGCGCAATGATCACGTCTTCGTCCGAATCGGTGACCTGGCTGGCGTCCCAGCAGGGCAGGGCGGTGGGAATACTGACCTGCGGCAATTGCTCCAGGATGTCCGCCGCCGCCGACCGGGCATAGACGAAACATTCCAGCAATGAGTTGCTGGCCATGCGGTTGGCACCGTGCAGGCCGGTGAAACTGGTTTCGCCGATCGCGTACAGGCCCGGCACGTCGGTACGACCCTGTTGGTCGACCATTACGCCGCCGCAGGTGTAATGCGCTGCTGGCACCACCGGAATCGGCTCTTGGGTAATGTCGATGGAAAATTCCAGGCAGCGTTCGTACACCGTCGGGAAATGGGTCTTGATGAAGGCCGCTGGCTTGTGGCTGATGTCCAGGTACACGCAATCGATGCCCAGGCGTTTCATTTCATGGTCGATGGCCCGGGCGACGATGTCTCGCGGCGCCAGCTCCGCCCGCGGGTCGAAGCGCGGCATGAAACGTTCGCCGTTGGGGAGCTTGAGGTGGGCGCCCTCGCCGCGCAGGGCCTCGGTCACCAGGAAACTCTTGGCCTGGGGATGGTAGAGACAGGTGGGGTGGAACTGATTGAATTCGAGGTTGGCCACCCGGCAGCCAGACCGCCAGGCCATGGCGATGCCGTCGCCGCAGGCGCCGTCGGGGTTACTGGTATAAAGGTAGACTTTCGCAGCCCCCCCGGAAGCCAGGATCACGAAGCGTGCGCCGTAGGTGTCGACCTCGCCGGTGCTGCGGTTGAGCACGTAGGCGCCAAGGCAGCGATCGCCGTCCAGGCCCAGGCGTTTTTCGGTGATCAGGTCGATGGCGACGCGCTGTTCCAGCAGCTCGATGTTGGGGCGCTTGCGGGCCTGGGCCAGCAACGTCTTGAATATCGCCGCGCCAGTGGCATCGGCGGCGTGGATGATGCGCCGATGGCTATGGCCGCCTTCGCGGGTCAGGTGAAACTCGAAGCCGCCGTCTTCCGTTGCGGATTGCTCGTCACGGGTAAACGGTACGCCCTGGTCGATCAGCCACTGGATGGCCTCCCGGCTGTGCTCGACGGTGAAGCGCACCGCTTGCTGATCGCACAAGCCACCGCCGGCATTGAGGGTGTCTTCGACATGGGATTCAATGGTGTCGGTGTCGTCCAGAACGGCCGCCACGCCGCCCTGGGCCCAGAAAGTCGAACCGTTGGCGAGGTCACCCTTGCTCAAAACGGCAATGCGCAGGTGCTCCGGCAAGGTCAGGGCAAGACTCAGTCCGGCGGCGCCGCTGCCGATGACCAGAACATCGTGTTGGAACTGTTGGCTCATTCGAATAGTTTCCGCTCAAGGCGACCCGGGTCGGGGTTGGCGCGTGATCACCGTTTCAACGGGGCACACAGCCATGCAGCCCACTAGTATATAGAGGGGGGGAGCGGCACAATAGCCGGGCGTTCATGGCAATGTGAAACCCACGTGACAGAAAAAGCGGGACGCTTCGTCGGATCACGATTTTGTCGGATAGGCGATGAGGCGGTCGTTTCGAAGACAAAAGACTGTGTATCTCGTCACGGTTGCTCAATATTCGTTTCGAAGAGCTGCAAGTGGCGGGAACTTTTGCCAAGCGCCTAGGTTCAATAGACGGTTGTCTGCAGAAGGGAGCAGAGTCGGGTTGGTGCAGGATTTCCGTTGGAAATCTGCCCGCAGGCCCGGTGACAGATTATTCGCGCGGCCGGGGAATCTCGTGCTGCGTTTTTCGTGCGTGCCAGGATCAGCGCGCGCCGGAAACTTGCTTGAAAGGGGGAGAACTTTTGCGAAAAGCCCGAGTCTATGTTTGCAAGCCCGGTCGTTTAGTACTGCAAGCCTCCTTCGAGCTTATCGAGGAGTGTTCATGCTAACCCAGGAAGAGGATCAGCAGCTGGTCGAGCGCGTTCAGCGCGGCGATAAGCGAGCGTTCGATCTGCTAGTGCTGAAATACCAGCACAAAATTCTCGGGTTGATCGTGCGTTTCGTGCACGACACCCATGAAGCCCAGGATGTTGCTCAGGAAGCCTTCATCAAGGCATTCCGGGCACTGGGGAATTTTCGCGGGGACAGCGCGTTTTACACGTGGCTTTACCGCATCGCCATTAACACGGCGAAAAATTATCTGGTTTCACGCGGCCGCCGGCCGCCGGATAGCGATGTGAGTTCGGAGGATGCAGAGTTCTACGATGGCGATCATGGCCTCAAGGACCTCGAGTCACCGGAACGCGCATTGCTGCGGGATGAGATCGAAGGCACTGTCCATCGCACCATCCAGCAATTGCCTGAAGATTTGCGTACGGCTTTAACTTTACGTGAGTTCGACGGTCTGAGTTACGAGGACATTGCGAGCGTCATGCAATGTCCGGTGGGTACCGTGCGCTCCCGGATCTTCCGCGCTCGGGAGGCCATCGACAAAGCCCTGCAACCGTTGTTGCAGGAAAACTAAAGACAGCGGCGATAGCCAAGAGAGGAACGCCATGAGTCGTGAAGCCCTGCAGGAATCGCTGTCCGCAGTGATGGATAACGAAGCGGACGAATTGGAATTGCGTCGGGTGCTCAATGCCTTCGACGATGTTGAAACCCGCGAGACCTGGGCTCGTTACCAGATTGCCCGGGCGGTTATGCACAAGGACCTGTTGCTTCCGCGCTTGGACATCGCTGCGGCTGTTTCTGCTGCATTGGCTGACGAAGCGGCTCCGGTGAAGGTGTCCCGCAGTGCATGGCGCAACCTCGGTCGCCTGGCAGTGGCCGCTTCGGTCACCGTCGCCGTGCTGGCCGGTGTGCGTTTGTACAACCAGGATGAGATTGCCGGCGTGCAATTAGCGCAGCAGTCCAACCAGCCAAGCCTGGCCGCTCCGCAGGTCAAGGGCCCGGCGGTACTGGCGGGTTACAGCGAAGGTTCGGAAACCGCAGGCCCTATGGTCAACGGCGTTCTGCAAGGCCAGCCAGGCTGGCACGACCAGCGTCTGCCCAACTACCTGCGCCAGCATGCCCAACAAGCTGCCTTGAAAGGTACTGAAAGCGCACTGCCTTACGCCCGTGCGGCCAGTCTGGAAAACCGTTAAGGAAGGACCCTTGCGCGCCATACCTCTATTTACGCTGTTGCTGGGTGGCTGGTTTGCGATCCCAGCCTATGCCGATGAGGCTCAGGACTGGTTGAACCGTCTGGGCCAGGCCGAGCAACAGCAGAGCTTTCAAGGCACTTTCGTTTACGAGCGCAACGGTAGTTTCTCTACCCATAACATCTGGCATCGCGTCCAGGATGGCAAGGTCCGCGAGCGGTTACTCCAGCTCGATGGCTCGGCACAGGAAGTCCTGCGCATTGATGGGCATACTCAATGCGTCAGCGGCTCCCTGATTGCGGGACTGGGCAACACGCCCGACGCAAGTACCCGCACCCTCGATCCCCAAAAACTCAAGAATTGGTATGACCTTGGCGTCATTGGCAAGTCGCGTGTGGCCGGGCGTCAAGCGGTTATCGTTGCCCTGACCCCCAAGGACCAGCATCGCTATGGCTTCGAGCTGCATGTGGACAAGGAAACCGGCCTGCCGCTCAAGTCCCTGTTGCTCAATGACAAAGGCCAGTTGCTGGAGCGATTCCAGTTCACCCGCTTGAATATCGCGGCCCCGACGGATGACGATCTGCAGGCCAGCGCCGAATGCAAGGTGGTCGCGCCGGATTCCATCAAGGCCGCCACGGCGAAAGCGGCCTGGCACTCGGACTGGCTGCCGCCGGGCTTTGAACTGATCGGTAGCGCCGTGCGCAAGGATCCGGACTCCAAGGTCGAGGTCAATAGCCTCATGTACGACGATGGCCTGGCACGCTTCTCGGTTTTCCTGGAGCCGCTGAACGGTGCGACCGCCAGCGACACTCGTACCCAGCTCGGCCCGACGGCGGCGGTGTCCCGTCGACTGACGACGCCCCAGGGCGAGATGATGGTCACGGTGGTTGGCGAGATTCCCATCGGCACCGCGGAGCGGATTGCACTCTCCATGCGTTCCGACGTCACGGCGACTCAGTAATGGGTCGCCGGGGGCATTCGATTGGGTCGAAGGCAGCTGGCATCAGGGCCTGATCGAAATGCCGAAACTTTCTGACAGCATTTTCATTTGCAAAAAATCGGCTTTTTTTCTATAGCTCAGAGCCGCTCGGCCCTGGCCTAGTCTGTTCCCGGAACAAAAATACCGGCGTATCGTTTCTCGGTATTTCTTGGTCCATATCGCTTAACCCTGCTCGTCGTAACGGGAGCCGTATGTCGATACCACGCTTGAAAACCTATCTCTCCATCTTTGCCACTGTGCTAGTGCTCGGTCAGGCCGTGCCTGCGATGGCGGTCGAGTTGCCTGACTTTACGCAGCTGGTCGAGCAGGCGTCGCCCGCCGTGGTGAACATCAGTACGACCCAGAAGCTGCCGGATCGCCGTGTGTCGGACCAGCAGATGCCCGACCTCGAAGGCTTGCCGCCGATGCTGCGCGAGTTCTTCGAGCGTGGGATGCCGCAGCAGCCGCGTTCGCCCGGTGGTGGTCGTCAGCGCGAAGCGCAATCCTTGGGGTCGGGCTTCATTATCTCGCCTGACGGGTACATCCTGACCAACAACCACGTGATCGCTGACGCCGACGAAATCCTGGTTCGCCTGGCCGACCGCAGTGAGCTCAAGGCCAAGCTGATCGGCACCGACCCGCGCTCCGACGTGGCCCTGTTGAAAATCGATGGCAAGGACCTGCCAGTGCTCAAGCTGGGCAAGTCCCAAGACCTGAAAGCCGGCCAGTGGGTGGTCGCCATCGGTTCGCCGTTCGGCTTTGACCATACCGTGACCCAAGGCATTGTCAGCGCCATCGGCCGTAGCCTGCCGAACGAAAACTACGTTCCGTTCATCCAGACCGACGTGCCGATCAACCCGGGTAACTCCGGTGGCCCGCTGTTCAACCTCGCCGGTGAAGTGGTGGGCATCAACTCCCAGATCTACACCCGCTCGGGCGGCTTCATGGGTGTGTCCTTCGCGATCCCGATCGACGTGGCAATGGACGTGTCCAACCAACTGAAAAGCGAAGGCAAGGTCAGCCGCGGCTGGTTGGGCGTCGTGATCCAGGAAGTGAACAAGGACCTGGCCGAGTCGTTCGGGCTGGAAAAACCGGCCGGTGCGCTGGTGGCACAGATCCAGGACGGTGGCCCGGCTGCCAAGGGCGGCCTGCAAGTGGGTGATGTGATCCTGAGCCTCAATGGCCAGCCGATCGTCATGTCTGCCGACCTGCCGCACCTGGTCGGTGCCCTCAAGGCGGGCGCCAAGGCCAACCTGGAAGTGATCCGCGAAGGCAAGCGCAAGAACGTCGAGCTGACTGTTGGCGCCATCCCTGAAGAAGGCAAGGAGCTGGATTCGCTGCCTAAATCCGGCGTCGAGCGCAGCAGCAATCGCCTCGGTGTGGCGGTGGTCGAACTGACCGAAGAACAGAAGCGCACCCTGGAACTGCAAGGCGGCGTGGTGATCAAGGAGGTGCAGGACGGTCCTGCCGCCCTGATCGGTCTGCAACCAGGCGACATCATCACCCACTTGAACAACCAGGCCATTGGTTCGGCCAAGGAGTTCACCGACATCGCCAAGGCACTGCCGAAGAATCGCTCGGTGTCGATGCGGGTCCTGCGCCAAGGGCGAGCGAGCTTCATCACCTTCAAGCTGGCCGAATGACCGGTTAGTGGCTCCACGAAAAACCGCCTCGAAAGAGGCGGTTTTTTATTACCTGGCGATTACTCAGCCCATCATGTCCTTGACCATGCGCTCCTGTTCCATGAGCTCTCGTTGCCGTGCGTCGATGCGTGACGACAAGGGGAAGTTAGTGCCGGCGCGGCGTTTGGCGAAGTCCAGTTGCTGGATGGCCTGGCGATAATCGCCCACCAGCGCGAAGTACTCGGCCCGGGCTTGGTGCAGGCCGATGATGTTGCCTGACAAGCCGCGGGTCTCGGCCACCATGTACCAGACATCCGGATCGTCCGGACGGCTCTTGAGCAGGGTTTCCAGGGCCTTCTCGGCGTCGGCGGCGCGGTTCTGCTTGAGCAGCAGGTCGACGCGCACCTGGTTGAGTGGATAGTTGCCCGGGTATTGGCCCAACATCCGGTCCACGCGCGATTGAGCGTCGGCCAGCTTGTTGCTGGTGATGTCCAGGTCCACCTGGGCCAGGTTGTAGATGATTTCGTTGGGCGATTTGGCCAGCAGCGGCTTGAGGTTCTCGCGCGCCTCATTTAACTGGCCGCCCTTGATCTGGGCGATTGCCAGGCCATAGCGGGCCACGTCGTTCTTCGGGTTCTCATCCAATTGCGCCCGGAAGCGCTTGGCGCCCAGGCCGGGCGTTTCTTCGTAGGTCAACTGGACGCGTGCGCGAATCAGTTGATAGCGCATGCTGTCCTCGATGCCGCCCGGCTTGGCCTGTTCGGCGCGGTTGCGGGTGTCGGCGATCCGCGATTCCGTGACCGGGTGGGTCAGCAGGAATTCGGGTGGCCTGGCGTCGAAGCGGTATTGGCGCATCAGGCGTTCGAACATGGTCGGCATGGAGCGCGGGTCGTAGCCGGCCTTTTCCAGGTTCTGGATGCCGATACGGTCGGCTTCCTGTTCGTTCTGGCGAGAGAAGCGTCGTTGCTCCTGGATCGCGGCGGCCTGGGTCCCGGCAATGGCTGCGATCCCGGCGTCACCGCCACCGGCCGCGGCGATCACGATGCCGGTCAGCAGTGCCGCCATCATGGGCACCTGCATGCGTTGCTGGGCTTCTACGCCGCGGGCGAAGTGGCGTTGCGACAAGTGCGCCAGTTCGTGCGCCATGACCGAGGCGTATTCGCCTTCGGTCTGTGCGTTGAGAAACAGGCCGCCGTTGACCCCCACGATGCCGCCGGGTGCGGCAAAAGCGTTGAGCTGCGGGCTGTTGATCAGGATGAACTCCAGGCGCCGGTCATTGACCTGGCTGGTTTCCACCAGCTTGTAGACGCTGGATTCAACGTAGTCCTTGAGCTGTGGGTCATTGAGCTGCGAGACCTGGCTGCGCAGCAGGGCCAGCCAGGCGCGACCCAACTGGTGTTCCTGTTCCGGCGAGACAATGGCGGAGCTGGCATCGCCAAGTGACGGCAGGTCGTCGGCGAAGCCCGGTGAGGCCAGCAGGCAGGCGAGCGTCAGCAAAGTAGGGCGCAGGAATGTCATGCACGAAGCCTTAGTCGACAAAGACTCTAATGTAGCCGGACGCCAGGCCGGGGACCAGATATTCTAGGCTTTGAACGAAAAGTGCCTGCGCGACGATCATGCTGCGCTGAAAACAGGCTCGGAATGCTCATTTACTAAAGTAAACTGCGCTTGCTCGCCTGTTTTCGCCTTGCCTGATCGCCGCTCGGCGACTTTTCGTGCAAACCCTAAGGCGCTCAACCACCTGTCGCGGAGTGAACCGATGTCCGATGCTGTAGCCCACGATGCCGAGCTGGACGCCAGCGGCCTGAACTGTCCATTGCCGTTGCTCAAGGCCAAGCTGGAACTCAACCGCCTGGCCAGCGGCGCTGTGCTCAAGGTGACCGCCACGGATGCGGGTTCCCAGCGCGACTTCCGCACCTTCGCCCGATTGGCCGGTCATACGCTGCTGCTTGAAGAAGACGATAACGGCGTCTATCGCTATTGGTTGAAAAAAGCCTGATCACCGACGGCTCCCCTTAAGGATTTTTAATGTTCAAAGTGTTACGCGACTGGATCCAGCGCTACTTCTCCGATGAAGAGGCGGTGGTGCTGGCAGTGCTGTTGTTCCTGGCGTTTACCGCCGTGCTCACCTTGGGTGGCATGTTGGCACCGGTGCTGGCGGGCATGGTGCTGGCGTACCTGATGCAAGGGCTGGTCACGACGCTGGAGCGCCTGCGGCTGCCGGGCACCGTGGCGGTGGGGTTGGTGTTCGCGCTGTTCATGGGCTTGTTGGTGGTGTTCATCGTGGTGCTCGTGCCGCTGCTCTGGCACCAGTTGGTGACGTTGTTCAACGAATTGCCCGGGATGCTCGCCAAATGGCAGTCCCTGTTGCTGCTTTTGCCGGAGCGTTATCCGCACCTGGTGTCCGACGAACAGGTGCTGCAGACCATCGAAGTGGTGCGCGGCCAGATCGGCAAGTTCGGCCAGTGGGCGTTGACGTTTTCGCTGTCCAGCCTGCCGCTGTTGGTCAACATGATGATCTACCTGGTGCTGGTGCCGATCCTGGTGTTCTTTTTCCTCAAGGACCGGGAAATGATCGGGCGCTGGGTGAGTGGCTATCTGCCTCGTGAGCGGACGCTGATCACCCGGGTGGCCCAGGAGATGAACCGGCAGATCGCCAATTACATTCGCGGCAAGGTCATCGAGATTTTCATTTGCGGTGGCGTGACGTATATCGGCTTCGTGGCCCTGGGGCTCAATTATGCCGCGCTGCTGGCGTTGCTGGTGGGCGTTTCGGTGGTGGTGCCTTATGTCGGCACCGTGGTGGTAACCGTGCCGGTGGCGCTGATCGCTCTGTTCCAGTGGGGCTGGAGCGATCAGTTCATTTACCTGATGGCGGTCTACGGGATCATCCAGACGCTCGATGGCAACGTGCTGGTGCCGTTGCTGTTCTCCGAGGCGGTGAACCTGCACCCGGTGGCGATTATCTGTGCGGTGTTGTTGTTTGGCGGGTTGTGGGGCTTCTGGGGGGTGTTCTTTGCGATTCCCCTGGCGACATTGATCAAGGCGGTGCTGGATGCGTGGCCGAGCAAGGAGCCGATTGTGGCGCCGTTGTTGTGAGGCGGGCTTGGTTGCTTTGTGAAGCTGACGCCTTCGCGATCCGACTTGCTCGCGAAGGCGTCCGCTAATGCACCCAGAACCTCAGGCCTTGTTGAGCGCCTGGGCCGCTGCCAACACCGCCTCCACATGCCCCGGCACCTTCACGCCGCGCCATTCCTGGCGCAGCACACCGTCCTTGTCGATCAGGAACGTGCTGCGGTCTACGCCCAGGTATTCCTTGCCATAGAGCTTTTTCAGCTTGATCACGTCGAACAGCTGGCAGACGGCCTCGTCCTTGTCGCTGATCAGCTCGAACGGGAACGCCTGCTTGCACTTGAAGTTCTCGTGGGACTTGAGGCTGTCCCGGGAGACGCCGAACACTTCGGTGTTGGCGGCCTGGAACTGCGCGTACTGGTCACGGAAACCCTGGCCTTCGGTGGTGCAGCCGGGGGTGCTGTCCTTGGGGTAGAAGTAGATCACCACCTGCTTGCCCTTGAGGGCGGCGAGGCTGACGGTCTGCCCGCTGGTGGCGGGCGCCTGGAAATCGGTAACCGGTTGGTCGACGGCAACGGCCATGAGCGCTTCCTTACATTGGGTTCTGTGGACGCCACGGTTCGATCAGGGCATCCAGGTTCATCGCATCGGCGAAGTCCAGGAACTGATCGCGCAGCCAACTGATCTGGGTGCCGGCCGGCAGCGTCACGGTGAAGGTGGCGTTGAGCATGGTGCCGCCGGTCTGCGGAGCCTGGTAGGTGTCGCAGGTCAGGTTTTCCAGCTCGACGTGGTGGTCCATGAAGAACTGGCACAGCTCGTTGATGATGTCAGGACGGTAGGCCGAGCTGACATAGGCCACGTAGGGCAGGGCCTGGGGACGGTTCTCCAGGGCGGCGCTGCGCACCACGTTGACGGTGAAGGCGTACTTCTTGGCCAGCATCGGCAGGCTGCCTTCCAGGCGGGCCAGGGCGTCCCAGCTGCCGGAGACCTCGAGTACGAGCGCACTGCATTCGCCATGGCGGGTCAGGCGTGAGGTCACGACGGCGCAGCGGTTTTCATGGCTGGCGCGGCACAGGACGTTAGTCAGCTCCATGGGGTTGGCGCCAAGGGCACTGATAACTAGGAATTGTTCGCGGACTGTGGGGGTGGACATGCAGCATTCCTAAAGCGATGAGCGGTCGGCACTTTTGCAACAAGGCGCGGCGCCAGGCCCGGAAACGAACGGCTCAAGCCCTGTTCCCGGGGTTGCACTGCATTTCCGGGAGAGCGGGATGCACCCGGACAAACACAGGATCGGGGCTTGTGGCGACGAAAACGGAGGCTGGAAACCGGCGTATGAGCTTATCGGTACCGATCAAAGTCTGAAGGGTAGCGAAAACCATCGCCAAGGGGAATGGTAGTTCGCTTGTACAAGCATCTTGGCGCCAGTACCATTACCGCTCTCTTTTTCCGGCAGGAGCGGTTTCATGATTGCGGGCAGTATGGTGGCACTGGTCACACCCATGGATGCACAAGGGCATCTTGACTGGGCCAGCCTCAGCAAACTCGTGGACTTCCACCTTGAGAACGGCACCCACGCCATTGTTGCCGTTGGCACCACGGGCGAGTCGGCGACCCTCGATGTCAATGAGCACATCGAAGTCATCCGGGCCGTAGTCAAGCAGGTCAACGGTCGCATTCCGGTCATCGCCGGTACGGGCGCCAACTCGACCCGCGAAGCCGTCGAGCTGACCCGCAATGCCAAGGAAGCCGGTGCCGACGCCTGCCTGCTGGTCGTTCCGTACTACAACAAGCCGACCCAGGAAGGCTTGTACCAGCACTTCAAGCACATTGCCGAAGCGGTCGACATCCCGCAGATCCTCTACAACGTTCCCGGCCGTACCTCCTGCGACATGCAGGCCGAGACCGTGATCCGCCTGTCCACCGTGCCGAACATCATTGGTATCAAGGAAGCCACTGGTGACCTCAAGCGCGCCAAGGCCATCCTCGATGGCGTGAGCAAGGACTTCATCGTGCTGTCCGGCGATGATCCGACGGCGGTCGAGCTGATCCTGCTGGGTGGCAAGGGCAACATTTCCGTTACCGCCAACGTCGCTCCGCGCGAAATGGCCGACCTGTGCGAGGCTGCGCTGCGGGGCGACGCCGAAACCGCACGGGCCATCAACGAAAAACTGATGCCGCTGCACAAGGACCTGTTCATCGAAGCCAACCCGATTCCGGTGAAGTGGGCTTTGGTCGAGATGGGCCTGATGCACCCAGGTATCCGCCTGCCGCTCACCTGGTTGAGCAAGGCCTGTCATGAACCGCTGCGGCAGGCCATGCGCCAGTCCGGCGTCCTGGTTTAATTCGAGGAAGTACAACGCATGAAGCGAATGGCCGGACTTTCCGCACTTGCCTTGATCATCTCCAGCACCAGCGGCTGCGGATGGATCTGGGGGCCGGAGGGTTACTTCCGCGACCGTGGTAGCGACTACCTGCAAGCGCAACAGACTGCACCGATGCAACTGCCGCAAGACGTCAACGTCTCCAAGCGCCTGGACCCGCTGCTGCCGATCCCGCGCAACGTGGCTGACGACACCGCCAAGGGCGAATACGTCGTGCCGCGTCCGCAACCGCTGTCGGCAATCGCCGACGCCAGCGACTACACGCTGCAAAAGAGTGGCGATTCGAGCTGGGTCATGGCCCAGCATCCGCCGGCCGAAGTCTGGCCTGTGGCGATCCAGTTCTTCCAGGACAACGGTTTCCGCCTGGACGAGCAGCGCCCGCAAACCGGCGAATTCAGCACCACCTGGCAGCGCTCCGATGAACTGTCCGCCTCCATGGGCAAGCGCCTGAGCGCCGCCGGTGTCGCCGCCGACAGCGAAACCCGCGTGCGGGTGCGCATCGAGCCGGGCGTGCAGCGCAACACCAGTGAAATCTATGTGGTCAGCGCCGAGCGTCCCGCTGGCAGCACTGCCGACGTGGCGTTCACCAATCGTTCGGTCAATACCGGCCTCGACGCGGCACTGGTGGACGACATGCTTGCCAGCATGAGCCGCACCGCAGAGCAGGGCGGTTCGGTCTCGATGCTGGCTACCCGGGACTTCGATGCGCCGAGCCGCGTCAGCCTGAGCGAAGACGGCAGCGGCAACCCGGTGCTCAACGTCGGCTCCGACCTGGACCGTGCCTGGTCGAGTGTGGGCCGAGCGCTGGAGCAGGGCGAATGGCGAGTTGAAGACATCAACCGCAGCCTGGGCCTGTACTACATCAACCTCGCTGAAAAAGCCGAGAAGAAAGACGAGAAGCCAGGTTTCTTCAGCAGCCTGTTCGGTGGCAAGCCCGACAAGGAAGAAATCGAAGCCCGTGCCGAGCGTTATCAGGTTCGCCTGAGCAAGGTGGGCGACAGCGTTCAGGTAACCGTCGAGAAGAACATCAACACCGTGGCGCCGGCCGATGTGGCCCGCAAGGTGTTGAGCGTGATTCAGGACAACCTGGGCTGATCCGATGCGTTTTGCCGTTCTCGGCAGCGGTAGCCAGGGAAACGGCACGCTGGTAGCCAGTGCCGATACCTATGTGCTGGTCGATTGTGGTTTCTCCCTGCGGGAAACCGAGAAGCGCCTGTTGCGCCTGGGTGTGCATCCGGCGCAACTGAGCGCGATACTGGTAACCCACGAACATGCCGACCACGTGCATGGCGTGGGTTTGCTGTCTCGGCGCTACAATCTGCCGGTGTACCTCAGCCGTGGAACGCTGGGCGGCCTGCGCAAGCCCATCGAGCCGGCTGGCTTCGTTGCCGGTGGCGAGCAGTTGCGCATTGGTGCCCTGGACATCAGTGTGGTCAGCGTGGCACACGATGCCCGCGAACCCACGCAATACGTGTTCAGCGACGGGGAGCGACGCTTCGGCTTGCTGACCGACCTGGGCTCCTATTGTGACAGGGTCATGGACAGTTACCGGGACCTCGATGCGTTGATGATCGAGTCCAACCATTGCCGCGACATGTTGGCGCGAGGGTACTATCCGTATTTCCTCAAGCAGCGGGTCGGCGGGGAACATGGACATTTGAACAACCACCAGGCGGCATTCCTGGTGGCCGAGTTGGGCTGGCAAGGCTTGCAACACCTCGTCCTGGCCCATCTGAGCAGCAAGAACAACCTGCCGCAGCTGGCCCGGCAATGTTTTGTCGACACCCTTGGGTGCGACCCGGACTGGCTGCAACTGGCCGATCAAGATTCAGGGCTCGACTGGCGACACATCGCCTAGCCCATCTACTTAGCAAGCGGAGCCCATCATGGAAAAACGTGAAGAACTCTACCGCGGCAAAGCCAAGTCGGTTTACAAGACCGACGACGCCGACCGCTTGATCCTGCTGTTTCGCAACGACACTTCGGCGTTCGACGGCAAGCGCATCGAACAACTGGACCGCAAGGGCATGGTGAACAACAAGTTCAACGCCTTCATCATGCAGAAACTCGAAGCCGCCGGCGTGCCGACCCAGTTCGACAAGCTGCTGGGCGACAACGAATGCCTGGTCAAGAAGCTGGACATGATCCCGGTCGAGTGCGTCGTGCGTAACTACGCCGCCGGCAGCCTGGTCAAGCGCCTGGGCGTGGAAGAGGGCATGAAGCTCAACCCCTACACCTTCGAACTGTTCCTGAAGGACGACGCCAAGGGCGACCCGTTCATCAACGAATCCCACGTCGTGGCGTTCGGTTGGGGCACCGCCGAGCAACTGGCGCGCATGAAGGAGTTGTCCCTCAAGGTCAACGACGTGCTGAGCAAGCTGTTCGACGACGCCGGCCTGCTGCTGGTGGACTTCAAGCTTGAATTCGGCGTGTTCAGCGACGGCTCCATCGTCCTGGGCGACGAGTTCAGCCCTGACGGCTGCCGCCTGTGGGACAAGGACACCAAGAAGAAGATGGACAAGGACCGCTTCCGCCAAGGCCTCGGTGGCGTCATCGAAGCCTACGAAGAAGTCGCCCAGCGTCTGGGTGTGCCGCTGTAATCGACGCAAACATCTGATAGCACAGAAAAATTTTCGCTCGGGGGTTCGCTTCCGGCGAATGTGCTGGTATGATGCGCGCCACTGGAGAGATGCCGGAGTGGCCGAACGGGACGGATTCGAAATCCGTTGTACTGGCGACAGTACCTAGGGTTCAAATCCCTATCTCTCCGCCATATATAGAAGCCCCTGAAACCTTAGGTTTCAGGGGCTTTTTGGTTGTGCGTCCCACGTAGACGCAGTCTTGTGGAAGGTCTCGCCGTTAGCTGACCTCAGCAGGGCGCGCACGCTTGTGTGACACCTTCATCGGTACAGACATTGCTCTTTGTTACATGATCGAGCTTTCTTTATCCGGTTTTGATGGTGTTAAATGCTCTCCTCGTGAACCCAAGTGATCTACAGTGATCCTACAAAGGACGCTGGGATTCCTATAGGCCACGCTCACCATGAGGCCTTCAGGCCATGTCCTGCTGACATTGCAGGAAAAAATTGTGTTGGAGAGAAGTCATGTCTAAAGGCAATGTCGTCTCGTTTACCGAAAAAAAGGCCGAGATTCAGGCCGGCATCGAGTTCCTTGATTTGCTCGATAGGGATATCAGGGAAAATCCTGAGGATGTCCAGCCTATCCCTCGTGGCCTATTGCAGCGGATTCAAGCTGTTCGCAAGCAGGCAGACGACAATCGTCGTCGCGAGCTTCAAGAAGGCTAAGCGTGACTGAAAGCACGATCCATATCGAAAACGGGTGGGCACTTTATGCCCACCCGTTGTTCATTGCGCGCCTCGAAGAAATCACCACCACCGTTGAGAGGCTGGTGGCTAATGATCCGGACGGCTTTCATCATCATCCGACTTATAAGCTTTTCGACGCAATGAGCGAGAACATCCTGATAAATGTTCCATCGGACCCGGCCCATACCTGCTATCGCCAGGGGAAAACGTTGGGGCGTGACTTCAAGCATTGGTTCCGAGTAAAGAAGCAAGGGATGCCGCCACGGTATCGCCTGTTTTTTCAGTTCAGGTCCGAGGCCCCGAAGACCATCATCTATGCATGGCTCAACGATGAGAAGACATTGAGGAAGGATGGCGACAAAAGCGATGTCTATGCAGTTTTTACCGCAATGCTTCAAAACGGAAAAATGCCGAACACTTACACCGACTTGATCGCGGCTTGTGCTGTCTTGGAATATGGAAGCTCTACGACAGGAACGAAAGAAGACTAGATCAGTCTGCTTCCAACCATGCTCGTTTCGGCGAAATGGGACTCTAGGCCTGATGCCGGTCAGTTAGCAGCAAATCTGTGGGAGCAAAGCTTGCTCGCGATTGAGGTAAGCCGGTCGACAATGATATTGCCTACTCTGCCGCTATCGCGAGCAAGCTTTGCTCCCACAGGATTTACGCTGTTTACTCCTAACTGGCAGGCATTACTCTAAGGCCGGCTCTGCGTCCAAGCGTCGGGCTATGACATCGAGTACGTCGCAACCATCCCTCAAGGGAATGCAGCACAGTTGTGCAAAGTCCTGAAGGACCACCGAATCACTCGGAATGTCTCCACGCATCGCGAGGTTTTCTAAGAATTGGGTGACAGCGCGGATTCTATAGCCTGCTGTATCAAGCAGGATGTGCAAAGGCGTAGAGGTATCGACGAAGAGGGGTTGATCGTCGGCATTACTGGTAAGAGCCATATATCTATTCATTTCAAACTCCATTTGATCGAGGGCTTTCTTACCATTTGTCATTGAGTCGCCAAACCCAAGCCGCTCTTACGAGCGACGTTTGGACTATAGGGTCTTGTTGGAGAAACCATCAATCAGATGATGCGTAAGAAGATTCCCAGAATTCCGTGAGCAAGAAACGTCAGAAAATTCCCCATTTCATTGGCCTCCACCCCGTCATATTTATCCCGCCTGACCCCCTCCGTAACCCGCACAAACATTGTCGCAACCGGACTGATGGTCTATAGCTCAAGGCATGGCTGCCGATAGGCAAGTTAATTCCCCTGCAAGGAGTGCTCCTCATGCCGCGGTTTTTTGCCGATCTGGGCTTTCGTTGGAAGATCACCCTGCCGATTGCGTTCCTGGCACTTCTGTTGGTGCTAATGGGGTGGTCGGGTGTGCGCGGTATCGGTCAGGTGACGGCGTCCAGTACGCAGTTGACCAACCGTTATTTGCCCGCCATCAGTCTGTTGCTCAATGCCGATCGTGACCTTTACCAGGCTTTTGTGGCCGAGCGGAGCATGCTCAACAGCGGTGCCAGTGAGCATCTGCAGGCGTTGCGTGCCAGTCATGGGGAAAACCTGAAGCAGGCTTATGATCGCGTGCAGAAATATGCAGCATTGCACCCGAGTGCCGATGCGTTGGCGTTGGTCAGTCAGTTCAATGATCGTTTTGCGCAGTGGTCGCAGGTTTCGCGGCAGGTGGTCGAGCAGGCCGTGAGCAATCCGCAGGCGGCCAGTGCGCTGAGTTTTGGTGAGGGTGAAAGCAAGTTCGACACCCTGCGCGATGCCATCGACAAGCTCGGTGAGCTGGAAGACGCCGCCGCGCAGGGCGAAGGCCAGGCGGCGATCGATCATGGTGAGGCGGTGGGCATGCAGCAGGGTGGCATCCTGTTGGTCGGTCTGCTGGGTTGCATCCTGCTGATCGTGGCCTTGCCCATGGTCGTGCTGCGTCCCATGCGTCGGCTGTTGCACCGTGTCGAGCAGATCGCCGAGGGTGGTGGTGATTTGAAGGGGCGTCTGGAGGTGCGTTCGGCTGACGAGTTGGGGCAGTTGGGCGGTGCGTTCAACCGCTTTCTCGATAAGCTGCAACCGTTGATTGCCGAAGTGGGTCGGGTGACCGGTGAGGTCGATGCCGCGGCCCGCGCCATGGCGAACATGGCCGCGACCAATGATCAGTTGATCAGCAGCGAGCATGCGGCGCTGGACCAGGTCAGTACGGCGGCGACGCAGATGAGTGCCGCGGTGCATGAGGTGGCGCACAACGCCGTCAGCGCTTCGGACGCCGCGCAGCAGGCCAGCGGACAGTCCCGCGATGGCGCTGAGGTGGTCAGCAGCACCATCGAGTCTATTCGCCAGCTGGCCCATGAAGTGGAAAGCGCCTCGGGGACGATCGAGGCATTGGCCCAGGAGACTTCCAGTATCGGTGCGGTGCTGGAAGTGATCCGGGGCATCGCCGAACAGACCAACCTGCTGGCGTTGAACGCCGCCATCGAGGCGGCGCGGGCCGGCGAGCAGGGTCGTGGTTTTGCCGTGGTGGCCGACGAAGTGAGGGCCTTGGCGGCACGGACCCAGGATTCGACCAAGGACATCCAGGTGCGCATCGAACGCTTGCAGGCCGGTGTCGCCAAAGCGGTGCAGGCCATGCAGGTCGGCAGCAGCAAGGCCCGCGACAGTGTCGAGCGTGCGGCGGGCGTCGATCAGGTGCTCAACGGCACCAGTGGTTCGATACAACGCATCAACGACATGGCTGCACAGATCGCCAACGCCTGTGAGGAGCAGAGCAGTGTCACCGAGGAGATCGCTCGCAACATTTCCGACATCCGCGACCTGTCCAACGAAGCGGCAGAGAATTCCGCCCAGAGCATGCATGCCAGCCAGCAGCTTTCGAGCCTGTCGAGGAGCCTGGCAGAGCTGACGGGCCGCTTCCGGACCTGAGGACGGTGCGCTCGTGTCCACCCAGGATAGCCTGAGGGTGCTGCATCAGGACGGTTTCGTCCTGTTGCCTGGAGTGTTGGACGCCGTACGCATTGCCGGTCTGCGCCAGGCCATCGACCAATTGAAGCCCCAGCATTGGGACTACAGCGGGGTCATTGATCACTACAAGTGCGTGTTCAATCGCGACCCGTTCTGGTTGGCATTTCTGGACGTGGCCGGGGTGATCGAACTGGCCGAAGCCGCGTTGGGGGAGGACTGCCACATCATCGGGCAGACCGCGTGGCGCTGCCACCCTGGCTACGTCGCCCCACCGCTGCATCTGGATTACCTGCCGATGGCATTGCCGCCTGGGCTGTTGGCCGACCCTGCCTTTGAACTGCCGATGCACGTTTTTACCGCGCAGTTCTACCTGGATGACATCGACGCTGACTTGAGCCCTACTCGGGTCATTCCCGGCAGTCACCGGGCGGGGCGGGCGCCCGTCACCGGTGAAACGCAATGGCAGGGGCGGGCGGCACAACCGATCTTGTGCCGCGCGGGTGACGTGCTGATCTTGCGCAGCGAGTTGTGGCACGCGGGCAGCGACAACCGGACCGCCGACCGCACGCGGTATCTGCTCCAGGTGCATTATGGCCGGCGGATGGTCGCGCAGAAGTTCTCACCTTACCTGCATTGGCAGTTCAACCCGGTTGTCCTGGCTGCCGCGACACCTCGTCAGCGGCGGCTGTTGGGCGATCATCAGGAAGCTGAATACGACTGAGCCCGGCTGCGTCAGATCCACACGTCATTGACGGCCGTGCGTTCGTTGGTTTCATCACCGGTATTGAGCACGCCGCGTGGCTCGATCAGCAGCAGTTTGACTTCCCGGGCGGCGCTGGGCTTGTGTTCGATGCCTTTCTTGACGACGTACATTTCGCCCGCGCCGATCGTGACCGCGCCGTCGCGAAATTCGATGCGAAGCTCGCCTTCCAGCACGATGAAGGTCTCATCGGTGTCGGCGTGGCTGTGCCAGATGAATTCACCTTCGAGCCGGACGATCTTGAATTGGTAGTCGTTCATTTCGGCCACGACTTTCGGGGTCCACTGTTCTTGGAACAGGGTGTATTTCTCGGCGAAGTTGATGGGGGCGTATTGGCTGGTCATCGCAAAACTCCTCGTGTGGTAAGGGGATGACCTTACTGCCCGGGCCTGGATGGGTCTTGCATGATCGTGCAGCTTTTTGCCGCGTGCGGTCGTTACCGTTGGCGCAGCATGTTCAGCCAGCGTGCCGGTGAGAGGCCGAAGGCTTGGGTATGCAGCCGGGTCATGTGGCTCTGATCGAAAAAACCACAAGCCAGGGCCGCTTCGCTCAGTGACAGGCCGCGCGAGGCCAGGCGTCGGGCTTCGCTCAGTCGCCGTTGGGTGATGTAGCGATAGGGGCTGGTGCCGTACAGGGCGCGAAAATCCCGGGACAGGCTCCATCGATCCCTGCCGCTTGCCTGCACCAGGTCGTCCAGGGTGATCGACTGGTCGAGGGCATCGTGGATGAACAGGCGGGCCCGCTCGGCCGCCGGGTAGTCGATCAGCCGCCGTCCCCGTCGGTTGCCCGCGGCGAGGTCGAGTGCCTGGGCCACATCGTAGATGGCGTCCTCTTCCTCCAGCGGATCGAGCGGGTTATCCATGCTGCTCAATAACCGGCGAGTCGCGATGTTGAGGCGCGGGTCGGCGGTCAATCCGCCTTCGATGAACGGCAAGGGCTTGCCACCTAACACTTGCTGGATCAGCGAAGGTTCGATGTAGAACATCCTGTAGCGAAAACCGTCCCTCGTCCCAGCCTCACCGTCGTGCACCTCGTCCGGGTGCAGGACGATCGTTCCCCCGGGCTGGCTGTGGCGCTTGCTGTGTCGGTAATGAAAGCTCTGGACACCGGCAAGCGTCACGCCGATGGCATAGGTGTCATGCCGGTGGGGCGTGTAGCCGTGGCCGCTGAAATAGGCCTCGATGCGTTCGAGCTTCCTTGATTCAGGTGCCCGCATCAGCCAGTCGCGCGGGGGGATGGATTGAGTCACTGGGGACGGCCTCTTGCCTTTCTGTACACCCTGCCGGATCTGCACACGATACCTGCACACGATAGCGCTCTGCTCATCCAGACCACAGCGAAAAAACCACCGGGCCGGCTCCAGGCCGCAAAAAAGCGGTTTGTCCCAAGGAGCCGCCCATGGGCCGTTACCGTGTCGGCGCTTCAGATTTCCTTCACTGGCGTTTCGCCGTGGGCGTTCTTGATCAGTTGGATGACGTGAAGGCAGTCGGACTTGTTCACGTAGGATTCGCCACTGGCGATCGTTTCGTGGTTACCGGCCCGCAGGCGCCAGCGCCACTGGCCTTTTCCGCTGCTGTGGGTGCCGCGGGTCTGTCGATAGATTTCAAAGTACATCGGGTTCGCTCCCTGCGATTGATTCAATCAAGACATGCGTTGGACATGTGGCTGCAAGCCTAGCCACAGGGAGGGTTTTGGCTACGAAAAAATCGTTTCCATTGATGATCGAGCGGTGCTGATGCGGTTCACGCTTCCTACAGACGCTTGGACTTTTTGCGCATAGACGGACGGCCCTCGCTGTTTCTACACTGGACCCCGTTCAGGGACCGGGGGCAATGGATGAACCGCAACGAATTGCGCAAGGCCGACATCAACCTGATGGTGGTGTTCGAAACGCTGATGCTTGAGCGAAACGTGACGCGGGTGGCGGAAAAGTTGTTCCTGGGCCAACCGACCATCAGTTCGGCCCTCAACCGATTGCGCAAGATGTTCAACGATCCGTTGTTCATTCGCGTCGGCCATCGCATGGAGCCCACGGCCCGGGCCGAGGAGATCATCCGGCACTTATCGCCGGCGCTGGACTCGCTGTCGGTGGCCTTGAGCCTGACCCATGATTTCGACCCCACCAGCAGCACCATGACGTTTCGCATCGGCCTGTCGGACGACGTCGAGTTCGGCTTGCTGCCGCCATTGTTGAGCAGCCTGCGCCAGGAAGCGCCGAACATCGTGTTTGTGGTCCAGCATGTCGATTACTGGCGCATTCCCGATCTGCTGGCGTCGGGTGATATCACCGTGGGCATCAGCCAGACCCGGGGGCTGCCGGCCAATGCCAAGCGCAAGCTGTTGCGCCACATACAGCCCCGTGTGTTGCGCGCCGATGCGTCGGACGCGCCGCTGACCCTGGACGAATACTGCGCAAGGCCCCATGTGCTGGTGTCCCATACCGCCAACGTCGCCGGTCTCGCTGACGAATGGCTGGCCGAGATGGGGCGAACGCGCCAGGTGGTGTTGTCCGTGCCGCAATACAGCGCCTTACCGGCGTTGCTGGCCGGCACTGACCTGATCGCCAGCCTGCCGGACTACACCGCCAGCGCCATGGCAGCTTCGGGCCAGCTGTTCAGCGAACCTTTTCCCTTCAAGACGCCGACGCTGGACCTGTCCATGGTCTGGCTGAGCCATGTCGACAGCGATCCAGCCGAGCGCTGGTTGCGGTCCCGGCTGGAGGCGTTCATGGGGGAGCGTGGAGTCGCTTAGGCTGCGCGCGAGCAGTGCAAGGGCTGGTGAGCCTTGAAAACAAACCTGCCTGAAACGCAGCGGTCGGGGTATGGTTGCCACCGCTGAAATCACATTGTCGTATTTCGAATGGGAGTCGAACACATGCCGCACCTGTACATGGAGTACACCGCCAACCTGCCTGGGCTCAATGCCGATGTCGCGCTGATGCGCTTGAACAATGCGCTGGTGGCGTCCGGTCAGTTCGCTGACGAGTTGGACATCAAGAGCCGCGCCTTGAAAGTCGAGACGTTCCGGGTGGGCACAAGTTTGGGCGAGCGTGGTTTCGTGCACATCAAGTTGGCCTTGCTCAGTGGCCGTTCGCCGGAGATCAAGAAGCAATTGGCCGACAGCCTGCTGGCCGTGCTCCAGGAATTGTGCCCGTGGCCGGCCGGGGTCAGCGTGCAGCTGTGCGTGGAACTCCTCGACATCGATCGGGAGCCTTACTCCAAGGCGTTGATCGGCCAGTAACGGTTAGGCGTCTCGCTCGGCACAGGCCTTGATGATCTGCTCGCGCAACCAGGTATTGGCGCTGTCCTGGTCGAGTGCCTGGCTCCACCGCATGTCCAGGGTAAACCCTGGCAAGCCCTCGGGCGCTTCGTGGTGGTTGAAGATCGTCTCGTTGGCCAGCAGTTTCTGGATGCGCCGGGGCAGCGTCAGGATGAGGTCGGTGCCGGTGATCATCTCCAGTGCCGCACCGTAGCTGTTGGCTCGGGCGGCGATCTGGCGGTGAAGGGCCTGCTGTGACAACCAGCCATCCACCATGTTGATGGCGGAGCTCCAGGGCGTAGGAAAAACGTGGCGACGCTGGACGAACGATTCCAGGCTCAGCCGTGGTTGCAGCGGTGTCGCCCGTTTATCCATGACACACACCAGGTCTTCCTCCAGCAATGGCCGGCTTTTTAAATCGGCATGGTTACTGTGGAAGTTCGGGCCGAAGCAGATCACCAGGTCCAGGCTGCCGTCGCGCAACTGTTCGGCGGGAATGTCCGCCTCGAACTTGTGTACGTTCACCACCACCGGCAGGTTGGCGTAGTCGAAGCGTTGCAGCAGTGTCGGCAGAATCAGGTGTTCGAAATATTCCGGTGCACAAATATTGAACGTGACAGCCTGGCGGCTTGGGTCGAAGGCGGGCGTACCGGCGTGGCACAGATTGATGCTCTGCAGGATGCTACGCACGTGATCGTACATGCCCTGGGCCTTATAGGTGGGGCGCATGCCGGTGCGGGTGTTGATGAACAGCTCGTCTTCGAAACAGGTCCGCAGTTTTTTCAGGCAATAGCTGACGGTGGACTGGCTGACACACAGCGCCTCGGACACGCCGGTGACGCTGTTCTGTTCGTACACGGCGCTGAACACCATGAGGTCTTGCATGTCGAGCTTTCTAAGGGCGTTGCTGTTTAGCATCCGGTCTGTCTCTTGCTGTGCTCCCTGCGTGGAGGCGGATAATGTCGCGAACGCGGCCTGTCGATCAACGCTTGATTGAGTCGCGCGATCTTCAGGCACGGTATGACGGCCCGTTCCAGCGTGTGGCCTGCTGGATAAAAAATAATTTAATAGCAACTTTTTCACGAAAAATTGATGGTGGGCTGTCTAGAGTCCGTGCTGCCGTGGGACATGAAATTTCCGCCTCTTCTTGCGGCATTCCGTTTTTAAAAGAGCAACTTTCAGGAAGCCGTCAACCATCATGCTGACTATTAAAGCCGTGCGCCCGGAATGGGTGACGCTGGTCGCCAGTGCCTTTTTTTTAGTGGGCTTCAACGTTGTTCTGTGGCAGCACCTGCTCACCATTACGGCGGCTGACGGCCGGGGCGTGTTGCTGAGCCTGACTTTCGGTCTGATGATTTTCTGCGCGTTCAACCTGGTGTTGACGCTCGTGGCCTTCCGTCCGGTGCTCAAGCCGCTGCTGATGTTGCTGTTTCTGGTCAGCGCCGGCGTGGCGTATTTCATGTCCCAGTACGGCGTGCTGATCGATGCCGGCATGTTTCGCAATTTCGCCGAAACCAACGCAACGGAAGTTCGCGACCTGTTGTCGCTGAAATTATTTGTCTACCTGGGTTTGTTGGGTGTACTGCCGTCCTGGTTGTTGTTCAAGACGCCCATCAACTACCGTCGCTGGCCCAGGGAGTTGTTAAGCAAGTTGATGGTCGGTGTCGCCTCCGCGGCGGTCATTGGCGTCGTTGCGCTGGCTAACTACCAAGGGTTGTCTTCACTGTTTCGCAACCATCACGAACTGCGCCTGATGGTGGTGCCGAGCAACTACATTGGCGCTTCGTTCGGCTACTTGCGCGAGCAAGTGGCCTCGGCCAAGCAACCGTTCCTCGCGCTGGGCGAGGATGCGAGCCGCAACCCGGCCTGGCAAGCCCACGCCCGCAAGTCCCTGACCGTGTTGGTGGTGGGGGAAAGTGCCCGCGCCGAGAACTTCGGCATCCTGGGCTACAACCGTGATACCACGCCGCAGTTGAAGAAAGAGGCCGGCCTGATCGCCTTCACCGACGTGCATTCCTGCGGTACCGAAACGGCTGTGTCGGTGCCCTGCATGTTTTCCAACATGGGGCGCAAGAACTATGACGCCAGCAAGGCCAAGAATGAAGAAGGCCTGCTGGATGTGCTCAAGCGCGCCGGGTTGGAGGTGATCTGGCGTGACAACCAGTCTGGCTGCAAGGGGACTTGCGATCGGGTCACCCTGCAGGACGTGAGCAACCTCAAGGATCCGGCCTTGTGTGCCAACAGCGAGTGCCGCGACGAGATCTTGCTCCAGGGCCTGCAGCACTTCATCGATACCCTCGACAAGGACACGGTGCTGGTGCTGCACCAAATGGGCAGTCACGGGCCGGAGTACTACAAGCGCTACCCCAAGGAATACGAGCATTTCACCCCTGTGTGTGAAAGCAACGCGCTGAACAATTGCAGCCGCGAGAGCATCGTCAACGGCTATGACAACACGCTGGTGTACACCGACCATGTGCTGTCGACCCTGATCGATCTGTTGCGGGCCAACCAGGACAAGGTCGACACCGCCATGCTCTACCTGTCGGACCACGGCGAGTCCTTGGGCGAATACAACCTGTTTCTCCACGGCACGCCGTACATGTTGGCCCCGGAGCAACAAAAGCACGTGGCAATGCTGGCGTGGTTTTCCGACAGCTATCAGAAGTCTTTCGCGGTCGACACCCATTGCCTGCAGATGAGCCGGGAAAAACCCCTGAGCCAGGACAACCTGTTCCACTCGATGCTCGGGCTGCTGGAGGTCAACAGCAAGGTCTACAACCAGGACCTGGACATGTTCTCCGGTTGTCGCGGCGCGGCGGTCGACGGCGTGCTGGCCCGCCAATGATCACTTGCACCTTTTTTTCACGCGTCGCCGGTTAATCTGTCATCCATTTCCACTTTCAAGAGCTGTTCGTATGTCTGGGTTAACCCCTTCCAATGTCGAGCTCGAGTTCGCCAGGCATCTGGACCAGGAGCATGCGCAAGTCTGCTGCCAGCCGGCGCCTCGACGGCTGCGCTTTGCGTTCTGGCGTGACGAGCACATGGTCCGCAACGCCTTGAAAGTGGCCGGCGAGCCCGGGCTGGTGCTGGATGTCGCCTGTGGGGCAGGGCGGTTCTGGCCGGTGCTGGCCGAACATGCCAACCGGGTGATCCTGGCGGCGGACCCGTCGCCCGACATGCTCGAACATGCGCTGACCCACCATGGCGGTGCGCTGCTCAAGCGAGTCAAGACGTTCCCCAGTTCAGCCTTCACCATCGGGCTGTCGGCCAACGCGGTGGATTGTATTTTTTGTCTGGAACTGTTTCGGCATGTCAGCGCTAGCGAACATCGCCTGGCGTTGCTGCGCGAATTTCATCGGGTCAGCCGTGACACGGTCATCGTTTCGGTTCAGCTGGAAACCCGCCTTAAAATCGGCCAGCCACCCCGGGGTAGCCTGGTCGGCAAGGCGGATGTCGAGGCCGAGTTTCGCCAGGCGGGTTTCAACGTGTTGTGGCATCAGGATTTCCTGCCCGGTTTTGCGTTGACGCGGGTGTATGTATTGCGCAAGACGAGCTAGGGTTAAACCCTACGTCCTGATGTAGGACTATTCTGGCATCTGCGCAGGCGATTTCTCTCAGGCTCTTGCTTTACGGATGCTCGCAATCGCCGGCGGCGATATATACTGCGCGCCATTCTTCAAGGGAGAGCCGTGTGGCCATCGATATTCACTGGATTCGCGACAACGATAGCCTCGGTCAGCTTTGCGCTGAATGGCAGCAGTTGCCATTCGTTGCCCTCGACACTGAATTCATGCGGGTCGATACCTTCTACCCCATTGCCGGTTTACTGCAGATCGGCGACGGCCAGCGTGCCTATCTGATCGACCCCTTGACCATCGACAACTGGCAACCTTTGGCCGCCCTGTTGGAGAACTCGGCCGTGCTCAAGGTGCTGCACGCCTGCAGCGAAGACCTTGAAGTGTTGCTACGGCTGACGGGCAGCCTGCCTGCACCTTTGTTCGACACCCAATTGGCAGCCGCCTACCTGAACCTGGGTTTCTCCATGGGTTACTCGCGGCTGGTGCAGGAAGTGCTGGGGATCGAACTGCCCAAAGGCGAGACCCGTTCCGACTGGTTGCAGCGACCGTTGTCCGAGACCCAGATCAGCTACGCCGCCGAAGACGCAGTGCATCTGGCGGAAGTTTTCGTACAACTGCGCCCCAAGCTTTCCGACGAAAAATACACCTGGGTCCTGGAGGACGGCGCCGAGCTGGTGAGCAACCTGCGCCGCGAAGTCGATCCATATGAGGTGTATCGCGAGGCCAAGCTGGCCTGGAAACTGTCCCGTGCCCAGCTGGCCGTGCTGCGCGAGCTGTGCGCCTGGCGCGAGCTTGAGGCGCGGGCCCGTGACCTGCCGCGCAACCGCATCGTCCGCGAACATTCGCTGTGGCCCTTGGCGCGCACGCAACCGGATAACCTCGGCGCGCTGGCGAAAATCGAAGACATGCACCCGCGCACCGTGCGCCAGGACGGCGAGTTCCTGCTGGGCCTGATCCAGCGCGCCGCCAGCGTGCCGCCCGACCAGTGGCCGCCGGCCGTGGCCGAGCCACTGCCCATCGAGGCCTCGGCGCTGATCAAGCGCCTGCGGGCACTGGGGCAGGCTGAAGCCGAGCGCCTGGCGATCGCCCCGGAACTGATGCTGCGCAAGAAAACCCTCGAGGCGCTGATCAAGAGCGGCTTCCCCGAGGGGCCCTACCAATTGCCCGATTCGCTGCGTGGCTGGCGCCGCGAGTTGATGGGCCAGGCATTGCTCGACAGCCTGGCCTCTGCCGGAGAACAGCCTTGAAACGTATCTGCTCCATCTATCGAAGCTCGAAGAAAAACGAAATGTACCTGTATGTGCTCAAGAGCGAGGCACTGACCCGGGTGCCCGAGCCATTGCTGGCCGCCTTTGGCAAGGCGACCCACGTCTTTGACCTGGTGCTGAGCCCGGAACGGCAACTGTCCCGGGAAGACATCAACAAGGTGCTGGAAAACCTCGACACCCAAGGCTACCACCTGCAAATGCCGCCCGCCGAAGACGAGTACATCGAGCATCTGCCCGAAGAGTTGCTGCGACGCAACGACCCGGTTTGATGAATTCTCCGGGGGTCCCGTCCTGGGGCCCCTTGCAATACTGGATTTCCTGATGATGGCCGCGTGGATGGAGCGATCCTCTGTCGGTGGCCGTTTGAACTGTTTTTGAAAGGTTGATTCATGCGCGTTCTGATTGCCGAACACGACCACGCGGTCTATGCCAAGCTCCTGCGCCAGGCGGCTCCCGATATTGAAGTGCTGACCAGCGGCGATTCCGCCGAACTGTCGCGACTGGCCACGGATTGCCCGGTCTGGCTCGGCCAACCCGACCTGCTCGCCACCTTGTTGCGCCAGGGGCATCAACCCCGTTGGCTGCAATCGACCTGGGCGGGCATCACGCCGTTGCTGGCCGATGGCTTGAACCGCGACTATCGCCTGACCCGTGCGGTGGGCATTTTCGGCCAGGTCATGGCCGAGTACGTGCTCACCTACATGCTGGGCCATGAGCGCGAGGTACTGGCGCGCTTGGTCAGCCAGGTCGAGCGCAAGTGGGACAACCGCCAGGGACAAGGCCTGGCGGGGCGCAAGGTATTGATCGTCGGGACCGGTGATATCGGCCAGCGCGTGGCGCAGTTCCTGGTGCCGTTTGGCGTGGAACTCTATGGCATTGCCAGCGAAGCCCGGGCATTGGCGCCCTTCGTCGAAGTTGGAACGCTGGACGACCTGCCGCGCCTGGTCGGTGAGGTGGACTACGTCATCAACCTGCTGCCCAACACCCCCCGCACCCATGATCTGTACGACGCGGCGCTGTTCAAGCAATTCAAGCCGACCGGCCTGTTCATCAATGTCGGGCGCGGCGTGGCCGTGGTCGATGCGGACCTGGTGCAAGCCTTGAAGGATGGGCACCTGGCCGGCGCGGTGATCGACGTTTGTCGCCAGGAGCCTTTGCCGCAGCGCCATCCTTTCTGGACCGCCTGGGGCTTGCTGCTGACCGGGCACAGCTCGGCACCGACGTCGCCGCCCATGATGGCGCAGCTGTTCCTGGAAAACCTGCGGGCCTACCAGGTCGGCGAAGCGCTGCGTGGGGAAGTGGATTTCAGCCGCGGCTACTGAAACCCGTACAAAACTACTGTAGGAGCGAGCTTGCTCGCTCCTACAGGTTTTTCGGGCTCTTACAGTCCCTGTGGCGAGGGAGCTTGCTCCCGCTCGGCGGCGTAGCCGTCGCAAAACCGATCGACGCGGTCCAGCAGAAACATTGCATTGCCCCAATGGGACCGCTTCGCAGCCCAGCGGGAGCAAGCTCCCTCGCCACGGACCGCGTATACCTGTGGGCCGGGTATGTGAGTGCTACCACCTTCGCGAGGAAGCTTGCGCAGGGTTACAGGCTGAAGTCCCCCTCAGCCACCAGCTCGCTCAACGGCTTGCGCGGGCTGGGTGTTTCGCGGGCCTGGAGGTATTCGGCCAGCGTCGATTTGTCCCCCAGTTTGCCGATCGCCACGGCGGCGTGCAGGGCATATTCCTGTGGAATCTTCAGTTCCTTGCGAGTCAGTTCCTGGTCGAAGCCGGCCATTCCATGGGTGTGCCAGCCGCTGAGGCTGGCTTGCAGCGCCAGGTGGCCCCAGGCGGCGCCGGTGTCGAAGGTGTGCCACAGCGCCGGGGTTTCCTCGCTGGCGCCGGGCGCCGTGAAGGTGGTTTTCGAGGCGATGATCACCAGCGCCGAGGCGTGTTGTGCCCAGCCGCGGTTGAACTCATTGAGCAGGCCCAGGAAGCGCTCCCAGTTTGGCGTGTCGCGGCGCGCGTAGAGAAAACGCCATGGTTGCGAGTTGTACGCCGACGGTGCCCAGCGTGCGGCTTCGAAGAAGCCCAGCAAGGTCTCTTCGGCAATGCTCTCTGCGGTAAAAGCGCGGGGCGACCAACGCTCGATGAACTGGGGGTGAATGGCGTATTCGGCAATGCGGGGGTTGGCGCTCATGGTTCTACCTGCCTGGTTTAAACGTGAGGTTTGCAAACGTGCGGTTCATAAACGTGAACGCCGCACGCTACGTCCCCGCGCCAGGCCTGGCAAGCCCCTGCTACCGACAGTCGCCAGTGCTTGGCCTGGAGCGGCCCCGGCACTAGACTGTCGGCCTTTTCACCACGTGATGTTGATGCTTGAGCCATGGCCGCCAAAGTCGAACCGTTCTGGATACGCAAAACCCTCGATCAGCTCGATCCGCAGGAATGGGAATCGCTGTGCGACGGCTGTGGCCTGTGCTGCCTGCAAAAGCTCGAGGACGAAGACGATAACAGCGTCTATTACACGCGCATCGCCTGCAAACTGCTGGACCTGAAGACCTGCCAGTGCAGCGACTATTCCCGGCGGAGCGAGTTCGTCCCCGATTGCATCCAACTCACCCCAGGCAAGGCCGACGAATTCAAATGGCTGCCGCCCACCTGCGGCTATCGGCTGGTCAGCGAGGGCAAGGATTTGCCGTTGTGGCACCACCTGGTCTGCGGTGACCGCGATGCCGTGCACCACGAACGCATTTCCCAGTCCGGGCGCATGCTGGCCGAGGGCAGCGTGCCCGAAGAGGATTGGGAAGACCATCTGATTTTCCGCGCAGGCTGAACCGCCGGGCGCCGCACCACCAGGGAGACCCCATGGCGGCAGGATTGAAACGGACGTTGGCGGCAGGCTTGTGGGTGCTGTGCGGCCCGTTGTGGGCGGCGCAGAAAGTCGATCTGGATTATCACGTGCACCTGTTGCCGCAGAGCGACCAGGCTGAGGTGCGTGTGACCCTCGCCCGGGGGGCGGCGGTGCGTAGCCTGGATTTCGACCTCGGCGATGGCAGCCGCTACAGCGACTTCAAGGCGGACGGCCAATGGCAGCTCACGCCAGGCAAGGCGACGCGAGGCGTATGGCGGCCGGCAGCCGACAAGGCGAGCTTGAGTTACCGCGTGCACCTTGGTCATGCCCGCAAGAATGGTGCTTTCGAAACCCGCATGACCCCGAGCTGGGCCTTGTTCAACGGCAACGACCTGGTGCCGTCGGCCAGGCTCGATCAGCAGGACGGCGTCGAGCTGGTGGCCCGGCTGGACATCGAGCTGCCCGACGGTTGGAAAAGCGTCGAAACCGCCTGGCCACGCATCGGCAAGCAGCGCTTTCGCATCGACAATCCCGCGCGCCTGTTCGACCGTCCCACCGGCTGGATCCTCGCCGGCAAGCTGGGCAGCCGCCGCACACGCCTGGGGGAAACCGAGGTGACCGTCGCCTCGCCCCGAGGCCAGGGCATGCGGCGGATGGACGTGCTGACGCTGCTGACGGTCGTCTGGCCCCAGGTGCAGGCGCTGGTGCCGCGTCATCCGGCCAAGCTGTTGGTGGTCGGTGCCGGCGATCCGATGTGGCGGGGTGTCCTGGCCGGCCATGAGTCGATTTACCTGCACAGCCGTGCGCCACTGGTCAGCGAGCGCGGTTTGAGCCCGTTGTTGCGCGAACTGGTGCAGGTTTTGGCGCGGGTCCATGACCGTGAACGCAGCGACTGGATCAGCGAGGGGCTGGCCGAGTACTACGCCGTCGAGCTGCTGCGCCGCGCCGGGGGTATGAGTGACGAACGCTATCAGGCCTACAACGAGCGTCTTGCCAAGGACAGCCAGGGCGTGACGACGTTGCGCGCCTCGCAGGCCAGTCCCGCCATCGTGGCCAAGGCAGTGTTGCTGTTGCAGGAGCTGGACCGCGAGATCCGCCTGAAAACC
Organism: Pseudomonas sp. FG6; assembly: GCF_057809015.1. Taxonomy (NCBI): domain Bacteria; kingdom Pseudomonadati; phylum Pseudomonadota; class Gammaproteobacteria; order Pseudomonadales; family Pseudomonadaceae; genus Pseudomonas; species Pseudomonas sp. FG6. The sequence goes on from NZ_JBMDJD010000010.1 coordinate 114,586, forward strand.
CGCAACAAGCGTTCGCTGGACGATGTGCTGCAGGGGGCGATGCGGTTGGAGACGGTCGATACCAAGGAATTCGTTCAGCTCAGTGAAAGTGTCCTGGATGGAAGCTCTACTGTGCTGGATAGCCGGTTGCTTCAGTGACATCGCCATCGCGAGCAAGCTCGCTCCCACACTGATCAGTCTATGGCGTGATGGCTTGGAAGCTTTTGTGGCGAGGGAGCTTGCTCCCGCTTGAGTGCGAAGCGCTCATCGCTTTTTTTGGGCCGCTGCGCGCCCCAGCGGGAGCAAGCTCCCTCGCCACGGACTGTGTTGTTCTCAGGACCTCTGTAGAGCGCGCGCTTGCTCCGGGCGGCGTTCCGATGACGAGGCCATCAGCAGCACTGCAAGAATCAGAGCCCAACCTTCGGCGAGTTCAATGAGTCATTCCCCGTCACCGTAGCCGTGCCCGTCGCCGCCTCGGCATTGGCCTTCATCCGGACCAGTTCACCACCGGCCTGCTCGATCCGGTCGCGGGCGTTGTTGAGGTTCTGGCGGTTCTTTTCCAGCAGGGTCTTGGCCGAGCAATGTCCGGTAATGCCCCGGGCGAGCGCCAGGCCACCGATGGCCAACTGAGCCAGGCCGACCACACCGCCGCGGCGCAAGCCCTTGCCCATCATCAACACACCGCCAGCCAATGAGCCAATGCGTTCCCAGCCGTGCACATTCTGCGGAGGATGCGATTGGAAAGGCGTCTCGATCGGCTCGAACGGATTGTTATCGCTCATGATCTGTCTCCAGTGTGATAAGGGGTATAAAGCTGACTGCCGGAGCGACGACCGCGTTCCATCGGATTTCGGGCCGTTCAGCGAAATTGCGGCCCCGAGCGGGTGTTGTTGCCCTTGGCCATGCGGTCGTACAGCACGACGTTGACCGTCGCCGCCAGGTTCATGCAACCGGTGGTGGGGATGTAGACCACGTCTTCGCACCAGTCGCGAATGTCTTTGTCGAGCGAGCCGTCTTCGGGGCCGAAGATGTACAGCGCCCGGTCCGGGTGGGTGTATTCCGGCAGGGGGCGCGCGCCGTCCACCAGTTCCACGGCCACCGGCACGCAGCCCAGGGGCAGGATCTTCTTCAGGTCGTCGATGCCGATGAGCGGGATGTCGTAGTGGACTTTCTTGGTATCGGTGACGAAATCGGCGGCGCGTTCATAGCGCTTGCCGGTGTAGAACACCGACGCCACGCCGTAGCAGCCGGCGGCACGCATGACCGAACCGACGTTTTCCGGTGACTTGGGGTTGAACAGACCGATGCAGCTGTAGCGTTTGTTGGCCACGGGCGGGGTGCCTTTGGGGAAAAGGCGCGATTATACGGCGAATGGGGGAGGGTGGTCAGGTTCGAGATGTGTGGTGTGTGCTTGATCGCCATCGCGAGCAGGCTCGCTCTCACAGGGGATTTGTGGTGCGCACAAGATTCTGTGGGAGCAAAGCTTGCTCGCGAAGCAGGCGCCTCGGTTTCTGAAAGACCGCATCGGCTTCATCGCGGGCAAGCCTTGCTCCCACAGCAGCGAAGGGGCCTTCATATTCAACAGCCATGTAAACCGACCCACCGCCTTTGCGAGCAGGCCCGCTCCTACAGTGGATTTGTATTGCTCACTAAGCGGGGTTATTCGTCTTTCTTCATCATCCCGGCCAGCGCGGCGAAGGGGTTGTGGGTCGCCTTGGCGGTTTTCGGGGTGCTCAGGGAGCCTTCGCCGAAGTATTGCTGGTCGGTGTAGCGCGAGTGTTCGTTGTCGTGGCAGTACAGGCACAGCAGTTCCCAGTTGGAACCGTCCTGCGGGTTGTTGTCGTGGTTGTGGTCGCGGTGGTGAACGGTCAGTTCGCTCAGGCGCTTGCCGGAGAACTCACGGGCGCAGCGGCCGCAGACGTGGGGGTACATTTTCAGGGCTTTGTCGCGGTAGCCCATCTCCCGGTCACGCTGGGCGTCGGCGAGGATGCGGTCCAGCTTGGCGGTGTTGGACGGTGGCGTTGACGAACTCATGGGTTCACCTTTGTAAAAAAACGGATGACGGTTGGACAGAGTTTAGCTCAGCCCTTGAGCTTCTCGGCAATCCAGATGGTGTGACGGGTGCCTTTGTTGCCGTGGGCGAACACCTGCACTTCTTCGGCCTTGAAACCGGATTTTTTCAGCTTGTCGGAAAACTGCCGGTCGGCGCTGGCCGACCACACCGCGAGCACGCCCTTGGGGCGCAGGGCCTTGGCGCAGGCGGCCAGGCCGGCGGCCGAGTACAGCCAACTGTTGGCTTTCTGGGTCAGGCCTTCGGGGCCATTGTCGACGTCGAGCATGATCGCATCGAAGCCCTGGGGCTCGGTTTGCAGCACCTTGGCCACGTCTTCCAGGCGGATCACGGTGCGCGGGTCCGAGAGCGGCCGCCCCGCCTTTTCGCCCAGTGGGCCACGGTTCCACTCGACGACGCCCGGCACCAGTTCGGCCACCACCACTTCGGCTTGCTTGCCCAAGTGCTTGAGGGCCGAAGCGAGGGTGAAGCCCATGCCGAGGCCGCCGATCAGCACGCGCGAGCCAGGACGGCCGGCCACCTTGCGGCAAGGAATCTCGGCCAGGGCGTCTTCGGAGCCGTGCATGCGGGTGTTCATCAATTGTCCGCCATCACCGCCCTGGATCTTGATGACAAAATCCTCGCCGTACTCGAACAGGCACAGGGCACCGCCGTTATCAGGGATGGGAGTGGTGTCGAGCAGCACGAAACGTTTCATGGGAATCTCGGGAGGAGAGGGCAAACCGGCGCGCCAGGGTCTAGCCTGAAGGCAGACAGTAGACGCGGAGCCATTGATGAAGTGCGTCATTCTAACGGCCATTGCGCTGGTGGTGCTCTCGATAAATTGCGCGCAGGCCCAGCAACCGACGATTCCGGTCAATCCGCCCAGCATTCCCGGTTCGCCGGGTACCGCTACTCCCATGCCCTATCCGCCGGTCACGCCCAACGGTGTGCCCAAGGCTGCCCCCGGGAGCGGCGGGCCGCCCTTGCTGCCCCCCATCGAAATGCCCAAGCCGCCCAAGGACCAGCCGATACCGGGCATGGAGCCGCAAGTGCCCAGGGCCAAGTCGCCGGGGGGGTAGGCCTGAAGTCTCTCGGTATGGGGGCGGGCATTGCGGTGGACTCTGTGGGAGCAAAGCTTGCTCGCGATGACGTCGGCATATGCAAAACCGCTGTCGCGAGCTAGCTTTGCTCCCACAGGCTCGCTCCCACAGGTTTTGTATTTCAATTGGTAGACGGGGCTAGACCTGCTGCGACAACAACTGCCCATCCGCCATACGCAGGCGCTTGGACAGCGAGACAGCGAGGGCGCGGATGATCTTGGCGGCGACCTTGGGGGCGTCGTTGAGCATCTTTTCCAGGGAGTCCTTGCCCAGGTTCAGCAACTGGCAGTCACTGGCGGCGATGCAACTGGCCGAGCGCCGTTCGCCGTCGAGCACGGCCATCTCGCCAAACGCCCGGCCGCTGCGCAGGGTGGCGATGGTCACGGGTTGGCCGTCGGGGCCGGTTTTCTGCACGGCCACTTGGCCGGTGTGGATGATGCACATGAAGCTGCCGGCATCGCCCTCATGGAAAATCGCCTCACCCTGGGCGATGGCGCTGATGCTGAAATAGCCCGACGCCGCCGCGAAGTCGACAGGCAGCAGTTGGTCGAACAGCCCACAGTCCATCAGCCAGTCGCGGATTTCTTTGTTCAGTAAGGTCGGTTCTGACATGTCGGCACGGTCGTTTTTTATGTTTCTTGCAGGTTCGGGCTGGCCTGGGTGTAAGAGACCCCTGGGACAGGTTCTTGTGGGAGCAAGGCTTGCCCGCGATGGCCTCAGCTTGATCTGACAGACAGAACTGAGTCGCCTGTATCGCGGGCAAGCCTTGCTCCCACAAAGTCGTCCCACATTGGGTTGGGTTACATCAAGGCTTTGCGCATGGAGCTAAGACCCGGCCATCGCGCAGAGTTCCTCAAACCACCCCCAAAACCTTCAAGACAAACGCATATTCGAGCGCTACGTCACGCAATCCCTGGTAGCGCCCGCTCATGCCGCCATGGCCGGCGTCCAGTTCGGTCTTGAGCAGCAAGGGGTTGTCGTCGGTCTTGGTGGCCCGCAGTTTTGCTACCCACTTGGCCGCTTCCCAATACTGCACGCGGCTGTCGTTGTAGCCGGCGATCACCAGCAGCGCCGGGTACGCCTGGGCGCTGACGTTTTCGTACGGGGCGTAGGCCCGGATCCGATCATAAACGTCTGGCTCCTCGGGGTTGCCCCATTCGTCGTATTCGGTGACGGTCAGCGGCAGGTCCGGGTCGAGCATGGTGTTGAGCACGTCGACGAACGGCACCTCGGCAATCGCCACCTTGAATAGCTCCGGGCGTTGGTTGAGCACGGCGCCGATCAGCAGGCCGCCGGCGCTGCCGCCACTGATTGCCAATTGATCGGCGCGGGTGAAACCGTGGGCGATCAAGTGCTCGGCGCAGGCGATGAAGTCGCTGAAGGTGTTGTGCTTGTGCTCCTGTTTGCCGGCGCGGTACCAGGCTTCGCCCAGCTCACCACCGCCACGCACATGGGCAATGGCGAACGCCACGCCGCGGTCGAGCAGGCTCAGGCGCGCGTGGGAAAACCACGGGTCGAGGCTTTCGCCATAGGCACCGTAGCCATACAGGTACAGGGGCACGGGCTGACCGAGGGCTTCGCGCTTGACCACCAGGCTGATGGGCACCTGGGTACCGTCCGGTGCCGTCGCCCACAGTCGCTGGCTGACGTAGGCGTCGGCGTCGAACGGCCCCAGCACCGGGGTCTGCTTGAGCACCACCTGGGTGCCGCTCGCCAGGTCCAACTGACGGATTTGCGCCGGGCGGTTCAAGGCTTCATAGCGCAGGCGGATGCGATCGCTGGCGAACTCCAGGCTGTTCTGTACATGCAGGCTGTAGGCCGCGTCCGGCAGTTGCACCCGATACGCCGGCAAGCCCTGGGGATGAACCTCGATGATCGGCAGGCCGCCCTCGCGCAGGCTCAAGGTCATGGCGCTGGCGTTCAGGCTCAGGCCGTCGATCATGACAGTGTCGCTGTGGGGAATCAGGTTCTGCCAGTCGTCCTCGATGGGCGCGACGCCCGTGTCGATGGCCTGGTACAGCGCGAAATTGATCCCGTCGCGGTTGCTGCGGATCAACCAGGTCCATTGCCCGTCGAACAGGCCGTGATCAACGTCGTACTCATGGTTTTCCCGCCGTGGCGCCAGGCACGTGAACGGCTGCTGCGGTTGCGTGGCGTCCAGCACCCAGGTTTCGCTGGTGGTCTTGCTGCCCAGTGACAGGATCAACTGGCGTTCGGAGCTTGAGCGGTAGCAGTGCAGGAAGAAACGCCCGTCCGGCTCGTGAAACACTTCTTCGGCGGCGGTGCCGTCCAGGCGATAGCGCCAGAGCTTGTGCGGACGGTGGGTGTCGTCCAGTTCGCCAAAAAACAGTGTCAGGCTGTCATTGGCCCAGGTCATGCTGCCGTCGCACTGCTCGAACGACAATTCGCTGACCTTGTCGTTGGACAACTCCTTCACGAACAGGGTGTAGATCTCATCGCCCGTGGTGTCCAGGCTGTAGGCCAGGCGCTGGTGGTCGGGGCTGATGCTGAAGGCGCCGAGGGAGAAGAACCCGCCGCCGGCCAAGGCGTTCGGGTCCAGCAACAGCTGCTCGTGGCTTTCGTCGACGGTCAGGCTGTCGTCGGCCGGACGTGGGCAGCGATAGTGCCGTGGGTATTCGTCGCCGGCCGTGGTGCGCGTGTAATACAGGTACGGGCCCCAAGGGGAGGGCAGCGACAGGTCGGTTTCGAGGATCCGGCCCTTGATCTCCTGGAACAGGGTTTCGCGCAGGCCGGCCTGGTCGGCGAGCCGGGCTTGCTGGTAGTCGTTTTCCGCCTTGAGGTAATCGAGTACCGCGTCGGTGTCGCGTTCCTGCAGCCAGGCGTAGGGGTCGACTCCGGCGTCCCTGTGGGCAACCGGAGCGGTGAAAACGGGGGCAGATGAGGGCATGAAAAACTCTCGAACATTGACTGGGCAGACGCCGGGGCAGCCTGGCGAGCGAAAAGCCGTTACTATAAGCGCCTATTTGCCTGCCTTGCCATGGACACCATGACCGAGAACGATTATCTGATCGCCTGGGGCCTCTACGCCTTCGCTGCCTTGGGCTGCCTGCTGGTGTGGATGCGCCTGACCCGCTGGATGTGGCGCTGGCTGCGCGAGCCGCTGCGGCTGTTGATGGCGGTGTTGCTGTTCAGCCCGACCATTGTCGACCCGGTGAAGGACAAGGTTGCCCCAGCGGTGGCGATCGTCGCCCTGGACGTGCTGTTCAAAGTCGGCAACAACCTTTGGCGGGCGGCGTCGGACCTGCTCATGTACGGCATGATCGCCTTTGGGCTTTACCTGGTCATGGTGGTGATTCGCTTCCCCATCGAGCGTGCCGCCAACGCTCGTAAGGAACGCGCCGCCGCCGCAAAAGCTGCCGCCGCGGCCGATGAACCTGCGGATGAACCGCCGTTCGGCGTGGCCGGTGATGACCGCTACGGTCGCCCGCCGGTGCCGAGCAATCCGCAGCGTTCGCGCATCGAACCGCGTCTGTAATCGGGCCTGCCCATTGAAGCGAGGGTTCGAGCATGTGTGAGTTACTGGGCATGAGCGCCAATGTGCCGACCGACATCGTGTTCAGCTTTACCGGGCTGATGCAGCGTGGCGGCAAGACCGGCCCGCACCGGGACGGTTGGGGCATCGCTTTCTACGAGGGCCGTGGCCTGCGCCTGTTCCAGGACCCGGCCGCCAGCAGCGAGTCGGAAGTGGCGAACCTGGTGCAGCGCTATCCGATCAAGAGCGAAGTGGTGATCGGGCACATTCGCCAGGCCAACGTCGGCAAGGTCTGCCTGTCCAATACCCACCCCTTCGTGCGTGAGTTGTGGGGGCGCAACTGGTGTTTTGCCCACAACGGCCAGCTCAAGGACTTCTACCCCAGCGCAAGTTTCTACCGCCCGGTCGGCGATACCGACAGCGAAGCGGCGTTCTGCGACCTGCTCAACCGGGTGCGCCAGGCCTTCCCGGAGCCGGTGGAGGTCGAGCAGTTGTTGCCGTCCCTGATCGACGCTTGCACCGAATACCGCAACCAAGGCGTGTTCAATTGCCTGCTCAGCGACGGTGACTGGCTGTTCTGCTATTGCTCGACCAAACTGGCCCAGATCACCCGTCGCGCACCCTTCGGCCCGGCGCGGCTCAAGGACGTCGACGTGATTGTCGATTTCCAGGCAGAAACCACGCCCAACGACGTGGTCACGGTGATCGCCACCGAACCCTTGACCGAAAACGAAACCTGGACCCGCTACGAACCGGGCCAATGGAGCTTGTGGCGACGCGGTGAATGCGTCAGCCACGGCCGCACCGAATAAGGACGTCCCGTTATGTTGCTCAGTTATCTACGCCTGGTGTTGTTCGCGGTGGGCCTGCTGGTCGGGGTCCAGGTGCCGGGCTTCATCAACGACTACGCCAAGCGGGTCGAGGCTCACCTGATCGAGGCGCAGACTGGCCTGCAAGGTTTCCAGGGCACCGCCAACCAGTTTTTCAAGGGTGACATGCAGGCGCTGGTGGCCCATTACCGCGCCAGCGAAGACCCGATCTTTCGCAGCGATGCCGAGAGCCTGAACACGCTGTTGGTGCGTCAGCAGGCCCTGGACAAGCAGTTCCAGGCGATGCAAGGCCCGTGGTACATCCGCCTGCTGCAAGTGGCGCTGGCGGCCGATCCGGACATTCGCCAGGAAACCTGGAACGGCTACAGCTACCAGATCCTGCTGACGCCCGAAGCCATGATCTGGGGCATCAGCGGCGCGATGCTGCTGTCGTTCGGCCTGGAATGCCTGTTCCGGCTGATCGACTGGGTGGTGCTGGGCGGCAAGCGCCTGCGCCAGAGCCGGCCGATCGAAGAGCGCGACTTGCGCGGGCTCTGACCTGATTGTTCGGTCGGCTTCCTGTGGCGAGGGAGCTTGCTCCCGCTGGGCCGCGAAGCGGCCCTTGGACCCGGCGCTGTGGTGTGTCAGGTTGATATTGGGCAGCGTCTTTTGGGGCTGCTACGCACCCCAGCGGGAGCAAGCTCCCTCGCCACAGAAAGCTCCCTCGTCACGACAGTATTCACTGGCGTTTCTCCATCCAATCAACTTTTTCTTATGACCCAGCCGGTGTTTTATTCGTTGGACGCCTAGACGCGCGCGCTCAAGAATCTGGACACCGGCCTCCACGCGCATCGTCGAGGCTCAAAACAACAAAAACCGTGGAGAAAACCACCATGAGTGCACCCGACACGCTCGACGTCCCCAAGCCCCAGGCCCGTTCTGGTCCGTTCGACTGGTACCGCGACATCAACCGGCAGGAGCGTCGTACCTTCTGGAGTTGCAAGATCGGCTACGCCCTGGACGGCATGGACACGCAAATGCTCAGTTTCGTCGTGCCGACCCTGATCGCAATGTGGGGCATCACCACCGGGCAGGCGGGGCTGATTCACACCAGCACGTTGATCGCCTCGGCCATTGGCGGCTGGGTGGCCGGGATTCTCTCGGACCGCATCGGTCGCGTGCGCACCCTGCAACTGACCGTGCTGTGGTTCGCCTTCTTCACCTTCCTGTGCGGCTTTGCCCAAAGCTACGAACAACTGTTGATCGCCCGCACGCTGATGGGTTTTGGCTTCGGCGGCGAGTGGACCGCTGGCGCGGTGTTGATGGGCGAAGTGATTCGCGCCAAGGATCGCGGCAAGGCCGTGGGTATGGTGCAGTCGGGTTGGGCGCTGGGCTGGGGCATGACGGCGATTCTGTATTCGCTGCTGTTCTCGGTATTGCCGCCGGAAGACGCCTGGCGTGCCTTGTTCATCCTCGGCATCGTGCCGGCGGTGTTCGTGATTTTTGTCCGTCGGCTGGTCAAGGACCCAGAGGTCTACAGCCAGACCAAGGCGCGGCTGACGCCGGAAAACCCGGCGAAGTTCTATGAGATCTTCGCCCCCGGCATCCTCTTCACCACCCTCCGTGCTTCGCTGCTGACCACCGGTGCACTGGGCGGTTACTACGCCATCACGTCCTGGTTGCCGACGTTCCTGAAGAATGAGCGGGGCCTGAGCGTATTGGGCACCGGCGGCTACCTGGCGATGGTGATCGTCGGTTCCTACGTGGGTTATGTCATCAGCGCGTACCTGTCGGACATCCTGGGCCGCAAGAAGAATTTCGTCCTGTTCGCCGTCGGCTCGTTCACCATCGTCTTGCTGTACACCCAGGTGCCGGTGAGCAATAACGTGATGCTCTGGCTGGGCTTTCCCCTGGGGTTCTTCGCTTCGGGCATGTTCAGCGGCATGGGCTCGTTTCTCACCGAACTGTTCCCTACGCGCATTCGCGGTTCGGGCCAGGGCTTTTGCTACAACATCGGCCGGGCGGTGGCGGCCCTGTTCCCGCTGCTGATCGGCCTGCTCAGCCAGAAAGTGCCGTTGAGCGTGGGTATCGGGGCGTTCGCGGCGGTGTCCTACGGCGTGGTGATCCTGGCGGCCTTGAGCCTGCCGGAAACCCAAGGCAAGCAGCTGGAAGCCGAGTAACTGATAACCTGTGGGGCTAAATCCCCCATGGTCCAAAGAAAGCACCTACAGGAGCGTTCAGCGTGAACCGCCTGCTATTGAACTGCGACATCGGCGAAAGCTTCGGCCACTGGACCCTGGGTCTGGACGCCGAGGTGATGCCCTTCATCGATTGCGCCAACATCGCCTGCGGCTTTCACGCCGGCGACCCGAGCACCATGCGCAAGACCGTCAGCCTGGCCTTGAGCCATGGCGTACGAATCGGCGCGCACCCGGCCTATCAGGACCTGGCGGGTTTCGGCCGTCGCTCCATGGCCTACGGCGCCCAGGAATTGCAGGACTTGCTGCACTACCAGATCGGTGCCCTCGACGGCCTTTGTCGGGCCCAGGGTGGACGGGTCAGCTACGTCAAACCCCATGGCGCGATGTACAACGACATGATGGCTAACCCGGCGCAACTGCGTGCAGTGATCCAGGCGGTGGCCGCCTATGACCGGACGCTGCCGCTGATGTTGATGGCGACCCGGGACAACAGCGCCGCCCAGGCCCTGGGCGACGAGTACGGCCTGACCCTGTGGTTCGAAGCCTTTGCCGATCGCGCCTACGACAGCGCCGGCCACCTGGTTTCGCGGCAACTGCCGGGCGCGGTGCACCACGACCCCGAGGTGATTATCGAGCAGGCGCTGCGCATTGCCTGCGGCGATGCGTTGACCGCCAGCGACGGCAGCGCCTTGCACCTTGAGGCCAACACCTTGTGCGTACACGGTGATAACGCCAGTTCCGTGGCGGCCGTGCAACGCATTCGCGAAGCCCTGGACCGGCAGACTGCATCATGAAACCACGGGTGGAAGGGGTGGCGGTGGACTGCCTGATGGTGCGCCTGTTCGATGAGATCGCCGAGGCCAACATGCCGTGGATGCTCGCTGCCAGCGAACGCCTGCGAGCGGTGTTTGCCGAACGTCTGATCGACCTGGTGCCGTCCTACACCACATTGATGGTGCATTACGACCTGCTGGCGCTGAACCCGGTCCAAGCCCGGGAACTGGTCAGTGAGGCGCTGAACAATCTCTCGCCCGACGCCCGCTCGGTTGGCCAGTGCCACGTGCTGCCGGTGTGGTACGACCCCAGCGTCGGGCCGGAACTGGACCTGCTGGCGAGCCGCAGCGGCTTGACGGTGGCGCAGGTGATCCGCCGCCACAGCGAGCGCGAGTACCAGGTGTTTGCCCTGGGTTTTGCCCCCGGGTTCGCCTTCATGGGGCTGGTGGAGGAGGAACTGGCCGCGCCGCGCCTCGACACGCCGCGCAAGCGCGTGGCCGCCGGCAGCGTCGGCATCGCCGAGCGCCAGACGGCGGCGTACCCGCTGGTTTCGCCCGGCGGCTGGAACCTGATCGGGCGCACCCCGGCCAAGCTGTTCGACCGCGAGCGTGAGGGCTACAGCCTGATGCAGCCCGGCGACACGGTGCGCTTTGCCGCCGTGGACCACGCCGAATTCATTTCCCTGGGTGGCGATGACACTCCACAGGAGGCTTCGGCATGAGCCGTCTGTTGATCGAGGCCAGCACACCGCTGTGCCTGTTGCAGGACACGGGCCGTTTCGGCGTGAGGCACCTGGGCGTGACCCAGGGCGGGGCGGCGGACTGGCTGTCGATGGCGTGGGCCAACTGGATGTTGGGCAATGCCTTGGACGCGGCGGTGGTGGAGATCACCCTCGGCGGTTTCACTGTGGTGGCCGAAGACGATTGCGTGCTGGCCCTGGCAGGGGCGGACCTGGGCGCGCGGCTGGACGGCCAGGCCGTGGCGTCATGGCGCTATTTTGGCCTGCGCAAAGGTCAGGTGCTGGCGCTTACCCAGCCGGTGAACGGCGCCCGGGCTTACCTGGCGGCCCCCGGTGGGTTCGAGGCGCCTGCGGTGCTGGGCAGCCGTTCGACGGTGGTGCGCGAGGCACTCGGCGGCCTGGATGGGATGGGGCGGGCGCTGGGGCGTGGTGAGCATCTGAGCTACTCAGGCTCGGCGGCACCACGGCCCATGCCGCGCTCGCGGATTCCTGATTTCCAGCAGGCACAGCCGTTGGACCTGATCCTCGGCGCGCAGAACGGCGCGTTCAGCGGGCAGAGTCTGTTCGACGCCTTCAATACGTCCTGGACCCTGGACAGTCGCGCCGACCGCATGGGCATGAGGTTGCTGGGCACGCCACTGGAATATCAGGGCCCGGCGATGATTTCCGAGGGCATCCCCCTGGGCGCCGTGCAGGTGCCGCCGGATGGTCAGCCGATTGTGTTGCTCAACGACCGGCAGACCATCGGTGGCTATCCACGCCTGGGCGCCTTGACGCCATTGTCCCTGGCCCGGTTGGCGCAATGCCTGCCCGGGGCGCAGGTGCGCTTGCGGCCGGTGGTGCAGGCGGTTGCGCATCGGCAGCAGGTGGAGTGTTTGCAGGTGTTTTTGAAGGGCTAAAAGCTTCGGGCGGCGATCCGACGAAGAGGCCCTTCCAGACACCCGAGATCTTACTTGGAAAGAAACCGCATCCCTTCCTCCAACCCCCGCAACGTCAGCGGATACATCCGGTCTTCCACCAATTCGCGCACGATGTGGGTCGAGGCGGTGTAGCCCCAGGTGTCCTTGGGGTAGGGGTTGATCCAGATGAGTTTCTTGTACGTCTCCATGAAGCGCTGCATCCACACATAGCCCGCTTCTTCGTTCCAATGCTCGACGCTGCCGCCGGCCTGGGTGATTTCATAGGGGGCCATGGCGGCGTCGCCGATGAAGATCACTTTGTAGTCGGGGCCATACTTGTGCAGCAGGTCGTGGGTCGAGGTGCGTTCGGAGGTGCGGCGCAGGTTGTTCTTCCACACCGACTCGTACACGAAGTTGTGGAAGTAGAAATACTCCAGGTGCTTGAACTCGGTCTTGCAGGCCGAAAACAGTTCTTCGCAGATCTTCACGTGGGCGTCCATCGAGCCACCGATGTCGAACAGCAGCAACAGCTTGACCGTGTTGCGTCGTTCCGGGCGCATCTGGATGTTCAGCAGGCCGGCGTCCCGGGCGGTGTGGTCGATGGTGCCGTCGATGTCCAGCTCTTCGGCCGCGCCCTGGCGGGCGAACTTGCGCAGGCGGCGCAGGGCGACCTTGATGTTGCGCGTGCCCAATTCGACCTGGTCGTCGAGGTTCTTGTATTCGCGCTGGTCCCAGACCTTCACGGCCTTGCCCTGGCGCTTGCCGGCGTCGCCGACCCGGATGCCTTCGGGGTTGAAACCGCCGGAACCGAACGGGCTGGTGCCGCCGGTGCCGATCCATCTGTTGCCACCGGCATGGCGTTCCTTCTGTTCTTCCAGGCGTTTCTTGAATTCCTCGATCAGCTTGTCCAGGCCGCCCAGGGACTGGATCTGCGCACGCTCCTCCTCGCTCAGCGAGCGTTCGAACTCCTTGCGCAGCCAGTCTTCGGGGATCAATGCCTGGAGGTGATCGTCGAGTTTCTCCAGGCCATTGAAGTACGCGGCAAACGCCCGGTCGAACTTGTCGAAATGCCGTTCGTCCTTCACCAGGATCGCCCGGGACAGGTAATAGAACTCGTCCATGTCGGCGAAGATCACCCGCTGTTCAAGGGCATTGATCAGGTCCAGCAGTTCACGCACCGACACGGGCACCTTGGCGGCGCGCATCTCATTGAACAGGTTAAGCAGCATGGCAATCGGCCCTCGCGCTTGTGGGACGAAGAGGTCAGCGTGTGCCGCGACGGCTCATGAACGCCAGGCGTTCGAGCAATTGCACGTCCTGTTCGTTCTTGACCAGGGCCCCGGCCAGCGGCGGAATGGCCTTGGTCGGATCACGCTCGCGCAATACCGCTTCGCCGATGTTGTCGGCCATCAACAACTTGAGCCAGTCCACCAGTTCGGAGGTGGACGGTTTTTTCTTCAGGCCCGGCACCTTGCGCACGTCGAAGAACACGTCCAGCGCTTCGCTGACCAGCTCTTTCTTGATGTTCGGGTAGTGCACGTCGACGATTTTCTGCAAGGTGACGCGGTCGGGGAAGGCGATGTAGTGGAAGAAGCAGCGGCGCAGGAACGCGTCCGGCAGCTCTTTTTCATTGTTGGAGGTAATGATGATGATCGGCCGCTGCTTGGCCTTGATGGTTTCATCGGTCTCGTAGACATAGAACTCCATCTTGTCGAGTTCTTGCAGCAGGTCGTTGGGGAACTCGATGTCGGCCTTGTCGATTTCGTCGATGAGCAGGATCACCCGCTCCTCGGACTCGAACGCTTCCCAGAGCTTGCCCTTCTTCAGGTAGTTGCGCACGTCGTGGACCTTGTCCACGCCCAGTTGCGAGTCGCGCAGGCGGCTGACCGCGTCGTACTCGTACAGGCCCTGGTGAGCCTTGGTGGTGGACTTGATGTGCCAGGTGATCAGGCGGGCGCCGAAGGACTCGGCCAGTTGTTCGGCCAGCATGGTCTTGCCGGTGCCCGGTTCGCCCTTGACCAGCAACGGGCGCTCCAGGGTGATGGCGGCATTGACGGCCAGCTTCAGGTCATCGGTGGCCACGTAGGCGCGGGTGCCTTCGAACTTCATCTGCAAATTCCTCGAGCGGTGCCACCGGCCTGGCGAGGCGGGCGTGCGAAATAAATAGCGTGCCCGACTATAACGCGGCGCCGCGCCGACTGTGAACGCAGACGCTGTATTCAGTCTCTGAATGTGTCGTCACATGTTGACTCAGTCTCGGCTGCTTGCCAGTATTGACTATCGCCAATTTGGCTATAGCCTCGGGGCATGTCTACTAAATATCGATTCAAAAACACCTACCGCATTCAACTGCGCGAAAGGGATCATCCGCCACCCCATGTTCACCTCACCGGTGGTGGGTTGGATGTGATGCTGAGCCTGGATACCGTCGAGGTGATGATGGGCCGGGCGCCACCGTTGATCATCAAGGAAGCGCTGGACTGGGTCAGGACTCATCAAGTGCAACTGTTGGAGGATTGGAAACGATGTTACCCATGAAACGACCCAGGCTCCTGGCCGTGCAGGTTTTGCTGCCCTTCAGCCTGGACTTGACGTTCATCGACGGGCAGCGACTGACGCTGGATATAAGTGCCGATGTGCAACGCTTTCCCGGCTTGCAGCCGCTGCGGGAAGAGGGCGCGTTTGCCGGTGCGGCGCTGGGCGACGATGGCTGGAGTGTGGAATGGCCCGAGCTGGACATCCAGATCGGTGCCGATACCTTGTACCTGGACGCCTTGGCGCAAAATGCCAAGGATGAAAACACCCGTATCTTCATTGCTTGGCGCGCACGCACCGGGCTGCCGTTGAACAAGGCGGCCGAAGCGCTGGGGGTCAGCACCCGTAGCATCAGTCGCTACAGCAGCGGTCGCGAAGCGGTGCCGCGTTCGCTCGCCCTGGCGTGCCTGGGCTGGGATTCGCTGCAACGTGGGGGGGCAGTTGTGGCGGCGGAATCGACGGGCCGCTACACCGTCACGCGCAAACCCTAGTCATTCGATGGCGCTGGTCGCTCATAACGGGCATTGAAGGCCTCGATGAAGCCGTTGCGCAATATCTCCAGAAAGGCTTCGAAGGCACTGATGTCCTGTTGGTGAACGTTGCCGTGCAGTTCCACCCGGGTGGCGAACTGGTTCTTGCGCTGGTTCTTGAGGGCCGTTTCACCCGTGCCGACCAGCGCTTCCCAGACCGAGCGGAAGATGTTCTTTTTCTCGTTTTCCACATCCTGTTGCCAATCGAACACATCCACGTCCCTTAGCAGGGGCTTGATATAGCCGCTGAGCTTGGCGTTCTTGGCTTCTGCCTCGATCACCAGGTCGCCGTGGCCGGCGTTGAAATCGAACTTGCCATAGGCCGCGGCGAAATCGTTGAGGCGCTTGAGTTCGATGTTCCTGGCCCGCAGGCGGAAGTCGAAATCCTCGAACTTGCTCAAGGGGTCGAAGGTGGCCTGCATTTCCAGGGGCGCGTGCTCGGCCACCAGGGCCTTGCCCTCGAAACGGGCGTCGCGCTTGCCCTTGGTGTCCTCCACGTTGGTCAGGTTGTAGAGGCTGGCATTGACCTCGGTGGCCCGCAGATTGACCGGCGGCTTGGAGTTGAAATTGCGGAAACTGACCTTGCCGTCCCGGATCCGCACTTCGTTGAAGGTGATGGGCATCAACTTGCTCAGTTGCTCACGCCAGTTGGTGCCTTGGCCCGTCTGGGAGTTCTGGCGATTGGCGCCGCCGTCGACGAAGTTCACTTCCGGCTGGCTGAACTCCACTTCGGCCACGACGGCATGGTCGTACCACAATGAATGCCAACTGACGGACAGGTCCACCCGCGGCGCGTCGACGAACGGCACCGGGACCTTGGCGTCGACCTTGACGATTTTCAGGCCGTTGATCCGGTAGGCGCCGCGCCAGAGTGCAAGGTCCACATCGACCACCTGGCCGCGATAATCGCCCATGTCGGCCAGCTTGTCGTTCAGGTAGTTGCGCACCAGGTAAGGCAGGCTGAAATGCAGGGCCACCAGCAACGCGACGATGGCGGCGAAAACCCACAGTGGCCAGCTGTATCGACGTTTCATGGCTGTCAGTCTCCAGCGTTGTTAAGCCATTGACTGTCATAGCCGCTGGATCGTTCGGCGCAACTGGACGCCCATGGGCAACAGGCTTACCTTTGAACGCCTGAATTTCACTGCATCAAGGACCCCAGTCATGAGCCGCATATTCGCTGACAACGCCCACTCCATCGGCAATACGCCACTGGTGCAGATCAATCGCATCGCCCCTCGCGGCGTGACTATCCTGGCCAAGACCGAGGGGCGCAACCCTGGTTATTCGGTCAAGTGCCGGATCGGCGCGAACATGATCTGGGACGCTGAAAGCTCGGGCAAGCTCAAGCCCGGCATGACCATTATCGAGCCGACTTCCGGCAACACCGGCATCGGCCTGGCGTTCGTCGCGGCCGCTCGCGGCTACAAGCTGATGCTGACGATGCCGGCCTCCATGAGCATCGAACGGCGCAAGGTGCTCAAGGCGCTCGGCGCGGAGCTGGTGCTCACTGAGCCGGCCAAGGGCATGAAGGGCGCTATCGACAAGGCCGCCGAGATCCTCGCCAGCGACCCCGACCAATATTTCATGCCGCAACAGTTCGATAACCCGGCGAACCCGGCGATCCATGAAAAAACCACGGGGCCGGAAATCTGGAACGACACTGACGGCGCAGTGGACGTGCTGGTGGCAGGCGTCGGCACGGGCGGAACCATTACCGGGGTGTCGCGGTATATCAAGAACACCTGCGCCAAGCCGATCCTGTCGGTGGCGGTGGAGCCGCAAAGCTCGCCGGTGATCAGCCAGGCGATGGCGGGCCAGGAAATCAAGCCCAGTCCCCACAAGATCCAGGGGATTGGCGCAGGGTTCGTGCCGAAGAACCTGGACCTGTCGATCGTCGACCAGGTCGAGCAGGTCACCGATGAAGAGTCCAAGGTCATGGCCCTGCGCTTGATGCAGGAGGAGGGCATCCTCTGCGGGATTTCCGGCGGCGCAGCGATGGCTGTGGCCGTGCGGCTGGCGGAAAAACCCGAGATGCAGGGCAAGACCCTCGTGGTGGTCCTGCCGGATTCGGGTGAGCGGTACTTGTCGAGCATGTTGTTCAGTGATTTGTTTACCGAGCAGGAGACTCAGCAGTAATCGCAGTGTTTGACAGGCGTCAGCCAAGGTTCAGGTCGCGTCTGTTAAGAAGGACATTGTTGCTTGATTCTCAACAGTGAATGTCAGGCCGGGCGGTTTTCCCGCCCGGTCTTGATCGATAACATGAGCGCCCCTCGCGCCATGCTGTCGGCATCGTGTGTTGTTTTCCGACAAGGAGTTGTAAATGACCGTTTCGTTTGTCGCCAAGGCCTCGGTACTGCTGCTGTTTATGGGCAGTACGCTTTATGTGCACCTGCGCGGCAAGGCGCGCTTGCCGGTATTGCGCCAGTTCGTCAATCACTCGGCATTGTTCGCGCCCTATAACGCCTTGATGTACCTGTTCTCCGGCGTACCGTCCAAACCCTACCTGGACCGCAGCAGGTTTCCGGAGCTGGATGTGCTCAGGGACAACTGGCAAGTCATCCGTGACGAGGCCATGCACCTGTTCGATGAGGGGTATATCCGCGCCGCTGAAAAGAACAACGACGCCGGTTTCGGTTCGTTTTTCAAGAAGGGCTGGAAGCGCTTCTACCTCAAGTGGTACGACAAAGCGCTGCCGTCGGCCGAGTTGCTGTGCCCCAGGACCGTCGAGCTGGTCAACCGTATCCCCAACGTGCGTGGGGCGATGTTTGCCCTGCTGCCGGGCGATAGCCACCTCAATCCGCACCGCGATCCGTTCGCCGGTTCGTTGCGCTATCACCTGGGGCTGTCCACGCCCAATTCCGATGACTGCCGGATCTTCGTCGACGGCCAGGTCTATGCCTGGCGCGACGGTGAAGACGTGATGTTCGACGAAACCTATGTGCACTGGGTCAAGAACGAAACGCCGCAGACGCGGGTGATCCTGTTCTGCGATGTCGAGCGGCCGTTGAGTAACCGACTGATGACCCGCATCAACCGCACCGTCAGTGCCTTCCTCGGCCGTGCTACTGCCCCGCAGAACCTGGACGATGAACACGTCGGCGGCATCAACCGTGCCTACGCCTGGAGCAAGTCGTTCAGCGATGGCATCAGCGGTCGGGTCAAGCAATTCAAGCGCAAGCAGCCCAAGGTGTACCGGGCATTGCGTCCGGTGCTGGCGGTGGTGGTGCTGGTGGCGCTGGGCTATTGGTTGTTCGGTTAATCGCCGACAGCTGGAATATCGCTATCGCGGGCAAGCCTTGCTCCCACAGGTTATGTGTCAGGGGCAAGCCTTGTTTTCACAGGGCCTATGCAGTTCTTGTGGGAACAAGGCTTGCCCGCGATGACGTCCTCAGCCACACCTATGGACTACCTTGCAGGCACCTCAGCCGGCTTCTCCCCCCCAGGCTTGAGCACCAACCACAACGCCGCCGCAATCAACACCCCGCCATACAGATGCGCCATCCCCAGCGGCTCATCCAGCAGCAACGCGCCCCACAACACGCCGAACGGCGGGATCAGGAAGGTCACGGTCATGGATTTGACCGGACCGATGGAACTGAGCAGGCGGAAATAAAGAATGTACGCCAGTGCGGTGCACACCAGCCCCAGCCCCAGCAATGACAACCATACGCTCCAGCCACCCCAACTGGCCGGCGGCTGGGTGATGACGCTGTAGCCAAACAGCGGCAGCAGAAATACCGTGGCTCCCAACATGCTGCCCAAGGCGGAAAGACGACTGTCGAGCCCACCCTGATGATCCAGCCAACGGCGGGTGAGGAAACCGGCGAAGCCGTAGCAGGTCGTGGCCATCAGGCAGGCGAGGGCACCCATCAGCAAGGGCAGGTCGAAGGCCACCGGGCCTGCGCGGGTCAGGATGCCGACCCCGAACAGGCCGAGGAACACACCGCAGACCTTGGCCGTGGTGAGTTTTTCGCTGAAGAACAAACCGCCGATCAGCACGCCCATCAATGGCGTGGTGGCATTGAAGATCGCCGAGTAGCCCGCCGGCAGCACCTGGGCCGCCAGGGAATAGAACGTCGCCGGAATGCCGGAGTTGATCAGGCCCAGCCCCATCACGACTTTGAGCTTGCCGCGAAAATTCCAGTCGACGCGCATCAGGGCCAGGATCACCAGCAGCCCGACGAAGGCGATGGACACGCGAAAAAAGGCAGTGGGGATCGTGCCAATGACAGGGGCAATGATGCGCATGAACAGGAAACTGGCACCCCAGATGGCGGCCAGTGACAGTAAACGCAGGATGTCGACGAGGTTCACGAGTCACTCCTTCCTTGATGGGAGGGCAAGTGTCGCCGCCCTGAATAGCGATGGCAATGGTTGCCTTGCCGAGCGATTGGCCTCTAAGCTCAGTCGCCAATAACAAGCTTGACCCGCCGAGGTTAACCCTATGCCGCAGCCATGGCCCGCCACCGATATCGCCCGTTCGATCCTCGACGGCTTCGACGATTATCGTGAGCATTTTCGCCAGATCACCGATGGTGCCCGCGCTCGGTTCGAGCGGGCCCAGTGGCTGGAGGCGCAAGCGGCCTCGGCGGCGCGCATCAACTTGTATGAAGAAAAAGTCTTCGAAACCGTCGCCAGGCTTCACAAGGCCTTCGACGCCGAAACGTTGATGGACGTCGGTTGCTGGCCGCTGGTCAAAAGCGCCTACATCAGCCTGATCGACCTGCGTTTTGACGATGAGCTGTCGGAGACCTGGTACAACTCGATCTTCTGCGGGCTGTTCAGCCATGACCTGATCAGCGACGGCACCATGTTCATCCACACCACCCGGCCGAGCCTGCGCCGGGCCCGCGCCGCCCAGACACGCACCTACAAACCCCAGGGGCAACTGGGCCGGATGCTGGCGAGCATCTTTGCCGATTACCGTTTCAGCGAAGACTACGCCGACTTGCCCGGCGACCTGCAACGCCTCGAAGCGCAGTTGCGCGAGAACCTGCCGGATTGGGTTTGCAAGGACCCGGAACTGACGGTGGAGTTGTTTTCCTCGGTGCTGTACCGCAACAAGGGTGCCTACCTGGTGGGGCGGATCTACACCCGTGACGACCAATGGCCGTTGGTAATCCCGCTGCTGCACCGCGAGGGCCGGGGCATTCAGATCGACGCGTTGATCACCGATGAGGCGCAAGTGTCGATCATCTTCTCGTTCACCCGTTCCTACTTCATGGTGGACGTGCCGGTGCCGGCGGAATTCATCGGCTTTCTCAAGCGCATCCTGCCGGGCAAGCACATTGCCGAGCTGTACACCTCCATCGGTTTCTACAAGCACGGCAAGTCGGAGTTCTATCGGGCGCTGATCAACCACCTGGCGAACACCGACGACCAGTTCATCATGGCGCCGGGCGTGCGCGGCATGGTCATGAGCGTGTTCACCCTGCCGGGGTTCAACACCGTGTTCAAGATCATCAAGGACCGGTTCTCGCCGTCGAAGAACGTCGACCGGGCCACGGTGATCGAGAAGTACCGCCTGGTGAAAAGCGTCGACCGGGTCGGGCGCATGGCCGACACCCAGGAGTTCGCCGATTTCCGCTTTCCCCTGGGCAAGTTCGAGCCAGCGTGCCTGGAGGAATTGCTGCAAGTGGCACCGTCCACGGTGTCGGTGGAAGGCGACACCGTGCTGATTCGCCACTGCTGGACCGAACGGCGCATGACGCCTCTGAACCTCTATCTGGAGAACGCCAACGAGGCCCAGGTGCGCGAAGCCCTGGAAGACTACGGCCTGGCCATCAAGCAACTGGCGGCGGCCAATATCTTCCCCGGCGACATGCTGCTCAAGAACTTCGGCGTGACCCGCCATGGCCGCGTGGTGTTCTATGACTACGATGAAATCTGCTTCCTGACCGAAGCCAACTTCCGCCACATCCCCGCGCCACGCACGCCAGAAGACGAAATGGCCTCCGAGCCCTGGTACTCCATTGGCCCGCTGGACGTCTTCCCCGAAGAATTCCCGCCGTTCCTGTTCGCCGACGCCGGGCAGCGCAAACTGTTCGACCAACTGCACGGCGAGCTGTACAACGCCGATTACTGGAAAAGCCTGCAAGAGGCGATCCGGGCGGGGAAGGTGATCGATGTGTTTCCGTATCGGCGTAAGGATCGGGACAGCGAATAATCGTCAAGCAAACGAAGTTCCTTGTGGCGAGGAGCCCTGCCTGTGGGAGCAAAGCTTGCTCGCGAAACAGACGCCTCGATTCCTGATGGATCGCGTCATCTTCATCGCGGGCAAGCCTTGCTCCCACAGGCAGACAAATCTGCGACAATCGCCCCCTGCTCAAAACGACGACCCTTGCCTGCCTGATGACTGACCAAGCCCCCGCTATCGACAAATTGTTGAAGAACCTCGACCACGCCATGCTCGCTGACCGTCATCGGTTGCGGCGCCAGTTGCTCGAGCTGCGCAAGAAGCCCGACGAGGCAAGGCTGGCCCAGTGGGTGACGCGCATGCAGGCGTCCTGCGATCTGGTGCAGGCGCGCAAGGCCAGCCTGCCGGTGATTCGCTACGACGACCAGTTGCCGATCGCCGCCAAGCGCGACGAAATCAAAGAGGCGTTGCTCAAGCACCAGGTGCTGATCATCGCCGGCGAGACCGGCTCGGGCAAAACCACCCAGTTGCCGAAGATCTGCCTGGAGATCGGTCGCGGCCAGCACGGGTTGATCGGTCACACCCAGCCACGCCGGATCGCCGCGCGCAGTGTGGCCAGTCGTGTGGCCGAGGAGCTGGCGACGCCGCTGGGGGCGCTGGTGGGTTATCAGGTGCGGTTCGAAGACCAGAGCGACGCCAACACCCTGATCAAGCTGATGACCGACGGGATCCTGCTGGCCGAGACCCAGAACGATCGTTACCTCGAACGCTACGACACGATCATCGTCGACGAAGCCCACGAGCGCAGCCTGAACATCGACTTCCTGCTCGGCTATCTGAAAACCCTGTTGCCACGCCGTCCTGACCTCAAGGTCATCATCACCTCGGCGACCATTGACCTGGAGCGCTTTTCCAAGCATTTCGACAACGCCCCCATCGTCGAAGTCTCGGGCCGGACGTTCCCGGTGGAAACCTGGTACCGCCCGATGACCCTGGAACAGGACGAGGAGGGCAACCGGGTCGAGGACGACCTGACCATCGACCAGGCCATCCTCGCCACCCTCGATGAGATCGCCGCCTACGAGCGCAGCGAGCGTCGCAGCCCGGGCGATGTGCTGGTGTTCTTGCCGGGCGAGCGGGAGATCCGCGATGCGGCGGAGATGCTGCGCAAGGCCCAGCTCAAGCACACCGAGATCCTGCCGCTGTATGCACGACTGTCGCCGGCCGAGCAGCAGCGGATCTTCCAGTCCCACCCGGGCCGTCGGGTGGTGCTGGCGACCAACGTCGCCGAAACCTCGCTCACCGTGCCGGGCATCCGCTACGTGATCGACAGCGGCACCGCGCGCATCAGCCGCTACAGCTACCGCGCCAAGGTCCAGCGCTTGCCCATCGAAGCCATTTCCCAGGCCAGCGCCAACCAGCGCAAGGGCCGTTGCGGGCGGGTCGAGCCGGGGATCTGTGTGCGGCTGTACAGCGAAGAGGATTTCCTTGGCCGGCCGGAATTCACCGACCCCGAGATCCTGCGCACCAACCTGGCGGCGGTCATCTTGCAGATGCTGCACCTGCGCCTGGGCGAGATCACCGATTTCCCGTTCATCGAACCGCCGGATGGCAAGGCCATCAGCGACGGTTTCAACCTGCTGCAAGAACTGTCGGCGGTGGACCGCAACAGCCAGTTGACCCCGCTCGGTCGGCAGTTGGCGCGCCTGCCGGTGGACCCGCGCATGGGCCGCATGCTGTTGGAAGCGGCGAAGCTGGGCAGCTTGCAGGAAGTGCTGATTGTCGCCAGCGCCATGTCGATCCAGGACCCGCGCGAACGTCCGCCCGAGCGCCAACAAGCGGCCGACCAGGCCCATGCCCAATGGAAAGATGCGGATTCGGATTTCGCCGGGCTGGTCAACCTGTGGCGCGGTTTTGAAGAGCAACGCCAGGCCTTGACCGCCAACCCGTTGCGCAACTGGTGCCGCAAGAACTTCCTCAACTACTTGCGCTTGCGCGAGTGGCGCGACTCCCATCGCCAGTTGAGCCTGATCTGCCGCGACCTACAGTTGAGCCTCAACAAAGAGCCGGCCGACTATCCCAGACTGCACAAGGCGGTGCTCTCGGGCCTGCTGAGCCAGATCGGCCAGAAAACCGAAGACGGCGATTACCTCGGCGCGCGCCAGCGGCGGTTCTGGGTCCACCCGTCGTCGGGCCTGGGCAAGAAGCGTCCGCAGTGGCTGATGACCGCCGAACTGGTGGAAACCACCAAGCTGTACGCGCGCATGGTGGCCAAGATCGAACCGGACTGGATCGAGCCGCTGGCCGGGCACCTGATCAAGAAAAACCACTTCGAACCCCATTGGGAGAAGAAGCGCGGACAAGTGGTGGCGTATGAGCAGATCACCCTGTTCGGCCTGATCGTGGTCGGTCGTCGACCGGTGCATTACGGCCCGGTGGACCCGGTGGTGTCCCGTGAGCTGTTCATTCGCGAGGCTCTGGTACGTGGCGAGATCCAGTCCAAGGCCAAGTGCCTGGGCGCCAACACCCGCTTGCTGGAACAGCTGGACGAATTGGAAGCCAAGGCGCGTCGTCGCGACATCCTGGCGGACGAGGAAACCCTGTTTGCCTTCTACGACGCGCGCCTGCCGGCCGAGATCCACCAGAGCGCGACGTTCGACAGCTGGTACCGGATCAACAGCCAGAAAGACCCGCAGCTGCTGATCATGCGCGAGGAAGACGTGCTGGCCCGTGAAGCCAGTGAAGTCACCGCCGCGCAGTACCCCGACACCTTGCGCGTCGGCGATCTGACCCTGCCGCTGAGCTATCACTTCGAGCCCAACCATCCCCGCGACGGCGTGACGTTGCGAGTGCCGGCACCGTTGCTGCCGATGCTGCCACCCGAGCGGCTGGAGTGGCTGGTGCCCGGGATGATCGAAGCCAAGTGCATCGCCCTGGTGCGCAACCTGCCCAAGGCCTTGCGCAAGAACTTCGTGCCGGTGCCGGACTTCGTCAAGGCGGCGCTGCAACGCATCACCTTCGCCGAGGGCTCGTTGCCGCAGTCCCTGGGGCGTGAACTGCTGCGCATGACCGGCGCGCGGGTCAGTGACGAAGCCTGGGCAGAATCTGCACAGCAGGTGGAAAGCCACCTGCGCATGAACCTGGAAATCGTCGACGGCCAGGGCAAATTCCTCGGCGAGGGCCGCGACCTGGCCGAATTGACGGCGCGTTTTGCCGAGGCCAGCCAGGCCGCCTTGGCCGTGCCGCAAACGGCGAAAAGCCAGGCGCCGGTGGAGGCGAAAGTCTTCGCACCGGTGGCCGAGAAGACCCAACAGAAGATCGCCGGGCTGTCGATGACGGTCTACCCGGCGTTGGTGGAAGAGGGTGGCGTGGTCAAGGAAGGGCGTTTCCCGACGCCGGCCGAAGCCGAGTTCCAGCATCGCCGCGCCTTGCAGCGCTTGCTGATGCAGCAACTGGCCGAGTCGGCCAAGTTCCTGCGCGGCAAGTTGCCAGGGTTGACGGACCTGGGCCTGTTGTACCGCGACCTGGGCCGTGTCGACAGCCTGGTGGAAGACATCCTGCTGACCAGCCTGGACAGTTGCGTGCTCGAAGGCGAAGCGAGTTTGCCCCGGGACGGTGCTGCGCTGGCTTCCCTGGCCGAGCGCAAGCGCGGCAGTTGGACCGAACACGCCGAGCGCTTGGCGAAACTGACTCTGGACATCCTCAAGCTCTGGCATGGCCTGCAAAAACGTTTCAAGGGCAAGATCGACCTGGCCCAGGCCGTGGCGCTGAACGACATCAAGCAGCAACTCAGCCACCTGGTGTACCCGGGCTTCGTCCGTGAAACGCCACATCAATGGCTCAAGGAACTGCCGCGCTACCTCAAGGCCATCGAGCAGCGCTTCGAGAAACTCGGCAGCCAGGTGCAGAAGGACCGGGTCTGGAGCGGCGAGCTGTCGAACCTCTGGGCGCAATACCAGGCCCGTGCCGGCAAACACGTCCAGGAAGGCAAGCGCGACCCGCAACTGGAACTGTACCGCTGGTGGCTGGAAGAATACCGGGTGTCGCTGTTCGCCCAGCAGTTGGGCACCAAGGTGCCGATCTCGGACAAGCGTCTGGGTAAGCAGTGGGGGCTGGTGGAGGCTTGATCCCGTAGATTGGATAGCCCCTACATCCCCTGTGGGAGCGAGCCTGCTCGCGATAGCGGTGTATCAGTCAACATCAATGCAACTGAACCACCGCTATCGCGAGCAGGCTCGCTCCCACAGGGGGTTATGGTGTTGCTAATGGACAATGGGCCAACCCCCAGTGTTTATGGCAAACTTCGTCGCTATAAATGCCGGCCTCGCGGTTTTGAGCTTCACTTCCACGGGCGGATCGGAATAAAGCGCTGCCAGGTCTGCTTCCCCGGGATGGGAAAAGACCCTTTGTGTATTGGTACGTCGGTACCAATGCTTTCTGCCTGAACAGATCAGAGACACGACCCATGCATAACGTCGTCATCAGCGGCACCGGCCTGTACACCCCGGCCAACAGCATCTCCAACGAAGAGCTGGTGCAATCGTTCAACACCTACGTCGCGCAGTTCAACGCCGACAACGCCGAGGCCATCGAGCGCGGTGACGTCGAGGCGTTGACCGAGTCCAACGCCGCATTCATCGAAAAGGCTTCCGGCATCAAGAGCCGCTTTGTCATGGACAAGGACGGCATCCTCGACCCGCAACGCATGACCCCACGTTTGCCCGAGCGCTCCAACGAAGAGTGGTCGGTGCTCTGCGAAATGGCCGTCGGTGCCGCGAAACAGGCCCTGGAGCGTGCCGGCCGCACCGCCGCCGACATCGACGGGGTGATCGTCGCCTGCTCCAACCTGCAGCGTCCGTACCCGGCCATCGCCATCGAAGTCCAGCAAGCCCTGGGCATCGAAGGTTTCGGTTTCGACATGAACGTGGCCTGTTCCTCGGCGACGTTCGGCATCCAGACGGCGGCCAACAGCGTGCAACTGGGCCAGGCCCGGGCGATCCTGATGGTCAACCCGGAGGTCTGCACCGGCCACCTGAACTTCCGCGACCGTGACAGCCATTTCATTTTTGGCGATGCGGCCACCGCCGTGATCATCGAACGGGCGGACCAGGCGACCTCGTCGCACCAGTTCGACGTGGTCAGCACCAAGCTGCTTACCCAGTTCTCCAACAACATCCGCAACAATTTCGGTTTTCTCAACCGTGCTGCGCAAGAGGGTATCGGCAGCCGCGACAAGCTGTTCGTCCAGGAAGGTCGCAAGGTGTTTCGTGATGTCTGCCCGATGGTGGCCGAACTGATCGGGGTCCATCTGGAAGAGAACCAATTGAGCGTCGGCGAAGTGAAGCGCTTCTGGCTGCACCAGGCCAACCTGAGCATGAACCACCTGATCGTGCGCAAACTGCTGGGCCGCGAAGCCACCGAAGCAGAGGCGCCGGTGATCCTCGACCGCTACGCCAACACCAGTTCGGCCGGGTCGGTGATTGCGTTCCACCTGCACCAGGACGATCTGCCCAGCGGTTCGGTGGCCGTGCTCAGCTCGTTTGGCGCGGGGTATTCGATTGGCAGCGTGATTTTGCGCAAGCGTTGATCGTTGGCGACGGGATTCAGGTTGTGGGAGCAAAGCTTGCTCGCGATGGCATCCTTGAAATCGCCATCGCGGGCAAGCCTTGCTCCCACAGGTCTTGTTCTCACAACGGCGATCTTTCCAGTAATAGGGCGTTGAATGACGGTCACCGACGACACACAACTGCTCCACCGCCTGCTGGCCGGCGAGCAGCAGGCCTACAAGGAACTGGTCAGCGCCTACCAGGGCCCGATGCGCGCCGTGGCCTATGCCATCGTCGGCCATCGTCATGTCGACGAAGTGGTGCAGGACGCCTGGCTCTCGGTGGTGCGCAACCTCGGGGGCTTCCAGGGGCGTTCCAGCCTCAAGACCTGGCTGCTGACCATCACGGCCAACACCGCCAAGGGCCGCTACAAGCAGAACCGGCGCGAAGTGCTGCTCGATGACCTGCCGTCACCCCACGGCACCATTGACGATGATCGTTTCGCCGCCGATGGCCATTGGTTGCTGGCGCCGTTCGCCTGGCACCAGGACACGCCTGAAGCGCTGCTCACGGAAAGTGAACTGCGCGATTGCCTGGAGCACACCTTGCTCAGCCTGTCGGAACTGCAAGGCAGCGTGCTGACCCTGCGCGAACAACAGGGCCTGGAGCTGGACGAAATCTGTAATCTGCTGGACATCTCGCTCTCCAATGTACGCGTGCTGTTGCATCGCGCCCGACTGAAGGTCTTCGCGACTGTTGAACATTTCGAGGAAACCGGCGAATGCTGACCTGCAAGGAACAAGTGGCACGCTCCAGCGACTATCTCGACGGGCAACTGAGCTTCCGTGAACGCCTGATGGTGCGCCATCACCTGATGTTCTGCCCCAACTGCCGCCGGTTCATCCGCCAGATGCGCCTGATGCAGGCCACCCTCAGGAAACTGCCGAAAGCGCCCGTTCCGGACCTCGACCACCTCGCCGAAAAGCTTGCGGCGGAGCGGCGCAAGAGCATTCGCTAAATTTTGAATTCCCCCAGTATCCCTGTGGGAGCGAGCAGGGACGTGCGTGTGTAGTTATTCCCATTCGAAGTAAAAAGTTCCGCTGTCATAAAATCTTTATCTGACAGCAACTCCCCTGACACAACCCACCGCCAAGATCCCCTCCCAACACCAGCGGGCCCAGTTCCGCGTGTTTTCTAACGCATAGACTACCAACAGGGGAATTCTTCGATGATCCGTAAGCACTTCGCAGGTGTTGCCGCCAGCGCACTGGCCATGGCAGTAACCGCCCAGGCTTTCGCCGGCACCGTCACCACCGACGGCGCCGATATCGTGGTCAAGACCAAGGGCGGCCTTGAGGTCGCGACCACTGACAAAGAGTTCAGCTTCAAGCTCGGCGGCCGTCTGCAGGCTGACTACAGCCAGTTCGACGGCATCTACACCGACAATGGCGACAAGGCCGACGCCGCTTACATCCGTCGCGCCTTCCTGGAACTGTCGGGTGTGCTGTACACGGATTGGGCCTACACCATCAACTACGACATGTCCCACAACAGTGGCGACTCCGACAACGGCTACTTCGACGAAGCGTCCCTGGCCTACAACGGCTTCAAGCCGGTGTCGATCAAGGTCGGCCGTTTCGACCCCGATTTCGGCCTGGAAAAAGCCACCAGCTCCAAGTGGGTGACTGCGCCAGAACGTAACGCTGCCTACGACCTGATCGACTGGGCCAACAGCCACCAGAACGGCCTGGGCCTGCAAGCCTCCAGCACCTTCGCCGATTCGTTCTACGCCTCGGCCGGTGTGTTCAGCAAGGACACCGACGACACCGACGGCAACAGCGTCAAGCAAGTTAACGGTCGCTTCGTGTTCGCGCCGATGCATGACGCTGGCAACGTGCTGCACTTCGGTTTGAACGTGGCCTCGCGCGACGTTTCCGACACCGTGTTCGACGCACGTTACCGCTCCCGCCTGGGCATGCGCGGTGTCGAGACCCTGGGCGGCAACGACGCCGGCCCTAACGGCAACCGTCCGGTCCTGGGCGGCGCCAACAACTCGCCGGCCGGCTCCTACGACCGCGACACCGCGCTCGGCCTGGAAGCCGCTTTCGCCATGGGCCCGGCGTCGATCCAGGGTGAATACATCACCCGCAAGACCAAGGCTGATGCTGACGGCTTCGAAGACATCAAGGGCCATGGCTTCTATGT
Source organism: Pseudomonas sp. FG6 (assembly GCF_057809015.1). NCBI lineage: Bacteria > Pseudomonadati > Pseudomonadota > Gammaproteobacteria > Pseudomonadales > Pseudomonadaceae > Pseudomonas > Pseudomonas sp. FG6. Next base: position 143,588 of record NZ_JBMDJD010000010.1, read on the forward strand.
CCAGGGCGCCTACACCCTCACCGGCGAGTCCCGTGGCTATAAGGTCGGCAAGTTCGACGCCATCAAGCCGCAGAACAAATCCATCGGCGCCTGGGAAGTGTTCTATCGCTACGACAGCATGACCGTCGAAGACGACAACATCACCACGGCCACCGCCACCCGCGACGTGGGCGATGCCGAAGCCAAGGTGCACAACCTGGGCGTGAACTGGTACGCCAACGAAGCAGTGAAAATCTCCGCCGCCTACGTCAAGGCCAAGACCGACAAAGTCACCAACGTCAACGGCGATGATGATGGCAGCGGCGTGGTTGTCCGTGCCCAGTACGTGTTCTAAGCGCATTTGATACAGAGCTCTTTCTTCATCCGTTAAAGCTCCTTTTTCGACCCCGCCATTGGCGGGGTTTTTTTATGTGCGTCCGGTCAGGATCGGCGATACTCGCTCCATCCATCGTCCGGCTATCGAGGACCCGCATGCCGCTTCACGTCCTGGACAATCTGTCCGCCATTGCGCCGCAAGAGTGGGACGCGCTGGTGCCCGCCAACCAGCCGTTCCTGCGCCACGCCTTCCTGAGTGCGCTGGAAGACAGTGCCAGCCTCGGTCCGCAATCCGGCTGGCAGCCTGAGCATTTGCTGCACATCGAAGACGGCCGTCTGCTGGCGGCCTTGCCCAGTTACCGCAAGTGGCATTCCTACGGCGAGTACGTGTTCGACCACGGTTGGGCCGATGCCTGTGCCCGCGCGGGCATCGACTATTACCCCAAGCTGCTGACAGCCGTGCCATTCAGCCCGGTCAGTGGTCCGCGACTGTTGGCGGCGCGGGTGGAGGATGGCCTGGAGCTGCTTGGCAGCTTGCCGGGTTATCTTGAAATCGAAGGGCTTTCCAGTGCCCACATCAACTTCACCGATGCTTTCACCGACGCGGCGCTGGCCGGGCAGGCGGGGTGGTTGCAGCGGATCGGTTGCCAGTATCACTGGCAGAATCGCGGTTACCGGGACTTCCAGGATTTTCTCGATGCGCTCAGTTCCCGCAAGCGCAAGCAGATGCGCAAGGAGCGCGAGCAAGTGGCGGGGCAGGGCATCGCGTTCGAGTGGCTCGAAGGCCGTGAGTTGGACGAAGCGCAGTGGGATTTTGTCTACGCCTGTTACGCCAACACTTACGCGGTGCGTCGGCAGGCGCCGTACCTGACCCGGGCGTTTTTCAGCTTGCTGGCCGAGCGTATGCCCGAGGCCATTCGCGTGGTGTTGGCCAAGCAAGGTCCGCGGCCGGTGGCGATGGCGTTCAGTCTGGTGGGTGGCGACAGTTTCTACGGTCGCTATTGGGGTTGCCTGGCGGAGTTCGACCGCCTGCACTTCGAGACCTGTTTCTACCAAGGGATGGATTACGCCATTGCCCATGGCTTGCAGCGTTTCGACGCCGGCGCCCAGGGCGAGCACAAGTTGATTCGCGGGTTCGAACCGGTGATTACCCGCTCATGGCATTACTTGCGCCATCCGGGCTTGAAGGCGGCGGTGCAAGACTTCCTCGTGCGCGAGCAGGAAGGGGTGCTGGCGTACGCCGAAGAGGCGAAGACAGCACTGCCTTATCGGCAGTGCTGATTCTCGCGGGGACGACTCAGTTGTCTTCCTGACCCAGCCAGCGGTACGAGACTGCGCCGATCACCGCACCCAACAACGGTGCCACCCAGAACAACCACAATTGCGCGAGGGCCCAGCCGCCGACGATCAACGCCGGACCGGTGCTGCGCGCCGGGTTGACGGAGGTGTTGGTGACGGGAATCGAGATCAGGTGGATGAGCGTCAGCGCCAGGCCGATGGCAATTGGTGCCAGCCCGGCAGGCGCACGCTTATCGGTGGCTCCGAGGATGATCAGGATGAACATCGCCGTCATGACCAGCTCGGTGACAAAACCGGCCGCCATGGAATACCCACCGGGCGAGTGTTCGCCGTAACCGTTCGCGGCCAGGCCAGACGCGGCCAGGTCGAAACCGCCCTTGCCGCTGGCGATGAAGTAGATCAATGCGGCGGCCAGCACACCGCCAATGACCTGGGCGACGATGTAGGCGGGCAACTCCTTGGCCGGAAACCGCCCGCCCACGAACAACCCCACTGACACGGCCGGGTTGAGGTGGCAACCCGAGATCGGGCCGATGGCGAATGCCATGGTCAACACCGTCAGGCCGAACGCCAGGGCAACCCCCAGTACACCAATCCCCGAGGCAGCCAACACCGCACTGCCACAGCCGCCCAACACCAGCCAGAACGTACCTAACAACTCAGTGGCCGAACGTTTGAATAAAGACATAGGCACCTTGAGAAAACAGTCGTGATCAATCGGTTATGCGTCCAGCAGCATTACGACAGATTCATCTCCAGAACCTGAATTAAGTACAGCAGAGCGCTGCGACAATTCCAGCGGCATTGAAAAACCGCCAGCGTCAGGGACGGTGGCGGTTTTGGCCGTGGTTGGCGGGGAGTATGTCGTTGCGGTGGGTGGGGAAGTGGGGCTGGACAGAATTTTTCAGAAAGGTCGTTACTGTTTGAACCCGGCCTCTGTGGGGCGGGGGCGT
>NZ_JBMDJD010000011.1:0-145266 GCF_057809015.1 Pseudomonas sp. FG6
TGGGCAGCCGTATCGCGATCATGAAGGACGGCAAGATCATCCAGTACAGCAAGCCGGAAGAGATCGTACTGAACCCGGCGGACGACTATGTGCGCACCTTCGTAGCCCACACCAACCCGCTCAACGTGCTCTGCGGCCGCAGCCTGATGCGCACCCTGGACAACTGCAAGCGCATCAACGGTTCGGTGTGCCTGGACCCGGGCGGCGACTCGTGGCTCGACCTGGCCGAAGGCAACACCATCAAGGGCGCCCGGCAGAACGGCGCGGCACTGGACCTGCAGAACTGGGCACCGGGCCAGGCCGTCGAAGACTTGGGCCGTCGTCCAACCCTGGTGGATTCCAACATCGGCATGCGCGAAGCCTTGCAGATCCGCTACCAGACCGGCAACAAACTGGTGCTCCACGACAACCAGAAGGTCGTCGGGATCCTCGGCGACAGCGAGCTGTACCACGCATTGCTTGGCAAGAACCTGGGCTGATCCGCAACCCTGTGTGAGCGAGCCTGCTCGCGATAGCGTCGCCTCAGTCGACATCAGATTGACTGACCTACCGCCATCGCGAGCAGGCTCGCTCCCACAGGGTTTTACTTTGGGAAACAGGTGCTTTTAGGCCTTGGAATACGGCTCCTTTTTTATTGATTGAATGTTCAATTAAAACAAAATAGACTGCGTTCACGAAGCCGGCGCCTGTCTGCCGGAGGATCCAAGGAGATGTACCCGATGCCCAAGGTCGGTATGCAACCCATCCGCCGCCAGCAATTGATCGACGCCACGCTGCAAGCCGTCGACCAGGTCGGCATGGGGGACGCCAGCATTGCGCTGATTGCCCGTTTGGCCGGTGTTTCCAACGGCATCATCAGTCACTACTTCCAGGACAAGAACGGCCTGATCGCAGCGACGGCCCAGTACCTGATGACGGTCCTGAGCGAGAACATCACCGCGCGCCGCCTGGCCTTGGTGGACACGAGCCCGCGGGCTCACTTGAAGGTCATCATCGAAGGCAACTTCGACGCCAGCCAGGTCAGTGGCCCGGCAAGGAAAACCTGGTTGGCTTTCTGGGCCACCAGCATGCATCACCCGTCTTTGCACAGGTTGCAGCGGATCAACGATCACCGCCTGTATTCCAACCTGTGTTGCCAGTTCCGCCGCGTGTTGCCCCTGGACGAGGCACGCAACGCGGCACGGGGCCTGGCCGCCCTGATTGACGGTTTGTGGCTGCGCGGGGCGCTGTCGGGCGATGCGTTCGACACCACCCAGGCGCACCGCATCGCTTACGAATACATGGATTTCCAACTGGCCAAGGCAGGGGCGCCAGAGCACACAGAATCGCTCGACTCCTGAACCGCCACCGAGCCGCACAGTCAGCTATAGACGACACGCCCGGTGGCAAGCCAACCACTCAAATGCACTTGCGAGGACTTTATGGCCCGTTTCGAACTGCAAAAACTCTACATCGATGGCGCGTACACCGATGCCAGCGGCGACGCCACTTTCGAAGCCATCAACCCAGCCAACGGTGAAGTGCTCGCCCAGGTGCAGCGCGCGACGTTCGCCGACGTCGAGCGGGCTGTAGTCAGCGCCGAAAAAGGCCAGAAAGTCTGGGCTGCCATGACCGCCATGCAGCGTTCGCGCATCCTGCGTCGCGCCGTGGACATCCTGCGCGAACGCAACGACGAGTTGGCGGCCCTGGAAACCCTGGACACCGGCAAGGCCTACTCCGAAACCCGCTACGTCGACATCGTCACCGGCGCCGACGTGCTCGAATACTACGCCGGCCTGGTGCCCGCCATCGAAGGCGAGCAGATCCCGTTGCGCGACACCTCGTTCGTCTACACCCGCCGCGAGCCCCTGGGCGTTGTGGCCGGTATCGGCGCGTGGAACTACCCGATCCAGATCGCCCTGTGGAAATCCGCACCGGCCCTGGCGGCGGGTAACGCGATGATTTTCAAGCCCAGCGAAGTCACCTCGCTGACCACCCTGAAGCTGGCCGAGATCTACACCGAAGCCGGTGTTCCAGCAGGCGTCTTCAACGTGTTGACCGGCAGCGGCCGCGAAGTCGGCACCTGGCTGACCGAGCACCCGCGCATCGAAAAAGTGTCCTTCACCGGCGGCACCGACACCGGCAAGAAAGTCATGGCCAGCGCTTCGAGTTCTTCGCTCAAGGACGTGACCATGGAACTGGGCGGCAAGTCGCCGCTGATCATCTGCGACGACGCCGACCTGGATCGTGCCGCCGACACCGCGATGATGGCCAACTTCTACAGCTCCGGCCAGGTCTGCACCAACGGCACCCGCGTGTTCGTGCCGAGCCACCTCAAGGCGGCCTTCGAAGCCAAGATCGTCGAGCGCGTGGCGCGCATTCGCGTCGGCAATCCCCAGGACGAGAACACCAACTTCGGTCCGCTGGTCAGCTTCGCCCACATGGAAAGCGTGTTGGGCTACATCGAGAAAGGCAAGGCCGAAGGCGCACGACTGCTGTGCGGCGGCGCTCGCTTGACCGAGGGCGAATTCGCCAAGGGCGCGTTCGTGGCCCCGACTGTGTTCACCGACTGCACCGACGAGATGACCATCGTGCGCGAAGAAATCTTCGGCCCGGTGATGAGCATCCTCACCTATGAAACCGAAGAGCAAGTGATCCGCCGCGCCAACGACACCGACTTCGGCCTGGCCGCCGGCGTCGTGACCCGCGACCTGAACCGCGCCCACCGCATCATCCATCAGCTGGAAGCTGGTATCTGCTGGATCAACGCCTGGGGCGAGTCCGACGCCAAGATGCCGGTCGGCGGCTACAAGCAATCGGGCGTGGGCCGTGAGAACGGCATCAGCTCGCTGAACAACTTCACGCGCATCAAATCGGTACAGGTCGAGTTGGGCGAATACACGTCGGTGTTCTGATCTGAAATGAGGCCTTGAGTGAACGCCGTTGTGGCGAGGGAGCTTGCTCCCGCTGGGCCGCGAAGCGGCCCCACTTCAGGCACCCAGGCCATTCAGACAGAACATGGTCGCCGTGTTTACGACTGCTGCGCAGTCGAGCGCGAGCAAGCTCCCTCGCCACAGGGAATGCGGCACCCGGCAGACCACGACCTGAACCCAATTCAAAAAGAGGGTGCATTTCATGTCCCAAGAATTCGACTACATCATCATCGGTGCCGGCTCGGCCGGTAACACCCTGGCCACCCGCCTCACCGAAGACGAGGGCGTCACCGTCCTGCTTCTCGAAGCCGGCGGCCCGGACTATCGCCTGGATTTTCGCACGCAGATGCCCGCTGCCCTCGCCTTCCCGTTGCAGGGCCGGCGCTACAACTGGGCCTACGAGACCGACCCGGAGCCGCACATGGACGGCCGCCGCATGGAGTGTGGTCGCGGCAAGGGCCTGGGCGGTTCGTCGCTGATCAACGGCATGTGCTACATCCGCGGCAACGCCCTGGACTATGACAACTGGGCGAAACTGCCAGGCCTGGAAGACTGGACCTACCTCGACTGCCTGCCCTACTTTCGCAAGGCCGAAACCCGCGACATCGGCCCGAACGACTACCACGGCGGCGACGGTCCGGTCAGCGTGACCACGCCCAAGGCCGGCAATAACCCGCTGTTCCACGCCATGGTCGAAGCCGGTGTGCAGGCCGGTTACCCAAAAACCTGCGACCTCAACGGCTACCAGCAGGAAGGTTTCGGCCCGATGGACCGCACCGTCACGCCAAACGGTCGTCGCTCCAGCACCGCTCGCGGTTACCTGGACATCGCCAAGAAGCGCTCGACCCTGACCATCATCACCCACGCGCTGACCGACAAGATTCTCTTCGAAGGCAAGCGTGCGGTTGGCGTGCGCTACCTGGTGGGCGCCGCCGAGGAACGCGTCGAAGCCCGCGCCCGCAAGGAAGTGCTGCTGTGCTCCGGCGCCATCGCCTCGCCGCAAATCCTCCAGCGCTCTGGCGTCGGCCCGGCCAAGTTGTTGCAAAGCCTCGACATTCCGGTGGTCCACGACCTGCCGGGCGTCGGTGAAAACCTGCAGGATCACCTTGAGCTGTACCTGCAATACGCCTGCACCCAACCGGTCTCGCTGTACCCTTCGCTGCTCTGGTACAACCAGCCGGCCATCGGTGCCGAGTGGCTGTTCAACGGCACCGGGATTGGCGCCAGCAACCAGTTCGAGGCCGGCGGTTTCATCCGCACCCGCCCGGAATTCGAGTGGCCGAACATCCAGTATCACTTCCTGCCGGTGGCGATTAACTACAACGGCAGCAACGGTGTGAAAGAGCACGGATTCCAGGCGCACATGGGCTCCATGCGCTCGCCAAGCCGTGGCCGGATCCAGGCGAAATCCAAGGACCCGCGCCAGCACCCGAGCATCCTCTTCAACTACATGGCCACCGAGCAGGACTGGCAGGAGTTCCGTGACGGCATCCGCCTGACCCGCGAGATCATGCAGCAGCCGGCGCTCGATGCGTTCCGGGGGCGCGAGATCAGCCCGGGCATCGAGGTGCAGACCGACGCACAGTTGGACAAATTCATCCGCGAGCACGCCGAAACCGCGTTCCACCCGTCCTGCTCGTGCAAGATGGGCACCGATAACATGGCGGTGGTCGATGGCGAAGGCCGTGTGCATGGCATGCAGGGCCTGCGTGTGGTCGACGCCTCGATCATGCCGATCATCACCACCGGTAACCTGAACGCGCCGACGATCATGATGGCCGAAAAAATCGCCGACAAGATCCGCGGCCGCAAGCCCCTACCCCGCAGCACCGCGCCGTACTATGTGGCCGGCGATGCGTCGGTGAAGGGCAAGCCGCTGCGTGAAGTAGCGCCAACCGCGTAGTAAGACCGCGGCGCGACAATCGCGAGCAGGCTCGCTCCCACAGGGATCCCGTTGTGAGCACATATGTTGTGCCCAACACAGATCCCATGTGGGAGCGAGCCTGCTCCGGGCGGCGATCCGACGATGGCGTCCAGCCTGACACCCCAAATGCCCATCTGTCTTGATCCCTCCCCCGCCCAGGCCTACTCTAGAGCCGCCGCGTCAATGCGCCGCACCTGGCAGCAATCGCCACTCCAGACAAGGAGGTTCCATGTTCGACTTCCACCCCCAGCTCAAGCAGCGTTTTGCTGCCTTGCGCACGGGCGCCGAATTCTTTTCCCTGCGTTACGTGCGCGAGTCCGGCCAGCATCTGTCGGTACGCAAGAACGTCGCCGAGCCACCGAGCCTGGGCCGTGACGAAGGTGCGATGCTCACCGTGCGGGTCAATGGCGTCGAGGCCTATGCCTCCACCAACGACCTGTCCCAGGCCGGCCTGCAAGCGGCGCTGGAACGAGCGGAGCAGCAAGCCCGCCGTCTCAAGCCCCATGCGCTGCTGGATCTGCGCGAGCAAGCGGTGTCCAGCGACCGCGCCGATTACTTCTCGCCGCATTTCGACCAAGCCTTCCCTGCTCTGAGCGATTGCTATGAGTTGCTCGGCACCGAATCCGCCGCGGTGCCTGCGGACGAGCGCCTGGTGAACTGGCAGGCCAGTATCGGCCTGACCCAGGTCGAACAGATCTACCTCAACAGTGCCGGCGCCGAACTGCGCCAGGCCCAGCGCTTTGTCTACCCGGCACTGGAGGTCACCGCCTTCGATGGTCACGACAGCCAGACCCGCACCCTGGGCCGCGAGAACTTCGGCCAGCAGGGCGGCTTCGATGTCATCAGCCGCTGCGGCCTGATCGGTGCCGGACCGAAAATCGCCGACCAGGCCCTGCAACTGCTGCTGGCCCCGAACACCCCGCAAGGTCCGCGCGACCTGCTGCTGATGCCCGATCAGATGATGCTGCAGATCCATGAATCCATCGGCCATCCGCTGGAACTGGACCGCATCCTGGGGGACGAGCGCAATTACGCCGGCACCAGCTTCGTCAAGGCCAGCGACTTCGGGCACCTGCAATACGGCTCCAGCCTGTTGAACGTGACCTTCGATCCGGACATTCCCGAAGAACTGGCCAGCTACAGCCACGATGACGACGGCAGCGCCGCCCACAAACAGTTCCTGATCCGTGAAGGCTTGCTGCTGCGCCCATTGGGCGGCGCGCTGTCGCAGTTTCGCGCCGGGCTCGACGGCGTCGCCAACAGCCGCGCCTGTGGCTGGAACCGCCCGCCCATCGACCGCATGGCGAACCTGAACATCGAGCCGGGCGATCAATCCCTCGCCCAGTTGATCCAAGGCATCGAGCATGGCGTGCTGATGCGCACCAACCGTTCCTGGTCCATCGACGACGCCCGCAACAAATTCCAGTTCGGCTGCGAATGGGGCCAATTGATCGAAAACGGCGAGCTCAAGGGCGTGGTGAAGAACCCCAACTACCGGGGCATTTCCGCGCAATTCTGGAAGAGCCTGCGCGCGGTCGGCGATGCCAGTACCCGCCAGGTACTGGGCACGCCCAACTGCGGCAAGGGGGAGCCGAACCAGGTCATTCGCGTCGGGCACGCGTCGCCGGCCTGCGTATTCAGCAACGTTGATGTGTTTGGGGGGGATGCCTGATGAGCACCGTCAACGATAATCAAGCCGCAGCGTTCAAAGCCCTGGTCGACTGGCTGCGCGGTGCATTGCATGCGCCTGAACAGTTCACCCTCGGCTACGCCGCCGAATCCTCGGCCTTCGTGCGCTTCAACCACGCCAAGGTCCGCCAGGCCGGGCACGTGCAACAGGCCAACGTCAGTTTCAAACTGATCGACGACGGTCGTCACGCCGACTTGCAGATCACCTTGTCCGGCGACACCGAGACCGACCTGCAGCGCCTGCGCGAAGGCCTGCAACAGCTGCGTGAAACCCTGCCGCTGCTGCCCCGTGATCCGTATCTGCTGCTCAACCATAACCATTGGCAGAGCAGCAACGTGCAGGAGCATCCGCTGCCGGACACCGAGCAGGCCGTGGCTGAAATCATCCGCGCCGCCGAAGGCCTGGACCTGGTCGGTTTCTACGCCGCCGGGCCTATCAGCCGTGGTTTCGCCAGTTCTTCGGGAGCGTTCGGCTGGCACCAGGCCAACAGCTTCAACTTCGATTTCAGCCTGTTCCATGAGAACGGCCAGGCGGTCAAAGCCAGTTACGCCGGCCAGCAGTGGAGCAGCGACGGATTTGCCCGACGCTTCGAACAGGCCCGCCAGCAGCTGGAGTTCCTGGGGCGCCCGCTGCGCACGCTGGCGCCTGGCGAATACCGCGCCTACCTGGCGCCGGCTGCCCTGGAAGAGATCATGGGCATGCTCAGTTGGGGCGGGTTCTCGGCCCGGGCGATCGCCAGCAAGCAGAGCCCGCTGCAAAAGTTCTACGCCGACGAGGCCAGCTTCAGCCCGGCAGTGTGGTTGAGCGAGCAGGTCAGCGGCTCCTTGAGCCCGGCGTTTTCCGACGAAGGTTATCCCCGCGATGACCTGGCGCTGATCGCCAAGGGCACCGCCAACGCCCGACTGGTCAACTCACGCAGCGCGGCCGAGTACGGCCTCACCGCCAACGGTTCGAGCAGCTACGAATACCCCACGGCGCTGGTCATGAAAGAGGGGCAACTGGAGCAAGCCGAACTCCTCGAACGCCTCGGCACCGGGCTGTACATCAGTAACCTCTGGTACCTGAACTATTCCGACCAGCCGGCCGCGCGCCTGACGGGCATGACCCGCTTCGCCACGTTCTGGGTCGAGAACGGCCAGATCGTGGCGCCGGTCAGCACCATGCGCTTCGACGACAGTGCCTACAGCCTGCTGGGCTCGCAGCTCGAAGGCCTGACCCGGGAGCGGGAACTTCTGCTCTCGGCCAGCACCTACAGCCAACGCGCCACGGCCTCAATGCTGCTGCCGGGGGCACTGGTCAAGCGGTTGACCCTGACCCTGTAAAAGCATCGCGGGCAAGCCTTGCTCCCACAGGATGTGCGCCATACATGTGGGAGCAAGGCTTGCCCGCGATGAAGCCAACAGACACCCGAACACAAACAAGAGGCCCCATGCCCAACCGCGCACCGCTCGACGCCGTCACCGCTCGCTGGCTTCCGTGGGTGGTGGCGATTGCTTTCTTCATGCAATCGCTGGACGGAACCATCCTCAACACCGCGCTGCCCGCCATGGCCAGCGACCTGGCGGAAAACCCGCTGCGCATGCAGGGCGTGATCATCGCCTACATGCTCACCGTGGCCCTGCTGATCCCGGCCTCGGGCTGGATCGCCGATCGCTTCGGCACCAAGAAGATCTTCTTCGGGGCGATCCTGCTGTTCAGCTTCGGCTCGTTGCTGTGCGCCCTGTCCAGTTCGCTGAGCATGCTGGTGGGTGCACGGGTGATCCAGGGCCTGGGCGGTGCGCTGATGTTGCCGGTGGGCAGGCTGGTGGTGCTGCGCGCGTATCCGCGTTCGGAACTGGTGCGAATCATGGGCTTCATCACGATCCCCGGGCTGCTCGGCCCGCTGATCGGCCCGACCATGGGCGGTTGGATGGTGCAATACCTGACCTGGCACTGGATCTTCATCATCAACCTGCCCGTGGGTGTGATCGGCTGCTATGCCGTGTGGAAGTTCATCCCCGACCTGCGCGGCAGCGAGCGCACCCGCTTCGATGGCCTGGGCTTCTTGCTGTTCGGTGCGGCGATGGTGTTGATCACCATCGCCATGGAGGGCCTGGGTGAACTGCACCTGCCGCACCTGCGGGTGATGTTGCTGCTGTTCGGCGGCATGGCCTGCCTGGCGGCCTATTGGTTGCGGGCCGGACACGTCGAGAACGCGCTGTTCCCGCCTTCGCTGTTCAAGACCCGGACCTTCGCCGTGGGCATCCTCGGCAACCTGTTCGCTCGCCTGGGCAGCGGCGCCCTGCCGTTCCTGGTGCCGTTGCTGCTGCAAGTCGCCCTGGGCTATTCCCCGTCCCAGGCGGGGATGAGCATGCTGCCCCTGGCGGCCGCGGCGATGGTCGCCAAGTCCGTGGCCCGGCCGCTGATCGAGCGCCTGGGCTATCGCATCGTCCTGACCGGCAACACCCTGGCCCTGGGCCTGATGCTGGCGAGCATGGGCCTGGTCAGCGAACAGACACCGTACTGGCTGCTGCTGGCGCAACTGGCGGTGCTGGGGGCGATCAACTCGCTGCAATTCACCGCAATGAACACCGTGACCCTCATCGACCTCGACGACGCCAGCGCCAGCAGCGGCAACAGCCTGCTGTCGGTGGTCGCGCAACTGTCCCTGAGCCTCGGCGTGGCCTGCGCCGGCGCCCTGCTCGGCGGCTTCACTGCCCAAGTGGGCAACGACGGCGTGGAGACGGTGCTGGGGGCTTTCCAGCTGACGTTCGTGACGGTGGGGATCATGGCGATGCTGGCGGCGACGATTTTTTCGCAGCTGTCGAAGCAGGATGGGCGGCGGGACAAGCGGCCGGATGAGCATATCGAGCACTAGACCCCAATCTCAATGGCGAGCAAGGCATCTGTGGGAGCAAGGCTTGCCCGCGATGCAGGCAACGCGGTTTTCCTGAAGACCGCACTGCCTGCATCGCGAGCAAGCTTTGCTCCCACAAAAAAGAAACCAAGGCGAACGCTCTACCTTCACAGCTCGTCCAGATCTTTCGAGTAAGTGGCACGAGGCTGCTACACTGCGCGACATTTTGTTTTGCAGGCCTGTCCCGTGACCACCATTGCCACCGCTTTCAACACTTTGCCGCTGTCCGCCGCCATGCTGGCCAACCTCGAATCGCTCGGGTACGCCCAGATGACGCCGATCCAGGCGCAGAGCTTGCCGGTGATCCTCAAGGGCATGGACCTGATCGCCCAGGCCAAGACCGGCAGCGGCAAGACCGCCGCCTTCGGCATCGGCCTGCTGAACCCGATCAACCCACGTTTCTTCGGTTGCCAGGCCCTGGTGATGTGCCCGACCCGCGAACTGGCCGACCAGGTCGCCAAGGAAATCCGCCGCCTGGCCCGCGCCGAAGACAACATCAAGGTCCTGACCCTGTGCGGTGGCGTGTCCTTCGGCCCGCAGATCGCCTCGCTGGAACACGGCGCCCACATCATCGTCGGCACGCCGGGGCGCATCCAGCAGCACCTGCGCAAGGGTTCGCTGGTGCTCGACGGCCTCAACACACTGATCCTCGACGAAGCCGACCGCATGCTCGACATGGGCTTCTACGACGCCATCGAAGACATCATCCAGCAGACCCCGGAACGCCGCCAGACGCTGCTGTTCTCCGCCACCTACCCGGTGGGCATCAAGCAGTTGTCGTCCAAGTTCATGCGCAACCCACAGCAGGTCAAGGTCGAAGCACTGCATTGCGACACGCAGATCGAGCAGCGTTTCTACGAGATCGCCCCCGAGCAGCGCATGGACGCGGTGGGCAAGGTCCTGGCGCATTTCCGTCCAGCCTCCTGCGTGGCGTTCTGCTTCACCAAGCAACAGGTCCAGGAGACCGTCGATCATCTGGTGTCCAAGGGTATCTCGGCCGTCGGCCTGCACGGTGATCTGGAACAGCGTGACCGCGACCAGGTGCTGGCGATGTTCGCCAACCGCAGCACCTCGGTGCTGGTGGCCACCGACGTGGCGGCCCGCGGCCTGGACATCGACGCCCTGGACATGGTGATCAACGTCGAACTGGCACGGGACTCGGAAATTCACATCCACCGCGTCGGCCGTACCGGTCGTGCCGGTGAGAAAGGCCTCGCCATCAGCCTGGTGGCGCCGTCCGAAGCCCATCGCGCCCAGGCCATCGAGCAATTGCAGAAAGCGCCCCTGAACTGGGACCAGTTGGACACACTCAAGCCCCAGGCCGGCGGCCCGCTGCTGCCGGCCATGAGCACCCTGTGCATCGCCGCCGGACGCAAAGACAAAGTCCGCCCCGGCGACATCCTCGGCGCCCTGACCGGCGACGCTGGCATCCCGGGTACCCAGGTCGGCAAGATCGCGATCTTCGACTTCCAGGCCTACGTGGCGGTGGAGCGCGGCATTGCCAAGCAGGCGCTCAAGCGCTTGAACGAGGGCAAGATCAAGGGGCGTTCGTTGCGGGTGCGGATCCTCTGATCATTATTGACTCACCCTGTGGCGAGGGAGCTTGCTCCCGCTGGGCTGCGCAGCAGCCCTAAAAGCTATAAACGCGTTTCTTCAGACATTTCGCGTTCGTTGGTTTTGCGACCGCTTCGCGCTCGAGCGGGAGCAAGCTCCCTCGCCACAAGAGCAAATTCCTGCCGGCCCCAGACATTTAGAGGACACCGTTTTGCGCTCTACCGAAGTCGTGATCATTGGCGCTGGCGCCGCTGGGCTGATGTGCGGGCTGACTGCCGCCGGGCGTGGGCGACAGGTGATGTTGCTCGACCATGCCAACAAGGCCGGCAAGAAAATCCTCATGTCGGGCGGCGGGCGCTGCAATTTCACCAATATGTACACCGAGCCGGCCAACTTCCTCTCGCAGAACCCGCACTTTTGCAAATCGGCCCTGGCCCGCTACACCCAATGGGACTTCATCGCCCTGGTGGCCAAGCACGGCGTGCCGTATCACGAAAAAAAGCTCGGCCAGTTGTTCTGCGATAACAAGTCCAGCGACATCCTGGGCATCCTGCTGGATGAATGCGAGCAAGCCGGCGTCGATCTGCGCCTGGACACCTCGATCACCCACATCGAAAAGACCGAAGACGGCTACCTGCTGCAAACCACCCTCGGCACCGTAGCCTGCCAATCGCTGGTGATCGCCACTGGCGGGCTGTCGATCCCGACCTTGGGCGCCACCGGTTTCGGCTACCAAGTGGCCAAACAATTCGGCCATCAATTGCTGCCCACCCGCGCCGGGCTGGTGCCGTTCACCATTACCGACCAGCTCAAGGCCTTGTGCACCGAGCTCTCGGGCACCTCGGTCGATTGCCTGGTGAGCTGCAACGAGCAGAGTTTTCGCGAGAACATCCTGTTCACCCACCGCGGCCTGAGCGGTCCGGCGATCTTGCAGATCTCCTCGTTCTGGGAACCGGGGGACACGGTGCAGATCAACCTGCTGCCCGATCACGACGTGCCGCAATGGCTGGCACAACAACAGGCCGAACGCCCCAACAGTGAGCTCAAGACCCTGCTGGGGGAGCTGTTCACCAAGAAAATGGCCAACCTGCTGGCCGACACCTGGTTCGTCTCCAAGCCCATGAAGCAATACACCCACGCGGAGCTGGCAGACATCGCCGAAAAATTGGCGAACTGGAACGTCGTCCCGGCCGGCACCGAAGGCTACCGCACCGCCGAAGTCACCCTGGGCGGCGTCGACACCCGGGAAGTCTCCTCCAAGACCATGCAATCGCTGAAAAGCCCCGGGCTGTATTTCATCGGCGAAGTGCTGGACGTCACCGGCCACCTGGGCGGCTTCAACTTCCAGTGGGCGTGGGCATCGGGCTATGCCGCCGCGCAATACGTCTGACACACACCCCCCCTGTGGGAGCGGGCTGTGTGGGAGCAAGGCTTGCCCGCGATGAAAACGCCGCGGTCTCTTGAGGACCGCAGCGCCTGGATCGCGAGCAAGCTTTGCTCCCACACAGCCCGCTCCCACACAGGGTCGAGTAGCGGGGCTGCGGAACACTTTTTGCTGTCAGATGTGATCGCCGCCATTGCGTCGGCGTCATTACTGCCTCAATTTAGTGTCATCGCCCGTCAGGCCCGCGCATTTCATGTCATCGACCTCATTCAGCCAGTCTCTGCGTCGCCTTTGGGCGTTGGATAAGTTCAGCTACAGCGTACGGGTGTTCATCGCCCTGACCGGCAGCATGGCGCTGTGCTGGTACCTGGATCAGATGGTGCTGCTGATCCCCTTGTTCCTGGGGATTATCGCCAGCGCCCTGGCCGAGACCGACGACACCTGGCAAGGCCGCCTCAATGCGCTGGCCGTGACCCTGGTGTGCTTCACCATCGCCGCGCTGTCGGTGGAGTTGCTGTTCCCCTATCCCTGGCTGTTCATCATCGCCCTGGCCCTGGCGGCCTTCGGCCTGACCATGCTCGGCGCCCTGGGCGAACGTTATGGCGCGATTGCCTCGGCCACGCTGATTCTTTCGGTCTACACCGTGATCGGCGTGGACCAGCGCGGTGGCACGGTCAACGACTTCTGGCACGAGCCCGTGCTGCTGGTGGCCGGTGCCGCGTGGTACGGCTTGCTCTCGGTGCTTTGGCAGGCGCTGTTTTCCAACCAGCCGGTGCAGCAAAGCCTGGCGCGGTTGTTCCGCGAACTGGGGAGCTACCTGAAGCTCAAATCGACGCTGCTCGAGCCGATCCGCCAACTGGACATCGAAGCCCGACGCCTGGAGCTGGCCCAGCAGAACGGTCGCGTAGTGGCCGCCCTCAACGCGGCGAAGGAAATCATCCTGCACCGCGTGGGCAACGGCCGACCGGGCTCGAAAGTCAGCCGCTACCTCAAGCTCTACTTCCTCGCCCAGGACATCCACGAGCGCGCCAGTTCCTCCCACTACCCCTACAACGCATTGGCCGAAGCCTTCTTCCACAGCGACGTACTGTTTCGCTGCCAGCGCCTGTTGCGCCAGCAAGGCAAGGCCTGCCAGGCGCTTGGCGAATCGATCCAGATGCGCCAGCCATTCGTCTACGACGACAGCTTCGCCGAGGCGCTGAACGATCTGCACGCTTCCCTGGAACACTTGCGCATCCAGAGCAACCCAGCCTGGCGCGGCTTGCTGCGCTCACTGCGGGCCCTGTCGGTGAACCTGGCCACCATGGACCGCCTGCTCAGCGACGCGAGCAACCCCGATGCCCTGGCCGACGCCACCGACAGCAGCCTGCTGGACCGCTCGCCGCGCAACCTCAAGGACATCTGGCTGCGCCTGCGCACGCAGCTCACGCCGACCTCGCTGCTGTTCCGCCATGCCCTGCGCCTGCCCCTAGCCCTGAGCGTGGGTTACGCCCTGGTGCACGTGATCCACCCGTCCCAGGGTTACTGGATCATCCTCACCACGCTGTTCGTCTGCCAGCCAAGCTACGGCGCCACCCGGCGCAAACTCGGCCAGCGGATCGTCGGCACCGCCATCGGCCTGACGGTGGCCTGGGCGCTGTTCGACCTGTTCCCCAACCCGCTGGTGCAATCGTGCTTCGCCATCGCCGCCGGCGTGCTGTTCTTCACCAACCGCACAACGCGCTACACCTTGGCGACGGCGGCGATCACCGTCATGGTGCTGTTCTGCTTCAACCAGGTGGGCGACGGCTACGGGCTGCTGCTACCACGGCTGTTCGATACCTTGCTCGGCAGCCTGATCGCCGGGGTCGCGGTGTTCCTGTTCCTGCCAGACTGGCAAGGCCGCCGGTTGAACAAGGTGCTGGCCAACACGCTGACCTGCAACAGCATCTACCTGCGCCAGATCATGCAGCAGTACGCCGCCGGCAAAAGTGACGACCTGGCCTACCGCCTGGCCCGGCGCAACGCCCACAACGCCGACGCCGCGCTGTCCACCACGTTGGCGAACATGCTGATGGAGCCGGGGCATTTCCGTAAGGAGGCCGATGTCGGGTTCCGCTTCCTGGTGCTCTCCCATACCCTGCTCAGCTACCTGTCAGGCCTGGGCGCCCACCGGGGCACCGAACTGCCGGCGCAGGTGCGTGAGCAACTGATCGAGGGTGCGGGGGTGAAACTGGCCACGAGCATCGACGAAATCGCCCTGGGCCTGGCGAGCAAAGCGCCGATCGACATCCAGAGCGACGCGGAGGAAACCCTCGCCAGTGAGCTGGAGCAGATGCCCGATGAAATCGATGAAGGCCAGCGGCTGGTGCAGACGCAACTGGCGCTGATCTGTCGTCAGTTGGGGCCGTTGCGCACGTTGGCAGCGCATTTGATCAAGGACACCAGTGAGGCTTGAGGGCTGTGGTGTTCTCGAGGCCCTATCGCGAGCAGGCTCGCGATAGGGCCACAGGCGCTACATCCCATGCGCCTTCAACAACTGTTCATAACTCCCGTCCGCCTTCATCGCCGCAATCTCCCGATCGAACCCCGCCACAATCTGCTCATGCTCGGGGTTCTTCAGGCTGACCAGGATGTGCAGGCTGTTCTCGCCCAAGGGCTTGGGCACGAACTCCACGGCATTGCGCACCTTGGGGGATTCGCGGGCCAGGTAATAGCGCGCGACATACTCGTCTTCCAGCGTCAGCTTCACGCGGTCGGCCGCCAGCATCCGCACGGCCATCGCGAAGTTATGCACAGGGACTTTCTGCATTTGCTGGTCGTCATCGAATTCCTTGGTGTAGGCATAACCGCGCACCACGGCGATGGGATAGGCTCGCAATTGCTCCAGGCTGTCGAACTGGATCGTCTCGTCCTTGCGCTTGAGGAAGCACACGCGATTGAGCAGGTATTCGGCCGAGAACTGGCCTATGCGAGTGCGTTCCTCGGCATACCAGGCATTGACCAGCACGTCATAACGGCCCTCGCCGATGCCCAGCATCGCCCGGGCCCAGGGCACCTGTTCGAATTCACTGGCATAACCGGCACGGGCCAGGGCGGTGCTGACGATATCGGTCGCCAGGCCACCATTGACCAACGTGGAGTCGGTGAACGGCGGCCAACCATCGGCCACCAGCCGTAACTTCTGCGCACAGGCGTTGTGGCTCAACAACAGCAACCCGACCAAAGCAAGAGCTCGATGCAATCGCGGCATGCCAAACATCCTTGACGGGTTCATAGCCCGGTTGGTTTTTAGCCGTCACTCAAAAGACATCCTTGGGTGTCCGGTCCTAACATTAGCTCATTGAAACCGCTGCGCAGCCCTGGAACGAAGATTACACAAAGAGGACACGGCTGCGACAGCGGGGTGATGGCATTTTGTCTTTTCCAGACGATTCATCCGCCCGACCGAAAAGAGACTTCCACCCACAGCACGCTTAATATCGGCATCAGGTTCTCGAGGAAATTCAAAATGGACATCGAATGGGTCTGCAAACACCACAGTGACCTGAGCAAGGAGCAGCTGTACGCCATCCTCAAGTTGCGCGCCGAAGTATTCGTCGTCGAGCAGAACTGCGCCTACCAGGACGTTGACGGTCTCGATCTGGAAGGGGACACCTGCCATCTGATGGCCTGGCAGGACAATCACCTGGTGGCCTATCTGCGCCTGCTCGACCCGCACTCGCGCAACAGCGACGTGGTGATCGGCCGGGTGATCATCGCCCCCCAGGTCCGCGGCCAGGGGTTGGGTCACACCCTGATGGAACAAGCCCTCAAGCAGGCCGAACTGCATTGGCCCGGCACGCCGGTTTCATTGTCGGCCCAGGCGCATCTTCAGGGGTACTACGGACGGTATGGGTTTGCGGTGGTGGGTGTGGAATACCTGGAGGATGGGATTCCACACATTGGCATGCATCGGCCTTGAGGGCCTGCTCCGGGCGGCGTTCCGACGATGAGGCCAGCCCAGACACCCCCAATATTCAGGGATACTCAAGCACCGCCTTGATCCGCTGCAGATTCCCCTCGATCCACCCCCGATCGATCGCCCCCCAATCGCGAATCCGATACCGCCCGGCATGGTTACGGGCGCCCTCTTGCTGCTCGAACTCACAAACGATATCCAGGTCCGCCAGGGCCGCCACGGTGTCCTGGGCTGTGCGCCGTGGCATGCCGGTGGCTTCGGTGAGGGCCGGGACGTTGCAGGCCATGCCGCTGTCGATCAGGTAAGCCACGTACAAACGTCGGTAGAAACTGCTTTTGGTCTTGCTGACGTCCATTCAGTCATTCCTTGTGTTGTTGCAAGTCCCGCCAGGTCAGGTACACCCGCAGGTCGAATTCCAATTGGTGATAGCCGGGCAGCATGTGCTCACAGAGCTGGTAGAACGCCTTGTTGTGGTCCGATTCCTTGAAGTGCGCCAGCTCGTGCACCACGATCATCTTCAGGAACTGCGGGGCAGCGTCCTTGAACAGCGCGGCGATGCGAATTTCCTTCTTGGCCTTGAGCTTGCCGCCCTGCACTCGCGAAACCGTGCTGTGCAGGCCGAGGGCGCGATGGGTCAGGTCGAGGCGGTTGTCGAACAGCACCTTGTCGATGGCCGGTGCGTTGCGCAGGTATTGCTGCTTGAGTTCCAGCGCATAGCCGTACAAGGCCTTGTCGCTCTGGATCGAATGCCGCTGCGGATAACGCTGCTGCAGGTAATCGCCCAGCCGATCCTGGGCAATCAATTGCTGCACTTGGGCTTGCAGGGTGGCGGGATAGGCCTGGAGGTACTTAAGCGCGGTCATCGGGCAGCCACACAGTCACGAAAGGCTGCCAGTGTAGCGAATTCAGGCCTGCACCGCGCTCCAGTCAAAGGGCTTGGCAAAGGTGCCGGTATCGTCGGCCATCAACGGCCGCGCCACCAGGAAGCCTTGCACGTACTCACAGCCGTGGGCTTGCAGCCACTGATATTGCTCCAGAGTCTCCACGCCTTCGGCGATCACCCGCAAACCCAGTTGCGTACACAGGTCGATCACGGCGGCGGCCAACGCGGCATCCCGGGGTGAAGCCGGCAGGCGCGCGATCAAATGTCGGTCGAGCTTGAGCGTATCGAGTTCGAGGTCGCGCAGATGCGCCAATGAACACGGCCCCGAACCGAAATCATCCAGGGCCACCCGAACCCCAAGGTGACGCAAGAGTTGCAGTTGCTTCTGGGTTTCTTCGGGGTTGCGCATCAGCGCATCCTCGGTCACCTCGACCTCCAACTGCCGGGGCTGCAAGGCGTGGCGCTCCAATACCTGGCGCAACTCGGTCACCAGGTTGGGCATGCCGAACTGAGTGCTGCTCAGGCTCACCGCCAACACCAGGTCGTCGGAGAAAATCTGCTCCCATATTTTGCGCTGGGCCGCGCTGCGATGGTAAATCCAGCTGCCCAGTTGGCTGATCAACCGCGCCTCCTCCAGCAACGGCAGGAACAGCCCCGGCGGTACATCGCCGACGCTCGGATGCTGCCAGCGCAACAACGCCTCGAACCCACGGATCCTTCCGTCGAAGATGCCCACCTGGGGCTGATAGACCATGTTGAAGTCACGGTTCTCGATGGCCGAGCGCACGCTTTCTTCAAGCATCAGCCGCGAACGGGCCCGGCCGTTCATTTCATGATCGTAAAAGCGGTATTGCTGGCGGCCGGCACGCTTGGCCTCGTACATGGCAATGTCGGAGGCACGCAGCAGACCGTCGAGATTGGCACCGCAATCGGGATACGTCGCAATCCCGATACTGGCCCCCAGCGCCACGTCCATGCCTTCGATCTGCTGGCAGATCGCGACCCGCTCGATCAGCTTCTCGGCGATCTTGGCCGCTTGCTCGGGGAACTCCAGATCCAGCAACGCCGTGAATTCGTCACCGCCAAGGCGCGCCAGGATGTCGAACGGACGCAGGCAGGCCTTCAGCTGCTCCGACACCCAGCGTAACACCCGGTCACCGGCATCGTGGCCCAGGGAGTCATTGACGCGCTTGAAGCCGTCGAGGTCCAGGTACAGCAGCACCCAATTGCTTTCCAGCCGTTCGCTGCGCATCAGCAGGTTTTCCGCCGTCTGGTAAAAGCCCCGGCGGTTGAGCAAACCGGTCAGCGGGTCGGTGACGGCCTGGTATTCGAGTTGCTGGTGCAGGTGCCGTATCACCGACATGTCCTGCAAGGTCACCACCATGGCCTTCTGCTCCAACGGCAGCGGCGCAGAGGACAACGCCACCGACACCGGCTGGCCGGGCGCGGTCCGCAACACCGCATCGTGCAAGCGCAGGATCTCGCCACGGCGATAGGCCTGCAGGATCGTGGAGTCGGTCCAATCGGGGATGTGAGGGCTTTGCAGGTAATCCAGGAACGGCATCCCTTGCAACTGCTCGGCCGTGGCGTTGAGCAGGCGGCAGGTCGACGGGTTGGCGAAGCGGATCGAGCCGTCCTCATTCACCACGACAATCCCCTCGGCGGCGTTGTCCAGCACCGAGGCGTTGAAGGCCCTGGCGGCTTCCAGGTCATGGCTCAGGCGCTGCAAGGCCCGGCGATTACGCTGGTGCTCCAGCAACGCCTGGACCTTGGGCTTGAGGATTTGTGGATCGAAGGGTTTGAACAGGTAATCCACCGCGCCGTTGGCGTAGCCCTTGATCACCGCATCCTGGGATTGTTCGTTGGCGGTCAGGAAAATGATCGGTGTCAGCCGCGTGCGCTGGCTGCCGCGCATCAGGCGCGCCACCTCGAAACCGTCCATTTCAGGCATCTGAACGTCCAGCAGAACCAGGTCGATTTCATGCTCGAGCAGCAGGTTGAGGGCCTCGAAACCCGAGGACGCGGTCATCACCCGCCAATCCTGACGCTGCAACAACGCTCGCATGCTGAGCAGGTTTTCAGGGTAATCATCAACGATCAATAGGACGGAGCTTTGTTCATCAAGCTTAGGCTGCGCGCATTCCATGCTGCTTCTCTTATCGGGTCGCCCTGTCCGTTTTATGTACTGGAACGGACAAAATACTGTGATCTCACTCTAGACCGGGATTTTGAAAAGCAGTAGCTGTCATCAAGCCATCATCCGGACAAAGCCCGAAATAGCCGACTAACGGTCACCCCTCTCAGGCACAAAAGCTGCAACAGCCCTGACTGACGATCACTTGACGTCAATCATCCGCCGGACGGTGACCCATCCTGCGGGATCAGACCCTTCCAAATGCCCGGAGTAGAGCCTCCCGCTTTGGTTAGACATTTACACCCGTAACGCAGGATCTCACCATGATCGATCTCAATACCTGGAACTTGAGCGTCCCCGAAGGCACCCCGGCAGTCACCATCGAAACGCCTCGGCTGGCACAAGGATTCAAGGATCAATACTTCCATTCCGACACCGGCACGCTGTTCTTCTGGGCACCGGTGACCGGCACCAAGACCGCCAACGCGATCTATCCGCGCAGCGAACTGCGCGAGACCTACAGCGACGGCACCCTGCGCAACTGGCTGTACCCGGCGGCGGACAACATCCTGCGCGCGACCCTGGCGGTCAACCAGGTGCCCAGCAGCGGCAAGATCGTGATCGGCCAGATCCACACCAAGGACAGCACCAGCCCCATGGTGAAGCTGGAATACCAGTACAAGGCCTACAGCGCCACCGGCAACATCGTCGCCAAGGTGCGCATGCACCCCGACGATGAATCAGGCCAGGTCATCACCATCGCGACGGGCGTGACGCTCAATAGCAAGTTTTCGTACATGATCCACCTCAGCCCGGGCGGCGCATTGGGCATCACCGCAGCCGGCTACAACTGGCGGAGCAGCATCAATCCGGCCTGGAAGGTCAAGCCGTTGTACTTCAAGGCCGGCGTCTATGTGCAAGACAACACCGGCTATACCACCGAAGGGGGTCAAGTGACGTTCAGCCTCTTGGAGATCAACCACAACACACTCTGATCGGGGCCAATCGCCGCGGCAGCACGGATGGCTGCTGGTCCTTGTCTGGCGCATCCCGTGGGGGGAGCAGCCAAGGACATTGCGGGTTTTGTTCAAAGAAAATAGCCAATTAGTCGACCAACGGTCGTCCCTCTCGGGCACAAAATCCGTCGAGGCCACTCTGACGGACAGTTGACGCCAACCATCCGCCGATCAAGCACGGGAAATGTTCATCTCCCTGCCCCCTCAAGAACAACAAGAACGCGGGATAAGAACCTCCGGATGAGGCTTTGAGTTTTTTCACTCCGAGTAAGGATCACCCATGGTCGATTTAGCCACCTGGAACTTGAGCATCCCCGAGGGAAGCCCGCCCAAAACCATCGAAACGCCTCGATTGGTGGACGGTTTCCAAGACAAATATTTCAATTCCAAAGGCAGCACAGTGTACTTCTGGTCGCCGGTCACCGGTACCAAGACGGAAAATGCGATCTACCCCCGCAGCGAGTTACGCGAAACCTACCGCGACGGCACCCTGCGCAACTGGGTGTACCCCGACGCCGACAACCAGCTGCGGGCAACTCTCACGGTCAACCAGGTACCCAGCAGCGGCAAGGTGGTGATCGGCCAGATCCATGCCAAGGACAGCAGCAAACCCATGGTCAAGCTGGAGTACCAGTACAAGGACGACAGCGGTGTCGGCAACATCGTCGCCAAGGTGCGCATGCGTCCCGACGATACCAAGGGCCGGGTCATCACGGTCGCCACGGGGGTGCAGCTGAACCGGTCCTTCTCCTACCGCATTCATCTGGATCGCACCGGCGACCTGGGCATCACCGCCGCCGGCAATAGCTGGTACACCACCATCAGTGCGACCTGGCGCGACAAGCCGCTGTATTTCAAGGCGGGGGTGTATGTGCAAGACAACACGGGCTATACCAGCGAAGGTGGGAAGGTGACGTTCAGCGTGCTGGATATCGATCACAACACCTGAGATTTCGCTTCCGAAAATCTCGTAGGAATTTGCCCTTTGTGGCGAGGGGATTCATCCCCGCTGGGCTGCGAAGCAGCCCCCTCTTTTCGTCAGCCCTTGCGCATGCGCCGGTTTACGGCGGCTGCGCCACCGAGCGGGAGCAAGCTCCCTCGCCACAGGGGCTGTGGGCGTCCTACAGGTCGGTTTTGGCCTTGGAAATCTGCTCTATAGTTCGGTTCGTCTGCTGGCTTTGGTCAGTGGCGAGGGTTTCGCAGCCCTGGTGAGTTAGAATCACGACCGTCAAAAATCAGCATGGGCATATCCTGCCTGCGTTCGGTTTTCTATGGCGGCTGTGTGTGGGAGATCTTCGGGTCTGCCGGGTGCTAACTCCTCGGTCTGCGAACCCGCACATGGCTGCCACCTCATTTGTTTCGCAGCAAACGGTGGCAAATACCTTTCTTGAGTTAGAGGTTGTTTATGAAAGCCGAACAATTGCTTAGCCGTTTCACCCCGCTCACTGCAATCGCCACCACCCATCCCGTTCTGTTCATCGACCGCACGGTCCCACTGACCGAACTCCACGCCTGCGCCAGCGAACGCCTGCACGCCACGCTCGATTATTTGACGCTCATGGCCTGTGCTTCCCTGCGCG
This sequence comes from Pseudomonas sp. FG6, assembly GCF_057809015.1. Lineage (NCBI taxonomy): Bacteria > Pseudomonadati > Pseudomonadota > Gammaproteobacteria > Pseudomonadales > Pseudomonadaceae > Pseudomonas > Pseudomonas sp. FG6. The sequence continues at coordinate 21,914 of NZ_JBMDJD010000011.1, forward strand.
ACTCGGCTGCCAGCGATTTCAATACCCTCACCAATGTTGCCCGCATCCTGGTCCAGGACGTGACTGACGTGTTCGGAGTCATCGAACAGCGCGGTCTCGACGACCAATAAAAATCCCTGTGGGAGCGAGCTTGCTCACGATGCGGCGGACCATCAGCATGGATGTCCACTGACACAGCGCGGGCAAGCTCCTCTAATCCCTCTGCAAAGTCATCGAGGATGACAGGAGGTCATGTGCATATTCTTTTGAGCAGAGTAGGATTGAATCCCATCGCATTCAGGAGGCCTATCATGCGTAGCACTCAACAGTTCAGCATCACGCTGCCCAACCAGATGGCTGACGTAGTAAAAGCCAAGGTCGCTGCCGGTGAGTACGCCACTGAAAGTGAGGTCATTCGTGATGGCCTCCGGGCACTGCTGGCTCGTGATCGTGCTTTGGAAAACTGGCTCGTAGGCCAAGTAGCCCCGGCTTACGACGCTTTGAAAGCCGACCCCTCGCGCGCACTTAACATTGATGAAGTGCGCGCCCGATTGGCGGCTGAGCACCAGAACGCCACTGTAAAATCGTAAATGGCCTATACCGTCGAGTTTGCACCGCAAGCCCTTGAGCAGTTAGCTGCGCTCTATCGCTACATTGCCACAGAGACTTCGCCGGAAATTGCCCATCGGTATACCGACGCCATCGTGACCTACTGTGAAGAGCTACAGACGTTCCCGCACAGAGGGAACCAAAGGGACGATATACGCCCGGGTTTGCGCATCACAAACTACCGTAAACGGACCGTGATCGCCTTTGCCGTTGAAGCCGAGCAGGTTTCCATTTTGGGTGTTTTTTACGGCGGACAAGACTTTGAGGTCTCTTTGCAGAGCGAACTGGAAGAGTGACGCGAGCTCGCTTCCACAAGAGGCGCACGTTTGCCTGGGCCGGCATTCCGACTCTTCCGCCGCCGTAAGAGCGGAACCCTAAGCAGCCGTTACCGAAGAAACGGGATATGTACACAATTCCCATGCATAAAAAAACCCGCATCACTGCGGGTTTTTTTATGACGCTTGAGGTTTAGTTAACCTTGGCGTTCAACTCACCTTTCAGGTAACGCTGGTACATAGCTTCCAGGGAGATCGGCTTGATCTTCGAAGCATTGCCGGCAGTGCCGAACGCCTCATAACGCGCAATACACACGTCACGCATGGCCGTCACGGTCGCGCCAAAGAATTTACGCGGGTCGAACTCGCTCGGGTTGGTCGCCATCAGGCGACGCATGGCACCGGTGGACGCCAGGCGCAGGTCGGTGTCGATGTTGACCTTGCGCACGCCGTACTTGATGCCTTCGACGATTTCTTCAACCGGCACGCCGTAGGTTTCCTTGATGTCGCCGCCGTACTGGTTGATGATCGCCAGCCACTCCTGCGGTACCGAGGAAGAACCGTGCATCACCAGGTGGGTGTTGGGGATGCGCTTGTGGATTTCCTTGATGCGGTCGATCGCCAGCACGTCGCCGGTAGGCGGCTTGGTGAACTTGTAGGCGCCGTGGCTGGTGCCGATGGCGATGGCCAGGGCGTCGACCTGGGTCTTCTTGACGAAGTCGGCGGCTTCTTCCGGGTCGGTCAGCATCTGGCTGTGATCCAGCACACCTTCGGCGCCGATGCCGTCTTCTTCACCGGCCATGCCGGTTTCCAGCGAACCCAGGCAACCCAGCTCACCCTCTACCGACACACCGCAGGCGTGGGCCATGGCGACGGTCTGCTGAGTAACGCGCACGTTGTACTCGTAGTCGGTCGGGGTCTTGCCGTCTTCGCCCAGGGAGCCGTCCATCATCACCGAGCTGAAGCCCAGCTGGATGGAACGCTGGCAGACGTCCGGGCTGGTGCCGTGGTCCTGGTGCATGCACACAGGGATGTGCGGGAATTCTTCAATCGCAGCCAGGATCAGGTGACGCAGGAACGGCGCGCCAGCGTATTTGCGGGCACCGGCCGAAGCCTGGACGATCACCGGAGAGTCAGTCTTGTCAGCGGCTTCCATGATGGCGCGCATCTGCTCAAGGTTGTTGACGTTAAAGGCTGGGACGCCGTAGCCGAACTCGGCTGCGTGGTCCAGCATCTGACGCATGCTGATAAGTGCCATGGGTGTATCTCTCCCGGTCGAGGGTCGTTAATCGTGCCAGCCTGCCGGAGCGGCGGCGGCTATTCAAGTCATTGCGGATCGGGGGTCGGCCCCGGCCTGCGTGTTCAATGAAACAAAATCTCGCTACCCATACGAAACCCTGTGGGAGCGAGCCTGCTCGCGATGAGGGTCTTACAGTCAACATCTCTGCCGCCTGAGACACCGCCATCGTCGGATCGCCGCCCGGAGCAGGCTCGCTCCCACATTGGATCTCAGTGAGTCATTCAGCCTTGCAGCCACGCCCAATCAAATCATTGGTGGCGACCCAGTACACCAGGCCTTCCTCACCGTTGACGTGAAACGCCAGCATGTCATCGCCGTACAACGAACCCGACGCGCCTGGCTCCTGTTTCAGGTGGTAAACCTGGTCAGCACCGCCCAGGCGCACGTCGACAGCCTTGCGAGCCGCATCGCTGTAGCGCCACAGCACTTTGGCCTCGCTGTCGCAAGTCCAGGTTGTCCAGCCTTGCGCGGCAGGTTCGGAAGAACGCAACAGGTCAAACTGCGCACACCCTGCCAGCAACGCCAGCAACGCAACGGCGATAAAGCCTTTCATCCACATTCCTCGGCTGACGGCACACGCTGCCAGCCCTGAGTTAAGAGTCAGACCCGTCAAGGGCATCCATGTTCCTTGTCCGGGGTTTGCGTCTCGTATTTGTCCAGGCCGTCCGGTCCGGAGCGCTTGTTGAGCACCGGGTTGGTTTCGGCCTGCCAGTCCGCCTGGTAGCAACCTGCCTGCGGCTCACTGGGCGCCGACTCCTGCGCAGTTTTCGGGGTACTCCCGCAAGCCGCCAGGCAGCCGGTCAACAACAAAAGCGCGAACGTCTTGACCATCAGAACACTCCTTTGCCCGGTCAACGCAGTCTCAGGCCTTGGCCCGGCTTTCCAGGACTTCCACGGCAGGCAGCACTTTGCCTTCGACGAATTCGAGGAACGCGCCGCCACCGGTAGAAATGTAGGAGATCTGCTCGGCCACGCCATATTTGTCGATGGCCGCCAGGGTGTCGCCACCGCCGGCGATGGAGAAGGCCGCACTCTGGGCGATCGCCTGGGCCAGCACCTTGGTGCCGTTGCCGAACTGGTCGAACTCGAACACACCCACCGGGCCGTTCCACAGGATCGTCTGGGAGGACTTCAGCAGTTCGGCAAAGTTGGCCGCGGTTTGCGGGCCGATGTCGAGGATCATGTCGTCTTCGGCCACGTCAGCGATCAGCTTGACGGTGGCCACGGCGCTTTGGGCAAATTCCTTGGCGACCACGACATCAACCGGCAACGGCACGCTGACCTTGGCGGCGATTTCCCGGGCGGTGCCCAACAGGTCCGGCTCGTACAGGGACTTGCCGACTGGATGGCCGGCAGCGGCCAGGAAGGTGTTGGCGATGCCGCCGCCGACGATCAACTGGTCGCAGATCTGGCTCAGGCTGTTCAACACGTCCAGCTTGGTGGACACCTTGGAGCCCGCGACGATGGCGGCCATCGGCTTGGCCGGGGCACCCAGGGCCTTGCCCAGTGCGTCCAGCTCGGCAGCCAGCAACGGGCCAGCAGCGGCGATCTTGGCGAACTTGGCCACGCCATGGGTCGAACCTTCGGCGCGGTGCGCGGTACCGAAAGCGTCCATCACGAACACATCGCACAAGGCGGCGTATTGCTGCGCCAACTCGTCGGCGTTCTTTTTCTCGCCCTTGTTGAAGCGCACGTTTTCGAACAGCACGACGTCGCCGGCCTTCACATCGACGCCGCCCAGGTAGTCAGCCACCAGCGGCACTTCACGACCCAGGGCACGGCTCAGGTAGTCGGCCACGGGCTTGAGGCTGTTTTCGGCCGAGAACTCGCCTTCGGTCGGACGACCCAGGTGGGAGCAGACCATCACGGCCGCGCCTTTTTCCAGGGCCAGCTTGATGGTCGGCAGCGAAGCCAGGATACGCGCGTCGCTGGTGACAACACCGTCCTTGACGGGGACGTTGAGGTCTTCGCGAATCAGTACGCGCTTACCTTGCAGATCGAGGTCGGACATCTTCAACACGGTCATGGGTCGCAATTCCTGAGTAACGGTTTAGAGAGCAGGCTTTTTGGAAATGGAAAGCGACGTCGCTGTTTGCAGGTAATGCTCAGCAACGTCCAGCATTCGGTTGGCAAAACCCCATTCGTTGTCGAACCAGGCCAGGATGTTCACAAGCCGCGGCCCGGAAACACGGGTCTGGCTGGCATCGACAATGGCCGAATGCGGGTCATGGTTAAAATCACAACTGGCATGAGGCAACTCGGTGTAGGCCAAGAGGCCTTTGAGCGGGCCGCTGGTGGCGGCTTCGCGCAGGATCCGGTTGATCTCGGCGGCGTCGGTATCGCTCACGGTCTGCATCGTTATATCGAGGCAGGACACGTTGACCGTCGGCACCCGCACGGCTTTGGCCTGAATTCTCCCGGCAAGTTCCGGTAGCAGCCGTTCAATACCGCGCGCCAGACCAGTGGACACCGGAATCACCGACTGGAACGCCGAACGGGTGCGGCGCAAGTCTTCATGGTGGTAGGCGTCGATCACCGGCTGATCGTTCATCGCCGAGTGGATCGTGGTGATCGACACGTACTCCAGGCCGACGGCCTGGTCCAGCAGGCGCAACAGCGGCACGCCGCAGTTGGTGGTGCACGACGCGTTGGACACCAGCAGCTCTTCGCCGGTCAGGCAATCCTGGTTCACGCCGTAGACGATGGTGGCGTCCACATCCGCTTCACTGGCCATCGGCTGGGAAAACAGCACCCGCGGCGCGCCGGCGGCGAGGAAACGCTGGCCGTCTTCACGGGTGTGGTAGGCACCGGAACATTCAAGCACCAGGTCGACGCCCAGGGACGCCCAATCGATGCCTTCGGGGGTGGCACTGCGCAGGACCTTCACGCAGTCGCCATTGATATGCAGACAATCGCCCTCGACCCGCACTTCGCCGGGAAACCGGCCGTGGGTGGAGTCAAAGCGTGTCAGGTATTCGACACTGGCCATGTCGGCCAGATCGTTGATGGCCACGATTTCGAAACCGGCCCGTGCCCCTCGCTCGAACAACGCACGCAAGACGCAACGACCAATCCGGCCGTAGCCGTTGAGTGCAACTTTGTAGGGACGCGGTTGGGGCATGGTGGGTCTCTGACCTGGTTGATTCCATGAAGATGGCGCTGAACATTCCATTGTCATCGCGGGCAAGCCTTGCTCCCACAGGTTGGCATTTCCCTGTGGGGGCGTGCACATCCTGTGGGAGCAAGGCTTGCCCGCGATAGCGTCAGAACAGGCAATACATTCCCTGAATCAGTCTTCCAGCAGTTCTTCAGCCTGCCCCAGGATGTTTTCCAGGGTGAAGCCGAACTCTTCGAACAGGGCGGCGGCAGGTGCCGATTCGCCGTAGGTGGTCATGCCGATCACGCGGCCTTCCAGGCCCACGTACTTGTACCAGTAGTCGGCATGGGCAGCCTCGATGGCGATCCGGGCGCTGACTTGCAGCGGCAATACCGACTGCTTGTAGCCGGCGTCCTGGGCATCGAACACGCTGATGCACGGCATGGACACGACACGCACGTTGTGGCCCTGCTCGGTCAGCTTGTCGTAGGCCTGCACGGCCAGGCCGACTTCGGAACCGGTGGCGATCAGGATCAGCTCAGGCTCGCCGACGCAATCCTTGAGCACATAGCCACCGCGGGCGATGTCGTCGATCTGGCCGGCGTCACGGGCCTGATGCGGCAGGTTCTGGCGGGAGAAGATCAGCGCCGAAGGACCGTCGTTACGCTCGATGGCGAATTTCCAGGCCACGGCCGATTCCACGGCGTCGCATGGGCGCCAGGTGTCCAGGTTCGGCGTGCAGCGCAGGCTCGCCAGTTGCTCGATCGGCTGGTGAGTCGGGCCGTCTTCGCCCAGGCCGATGGAGTCGTGGGTGAACACATACAGCACGCGTTTTTTCATCAGCGCCGACATGCGCACTGCGTTGCGGGCGTACTCCATGAACATCAGGAAGGTCGCGCCGTAAGGCACCAGGCCGCCGTGCAGGGCCACGCCGTTCATGATCGCGCTCATGCCGAACTCGCGAACGCCGTAGTACATGTAGTTGCCGCTGGCATCTTCGGCGCTCACACCCTTGCAACCTTTCCACAGGGTCAGGTTGGAACCGGCCAGGTCGGCCGAACCGCCCAGCAGTTCCGGCAGCAGCGGACCGAAGGCGTTCAGGGTGTTCTGGCTGGCCTTGCGGCTGGCGATGGTTTCGCCCTTGGCCGCGACTTCGGCGATGTAGGCCGAGGCTTTTTCGGCGAAATCGGCCGGCAGTTCGCCGCTCAGGCGACGCACCAGTTCGTTGGCCAGCTCAGGGAATTCGGCGGAGTAAGCGGCGAAACGCTGGTCCCAGTCGGCTTCAAGCGCACGACCTTTTTCCTTGGCATCCCACTCGGCATAAATGTTGGCCGGGATTTCGAACGGACCATGCTCCCACTTCAGCGCGGCGCGAGTCAGGGCGATTTCCTCGGCACCCAATGGCGCACCGTGGCAGTCTTCCTTGCCTTGCTTGTTCGGCGAGCCGAAACCGATGGTGGTCTTGCAGCAGATCAGGGTCGGCTGGGTGCTCTTGCGGGCGGTCTCGATGGCGGTCTTGATTTCTTCCGGATCGTGGCCGTCGACGTTGCGAATCACCAGCCAGTTGTAGGCTTCGAAGCGCTTGGGCGTGTCATCGGTGAACCAGCCTTCGACTTCGCCGTCGATGGAGATGCCGTTGTCATCGTAGAAAGCGACCAGCTTGTCCAAGCCCAGGGTGCCGGCCAGGGACGCGACTTCATGGGAAATGCCTTCCATCATGCAGCCATCACCCAGGAACACGTAGGTGTGGTGATCCACGACGTTGTGGCCCGGACGGTTGAACTGCGCCGCCAGCACTTTTTCCGCCAGGGCAAAGCCCACGGCGTTGGCCAGACCTTGGCCCAGCGGGCCGGTGGTGGTTTCCACGCCTGGGGTGTAGCCGTATTCCGGGTGGCCCGGGGTGCGACTGTGCAGTTGGCGGAAGTTCTTCAGGTCATCGATCGACAGGTCATAGCCGGTCAGGTGCAGCAGCGAATAGATCAACATCGAGCCATGGCCGTTGGACAGCACGAAGCGGTCACGGTCGGCGAACGACGGGTTGCTCGGGCTGTGCTTGAGGTAATCGCGCCAAAGCACCTCGGCAATATCCGCCATACCCATAGGGGCACCGGGATGGCCGCTGTTGGCTTTCTGCACGGCATCCATGCTGAGGGCACGAATGGCATTGGCACGCTCACGACGGCTGGGCATCGCTGATCTCCTGCGGGTATTGAATCGAAAGTGAATAAAACGAAATTGAAAAAGGCGTGCATTTTCCCTCACCCACCCGCCTGGGGCAATGACAGATAATCATCCGGAAGGGTTTTTTGCGGTGGATCAAGGGCGCCTTCGCCCGATGAAACCTTTCCGCCCGCGGTTTGTGATGTCGACACGCCTGGAAAGTGCCGCCCATCAATCAATATCAAAATTTTTTGATATTGAACTTGCGGTGTTCCGCCCCCCTCACTAGACTGCCGCTCTATGAACTTACCTGCGCCCACGCTGCGTCACGACGATTGCGATGACCTGGCGGCCCTTTGCAAGGCCGGCGGCGATCCTTTGCGGCTCAATGTGCTGCGCGCCCTGGCCAATGATTCGTTCGGCGTACTGGAACTGGCGCAGATCTTCGATATCGGCCAGTCCGGCATGAGTCACCACCTCAAGGTACTGGCCCAGGCCGACCTGGTGGCGACCCGTCGGGAAGGCAATGCCATTTTCTACCGCCGCGCCCTGCCCCATACCGATCTTCCGGGCGGCCGGCTGCACGCAGCGCTCCTGGACGAAGTCGATCAGTTGAGCCTGCCGGCGGCCGTACAGGCACGTATCGCCCAGGTGCACCGGCAACGAGCCGCCGCCAGCCAGGACTTCTTCGCGCGGGTGGCGGAGAAATTCCGCGCCCAGCAAGACCTGATCGCAGGGCTGCCGCAGTACCGAGAAAGCGTGGTGGCGCTGCTGGACAAGCTAGGCTTCGAACCCGATGCCACCGCCATCGAAGTCGGCCCCGGCGACGGCGCGTTCCTGCCGGAACTGGCACGACGCTTCAGCCAGGTGACGGCCTTGGACAACAGCCCGGCGATGCTCGAACTGGCCCGCCAGGTGTGCGAACGCGAAGCACTGGCCAACGTCAGCCTGCAATTGGCCGATGCCTTGAACGGCATGAATCACCAGGCCGATTGCGTGGTATTGAACATGGTGCTTCATCATTTCGCCGCTCCGGCTGATGCACTCAAACACATGGCCGGCCTGTTGCAACCGGGCGGCAGCCTGCTGGTGACGGAGTTATGCAGCCACAACCAGAGCTGGGCCAGAGAAGCCTGCGGGGATCTCTGGCTGGGCTTTGAACAGGACGACTTGGCCCGTTGGGCCACCGCTGCGGGTCTCGCACCCGGAGAAAGCCTCTATTTAGGCTTACGCAATGGTTTCCAGATCCAGGTTCGCCATTTTCAGCGACCGACTGGCGACACTCACCAACGGTAACTTGCAGGAAAACATCGAGATGAGCGAATACTCCCTTTTCACCTCCGAGTCCGTGTCTGAAGGGCATCCGGACAAAATCGCCGACCAGATTTCTGATGCGGTGCTGGACGCCATCATTGCTGAAGACAAGTTCGCCCGCGTGGCGTGCGAGACACTGGTGAAAACGGGCGTGGCGATCATCGCCGGCGAAGTCACCACCTCGGCCTGGGTCGACCTGGAACAGATCGTCCGCGACGTGATCCTGGGCATTGGCTACAACAGCTCCGACGTTGGTTTCGACGGCGCGACCTGCGGCGTGATGAACATCATCGGCAAGCAGTCTCCCGACATCAACCAAGGCGTCGATCGTGCCAAGCCTGAAGACCAGGGCGCAGGCGACCAGGGCCTGATGTTCGGCTACGCCAGCAACGAAACCGACGTGCTGATGCCAGCACCGATCACCTTCTCCCACCAACTGGTTCAACGCCAGGCCGAAGCCCGCAAATCCGGCTTGCTGCCTTGGCTGCGCCCGGACGCCAAGTCCCAGGTGACGTGCCGTTACGAAGGCGGCAAGGTGGTCGGCATCGACGCCGTCGTCCTGTCGACCCAGCACAACCCCGACGTGTCCTACAAAGACCTGCGCGAAGGCGTGATGGAGCTGATCGTCAAGCACGTGTTGCCTGCCGAGCTGCTGTCCAAGGACACCCAGTTCCACATCAACCCGACCGGCCAGTTCATCATCGGTGGCCCGGTGGGCGACTGCGGCCTGACCGGTCGCAAGATCATCGTCGACAGCTACGGCGGCATGGCCCGTCACGGCGGCGGCGCGTTCTCCGGCAAGGACCCATCCAAGGTTGACCGTTCGGCGGCCTACGCCGGTCGCTATGTCGCCAAGAACATCGTTGCCGCTGGCCTGGCCGAGCGTTGCGAGATCCAGGTTTCCTACGCCATCGGCGTCGCCCAGCCTACGTCGATCTCGCTGAACACCTTCGGCACTGGCAAGATCAGCGATGACAAGATCATCAACCTGGTTCGTGAAGTGTTCGACCTGCGTCCTTACGCCATCACCACCATGCTCGACCTGCTGCACCCGATGTACCAGGACACCGCAGCCTATGGTCACTTCGGTCGTACGCCACAAACCAAGACGGTCGCCGGCGACACCTTCACCACCTTCACCTGGGAAAAAACCGACCGCGCCGACGCCCTGCGCGCCGCTGCCGGCCTGTAATACCCGCGTGTAAAGAAAAGCCCCTGGCGACTGGGTCGCCAGGGGCTTTTTTATGCTCGCCATTGTGGTGATGGACTGGGTGGGAGCAAAGCTTGCTCGCGATGCAGGCGCCTCGGTTCCTTGAGAGTCCGCGTCAACTTTATCGCGGGCGAGCCTTGCTCCCACAGAAGCTCCCCCAACCAGGGGGGGGCAATGAATCTAAGCTCGTCGTGCCACCAGCAAAAACGAAGCCGCACTGGCCAGCAGCCCTGCACACATGCGATTGAACAGGCGCTTGCCACTGGGCCGGGCGAACAACCGCCGCGCATAAATGCCCATGTAGCAATACAGCCCGATGGCGATGCACTCCAGCGCCAGGAACAAGCCGCCCAGTACCGCGAATTGCTGTGCGACGGTGCCTGTCCGGTCGACGAATTGCGGCAGGAACGCCGTAAACAGCAGGATCGCCTTCGGATTCCCGATCGCCACCCAGAACTCCTGGCGCGCCAGACTGCTGCGGCTCATCGACGCGACCGCAGCCTCGTCACCCACCTCAGGCTGGGCGCGCCACAGTTGCACGGCCAGATAGAACAGGTAACCGGCACCGAGCAGCTTGATCCCCAGGAACAACAACTCCGAGGTATGCAGCACGGCAGTGAGCCCCACTGCGGCCAAGGCAATCATGATCGCAAACGCCAGCAGCCGACCGGCGCCGCCGCTGGACGCCCGGACGAAGCCGTAGCGCGAGGCGTTGCTGATGGACAGCAGGTTGTTGGGCCCCGGCGCCATGTTCAGCGCGAAGCAGGCCGGAATGAAAACAGCAAGGGTCGGCAGGTCCATCCGCAGGCTCCTGGTACGGGACGGTCGGAGGCCCATTCTGCACCGACCAGGGCACGGTTCAAGGGACAGTTACACGGCTAAATCGTACCGGACTGTACCGCCGCGACTTTGCCATCAGGCCCCGTAAAATCCGGTAACGCTCCAGGCCGCGCGACTGGCGCAACGGTGACTAGCCTTCAGGGACTCAACTTGGCAAGGATGCTTCGATGTCACCGTTTTTGTATGTACTCGCGCTTGTTCTCATCGCACCGACCGTCAGTGCGGCGCCCTGCCCCTCCTGGCCCACCGAGCGTGCCCAGGCAGAAATCGCGGCCTTGCAACAGCAAGTCGACGCCTGGGACGACAGCTATCATCGTCTAGGCCAATCCGAGGTGGCCGACGCGCTTTACGACCAATCCCGCGCGCAACTGGGCCAATGGCGCCGCTGCTTCAACCTCGAAGCGCCAGACGATCCCCTGCGCACGGCCGGCGGCAAGGTGCAACACCCTGTTGCTCAAACCGGGCTGGACAAGCTCAAGGATGTTGACGCGGTGCAGGCGTGGCTGCAGGGGCGAAAAGATGTCTGGGTCCAGCCGAAAATCGACGGTGTGGCGGTGACGCTGGTCTATCGCGAGGGGCGCCTGTATCAGGCGATCAGCCGTGGCGACGGCATTCATGGGCACGACTGGACCTTGAACGCGCGCAAAATCAAGGCCATCCCCCAGCAACTGCGCCGGCCTTCGGACCTGGTGGTCCAAGGCGAGCTGTACTGGCAGCTGAACACCCATGTCCAGGCCAGCAGCGGCAGCCTTAACGCCCGGGGCACCGTGGCCGGCCTGATGGCGCGTTCGAACCTGACGGCGCAGGAGGCGGCCGACATCGGCCTGTTTGTCTGGGACTGGCCCGAAGGACCACAAACCCTGCCCGAACGAGAGCGCGAGCTGGCGGACCTGGGCTTCGCCGCCCCCGGCAGCTTCAGCCAGCCAGTCCACAGCCTCGCCGATGCCCAGCACTGGCGCGACCATTGGTACCGAACGCCGCTGCCATTCGCCAGTGACGGAATCGTCCTGCGCCAGAGTCGCCGCCCCCCTGCGGCTCGCTGGCAGGCCCGGGCGCCCTTCTGGAGCGTGGCCTGGAAATACCCCTATGCCCAGGCGTTGGCCGAGGTGCGCAAGGTGCATTTCAAGGTCGGTCGAACCGGACGCATCACGCCCATCCTGGAGCTGGAACCCACGATGCTCGACGATCGACGCATCCGCAGGGTGAGCGTCAGCTCCCTTGAACGCTGGGCAACCCTGGACATCCGCCCCGGCGACCAGGTCGCCATCAGCCTGGCCGGACTGACCATTCCACGCCTCGACGCCGTTGTGCTGCGCAGCACCGAGCGCCCGGACGTCAGCGCCCCGGCGACGGCGGATTACCACTTCTTGAGTTGCTGGCAACCGACACCCGGTTGCGAAAGCCAGTTCCTGGCACGAATGACCTGGCTCAGCGGCAAGCAAGGGCTGGCCCTGCCCCATGTGGGGCCGGGCACCTGGCAGAAGCTTCTAGCCGCCGGGCGGCTCGACACAATGCTGGATTGGTTGACCCTCGATGCCGCCGAGCTTGCTACCATTGCCGGCTTCGGCGAGCGCAGCAGCGTCCGCCTGCTCGACAGTCTGCACAGCGCCCGGCAACGCCCTTTCCGGCAATGGCTCAAGGCCCTGGGCTTGCCACCCACGGGTGAAGCCCGGCTGGACGGGCCTTGGCAGGTACTGGCCGAGCGCAGTACCGAACAGTGGCAAGCCGAAGCCGGCATAGGACCGGGACGCGCCGCGCAATTGAGCGCGTTCTTTCGCGACCCGCAGGTGCTGGCTTTGAGTGAACAGTTACGCGCCGCCGGGGTCGATGGTTTTTGACGCAAGCCCCGCGCAGTTGAACCCAAGGGGCGAACATGCGTTCCAACAGCGCATCTGCACCGACCGCTCGCGAGTCATTTTACGGAGTTGCTATGAATTTCCTGTCCCCCGCTGCCCTGCTGATCCTGTGCAGTGTCATGGCCACACCTTTGCTGGCGGATGAGCAGGCGCCGGAGCTCACCGGCTGCGCAGCCAAGCGCCAAGGCATCATCAACCAGATCGAACTGGCCAAGTCCCGTGGCAACCCGGACCAGCAGGCAGGTCTTGAAACCGCACTGAACGACGTCACCAGCCATTGCACCGACGCCTCCTTGCGCAAGGAACGTGAAAACAAGGTGCTCGATGCCAAGCATGAAGTCAGCCGGCGTCAGGCCGACCTGGAAAAAGCCATGAAGAAGGGCGATGCGGAGCGGATCAACAAGCGCAAGGACAAGCTGGCAGCTTCCCGCAAGGAATTGCAGGAAGCGGTGGAGGAATTGGACAAATAAGCGGCAAGCTCGAAACTTGCCGTGTGCAGTGGCTCTGGATCAATGGTCCCGGAACTCTTTATGACAGGCACTGCAGGCATCCTCGACCTTCTGCACCGCCGGCCCCAGGTTGCTTGCCTGGTAGGGTTGGACCTTGCTGACGGTCACCAACTCGCCAGTGGCCGCCTCAAGGCTTCGAGCCAGCTCCTGGAAGCGTGCCTGTTTTTGCCAGACTTCATCCCGGGCGCTGGTGTGGCTTTCTTCGCGCACTTGCGGGAAATGCTTCCACGGCTCATGGGACAGTTGGTCCAGTTGCACCGCACCTTCGGCGAAACGTGTTCCGTCGAACGGAACGCGGCCACGCAGCATGCCGCCCAACTCTTCGTTGGTCTTGAGCATCTGCTTGAAGATCGCCTTGCGCTGGCCCAAGGGAGAATTGGGATCGACACCGCCGCAGGCGGAAAGCATCAGGCAGGCCAGCACTGCCATGGAAAGTCGTTTTACAAACATCTTGGCCTCGGGGCAGGAAACGGCGGTTAGTATCCTCGGATCGTCGGAAAAGACCAATGGCCCTATCAACAATACGGATTGTTCAAACACCTGACTGCGTTTGAATGATCGCGAAGGAAATTTTCATGAACAGCCGCTCCAAGCCTTGGTACACAGGCCTTGCATTGACCCTACCGCTGATTGCCCTGCTGGCCGGCTGCAACCTGGGGGACAAGACCGAGAAGCCTGAAACCCACGCCGTCGCCACTTATGTCAACGCGCCATGGGACGCCCTGCCATCGGTTTCCGATGAAGACTTGCTGGCCGGCTTCGCTTCTTGGCGTAGCGCGTGCGTCCGGCTCAAGGCTGACGCCACCTGGGGCCCGACCTGCGCGGCCGCAGCCAGCGTGCCGCAGAACCCGACGGATATCCGCCATTTCCTGAAGCAGAACCTGGACGTCTATGGCCTGCGCTCGGGGGACAACAGCCCCAACGGCCTGATCACCGGCTACTACGAGCCGGTCTATCCCGGCAGCCTCACCCAGACCAGCCGCGCGAACATTCCGGTGTATGGCGTGCCGGACGACATGATCATCGTCTCGCTGGAGAGCATCTACCCCGAGCTCAAGGGCAAGCGCCTGCGCGGTCGTCTCGAAGGTCGGGTACTCAAGCCCTACGACGACGCTGCCAGCATCGAAACCAACGGGGTGAAGGCGCCCGTGATCGCCTGGTTGACGGACCCGATGAACCTGCAATTCCTGCAAATCCAGGGTTCGGGCCGGATTCGACTCGATGACGGCCGGCAGTTGCGCATCGGCTATGCCGATCAGAACGGCCACCCTTACCGTCCCATCGGGCGCTGGCTGGTCGAACAGGGCGAGCTGAAAAAAGAAGACGTAACCATGGGTGCCATCAGCGCCTGGGCCAAAGCCAACCCGAATCGGATCCCCGAGTTGCTTGGCAGCAACCCCAGCTATGTGTTCTTCAACCGCAACCCCGACAGCAATGAAGGCCCGCGTGGTTCGCTGAACGTGCCCCTGACCGCCGGCTACAGCGTGGCGGTGGATCGCAAGGTGATCCCCCTGGGCAGCCTGCTCTGGCTCTCCACCACGCGTCCCGATGGCAGCCCCTTGAATCGCCCCGTTGCCGCCCAGGACACGGGCGGCGCCATCGCCGGCGAGGTACGGGCCGACCTGTTCTGGGGCACGGGTGAAGTGGCCGGGCAACTGGCCGGGGACATGAAGCAACAGGGACAGATCTGGATGCTTTGGCCCAAGGGCATGGCGTTGCCGCAAGTGCCGCAGGTGAGCAATGCCGTTACCGCCAATCCCTGAGGGAATGCGGTGACTGTGCCTGCTCCCGATGAGGGCGGCACAGTCACCAAAACTCAACAGCCAGGCTCAGATCGAAACAAAGAAGAAACTCGCGATCAACCCCAGCCCCACGAGCCACACCAGCGAACGCAGGATCGCCCAATCCGCCAGGTAGCAAATGATGTACAGCAGGCGACTGGTGATGAACAACACCGCCAGCACGTTGATGGTCACCAGCTCGGCGTTGCCGGCCAGGTGCGCGACGATCACCGCGGCGGCGAAAAATGGCGAGATCTCAAAGCTGTTCAGGTGTGCGGCATAGGCACGCCGGGGAACGCCGTCGAGGGATTCGAGGAAATCGCGGGGGTCGTGGTTGTCGCGCAACCTGAATCTCCCGCCGATCTTGGCGATTGCAATGCATGCATAAGGCAGCAAAAAGGCAATCAAAATACACCACAGGGCAACCGTCATGACGCAGTTCCTTCTTTGAGTTTCATGGGGAATCGAGAATCCGGGCGCCGGTCAGAACTTCATCACCAGCATGCCAATCAGCACCAGCCCGCAGGCTAAGAGCCGCGGCAAGCCGAAAGGTTCTCTGAGGTAGCGCATGCCGAACAGCACCACCAGGATCACACTGATCTCGCGCAGCGCCGCCGCCTCGGCGATCGAACCCAGCTGCATGGCCCACAGCACCAGAGCGTAGCTCAGCAGTACACAGAATCCGACCGCAAATCCCAGCGACCATTGCTCACGCCAGAACAACATGAACGCCGGCCGCTTGCCCAGCAGCGCCAGCAGCGGGAACGGCCAGGCACTGAGCAGCGTGACCCAGACCAGGTAATCCAGCGGATGGGGCCAGCGGCGCAGGGCATGACCGTCAATGAAGGTGTAGCCGCCGATGCACAGCCCGATCAGCGCCACCACCGGCAACATCGACCAGGGCAACCGCTCGCCACCACCGCCTCGCCACAACAGGCAAAGCATGCCGAAGGGGATCAGCAGGATCCCAACGACCTGCTGCGTCGTCAGCGCCTCGCCGGCAAAGACAAACGTCAGCGCCAACACCACCAGCGGAGAGAGGCCGCGCATCAGCGGATAGACCAGGCCCAGGTCGCCCACCCGATAAGCCTGGATCAGCAGATACCGGTACAACAACTCAAGCGCCGCCGACGCCACGATCCACGGCCAGATCCCTGGCGGTGGAAACGCCACGAAACCCAGGGCCAACGCGGCGAAGAGCAAGGCTACGCTGTCCATGCACGCCACCACCAGCAAACGCTCGCCGCTGAACTTGATCAGCGTATTCCATGCCGCATGCAGCACGGCGGCGATCAGTACCAAGGCCGTTGCCAGCACTCCGAGCTCCCTATTGTCGAGAAAACTGCCCGCACCGCCAGCGAATAGGCGACGCGCTCAGCAAGACTTTATTCCCATCCATGTGGGCCGTTTTACCTGCCTTCCCAAAGTCGCGTTCCAGAGCGCTTTCCTGGAAGTCCGCCGAGCGCTGCTTGCAGCCGGAGGATGTTTGTCCAATTGAGTCACAACGCCTTAAGCCCACAGAACTTGCTTACAGTTCGGTCCCTCACTCCTGGGTACACGGAACGAACCGGAATGCCAACCATCTCGTCGCACACCTTCCCTCTTCGCGCTTTTGAACATATGGGCCAGACCGCAAGAACAACGAGCCCTGAAGAGGGCCGCCGATTGATCGCCGACGCGACAGACCGATCGATATCCATCATTCGATATGAGGACGGCAGCGTCAAAGTCAGTCTGAATCGTCCCCCCATCACAGATCTGATCCTGAGTGGCGGTGGCGCCAAGGGAGTGGCCTATTCCGGGTTCGTCGATACGCTCGAAGCCACAGGCGTCATGGAACAGGTCCGGACGATTTCAGGTTCCTCCGCAGGGGCCATATCCGCCGCGTTACTGGCCAGCGGCATGGATCACGCGGGTTTCGACAGGATCTCTGACGACATCTCCCTCATTTCCCTGCTCAATAGCGCCGAGCCTGACGCCTCATCCAGGCAGGACGGATGGTCGAAGTTGGGCGAGAAGCTGAAAAAAATCCCGCTGGCGCAATTGCTGTGTGATCTGCTGCCGCGCCTGGGTTCCAAGGGGATGCCGCTGGAGGATCTGATCCGCAAGGAATCCTGCGCGGCGCTTCTGGAACGTTGCAATGAACACAGGAATCTCTACGAGAATGGACAGAGGAAGGCTCTTTCCGAGAAGGCGCAACTAACGGTTGCCCACGTGGAAGAGACACAGCGCGTCACGTTTCGCGACCTAGCCATCCTGAGCGCCGAGATCCCGCAGATCAAGACCGTGGAAATCACCGGCACCGCCATGTTCGAGGAAGGTTCGCAATTGGTGGTCTTCAGCGCAGACCTGACGCCGGAGATGGACATTGCCGTGGCGGCGCATATTTCCGCGTCGCTGCCAGTCGTCTTCAGCAAACCGACCCAACAGGAACTGCCCTTCCAACAGAACGACGAGCACCGCACTGAGACCACGGCATTTGCCGATGGTGGCATCCTGAACAACACGCCAATAACGGCTCTCTACAACCCGCGCCCCTCCATGAGTCCGATTCCGCAGGGTGAGCATTTGATCCTGGTGTTCGACGCTGAGGACTCGGGCGGACAAAGCCCGCGAGGTACGGGCCTGTCGGCGCTGACCGACAGATTCCTCAAGGCACCCCATACGGCTCTTTCTGCGCTGAATGCCGAAAAAATGAAGCACTTTGCCGACCAGATCGTCACCGTACCGCTGAAAACCGCTAAAGGCGACTTTCGTGGGCTGCTGAATGGGACGGTCAACTTCAGCATGTCCAGGGACATCAAGAATCATCTCCAGGAAGAACTGCGCGAGGTTGTCCAAAACCATCTGGACAAGCGTAACGCCACGCCGCAAGCCTTCCGGTTTGCCTCGATCGAAGACGCTCTGCTGGCATTGAGCGACGAAGCGCTCGCACAGCTAGGTCCAGCGCTGGAGCACGACGAAACCTGTGCCGAGGTGATCGACTTCAGGCAACAGGCGCAACAGGCCTTGGCGCAACTGAAACAAGCGATCCGGGAGGTCAACGAAACATCCACCCGGCTTGAGCCAAGCCCACCCATGCGCGAGGCCATCTGGGCCCTCGATCAGCTGGCCGATCAGCCCGTCACACTGCAATGGTTGGCAAAATGTCTCAATCACGGCAATGACCCGGACTTCATGCAGTTTCTGCAAGCAGCCGCCCGCTGGGACGAAGGCGTGTCCACCGGCGTCTGCGAGGTGATCCACCACGCCATCGAGGAAATGAACCTGCGCGACCTTGCCACGCGCGCCGATAACGTCCTGCGCTACGTGCTCTACCCCTCGCTGTTTCGCGGCGGCCAACCAGAATCGAACATCAAGCTGATCAACGGAGCCATCAGGGATCTGAACGAAGTACGCAACCCAAAGGCGTTCAACGATGTACTCGATCGGGTCATCGCGAACTACAAGTCGCGCTACACGGGGCTGCCTGATCCTGAGTCAACAACCCGCAACAGTCTGCTCGCCATGCAGTATCCAAAACAGAAAGCCTGATACGCCGATCTCACTCGACGACGTCATCCTTGAACTGATCCTTGACGTACTTGATCTCGGTCCGTCCGTGTGGCGCGGGCAGGCCGTCTTCGCCGAGGTTGACGAAAACCATCTTGTCCACGGTGAGGATGCTCTTGCGGGTGATTTTGTTGCGCACTTCGCAGGTCAGGGTGATGGAGGTGCGACCGAATTCGGTGGCGGTGATGCCCAGCTCGATGATGTCGCCCTGGCGCGAGGCACTGACGAAGTTGATTTCCGAGATGTACTTGGTGACCACACGCTGGTTGCCGAGTTGGACAATGGCGTAGATCGCCGCCTCCTCGTCGATCCAGCGCAGCAGGCTGCCGCCGAACAGCGTGCCGTTGGGGTTGAGGTCTTCGGGCTTGACCCATTTGCGGGTGTGGAAATTCATGTTCACTCCTGAGCATCTGGCCGATCGATACGTTCATCATGGCAGACTGGACAGCCAGGCTCTACGTCGCGGCCCTGATAACAGTCATCGGCAATTTCGATTTGCCGACAACAAACCCTTTTGGAAGATCCGATTAGCCCGCTATAATCGCCACCGTTTTACTTCGGTCCACGCTTTGGACCGTTCCCGCCACCTGTCCGAGGGGCGCTGCAGCAGGCTCGACCTGTCAGGCTCGGATGGGGCGTTGTTTGTACGGGATTTCCCGCACGGACACTAAACGCACAACGGCGCCCATTCGCATACATTACGAATGGAGGCTCTTCATGAGCGCTGTCATCACGCCTGCAGATTTTACCGACTACAAAGTTGCCGACCTGTCCCTGGCTGCCTGGGGCCGTCGCGAAATCATCATCGCCGAATCCGAAATGCCTGCCCTGATGGGCCTGCGTCGCAAGTACGCTGGCGAACAACCGCTCAAGGGCGCGAAGATCCTCGGCTGCATCCACATGACCATCCAGACCGCCGTGCTGATCGAGACCCTGGTCGCCCTGGGCGCCGAAGTACGCTGGTCGTCCTGCAACATCTTCTCGACCCAGGACCAGGCCGCCGCCGCCATCGCCGCTGCTGGTATCCCTGTCTTCGCCTGGAAAGGCGAGACCGAGCAAGAGTACGAGTGGTGCCTGGAGCAAACCATCCTCAAGGATGGCCAGCCATGGGACACCAACATGATCCTCGACGACGGCGGTGACCTGACCGAGCTGCTGCACAAGAAATACCCGGCGGTACTGGACAAGGTCCACGGCGTGACCGAAGAGACCACCACTGGCGTGCACCGCCTGCTGGACATGCTGGCCAAGGGCGAACTGAAGATCCCGGCCATCAACGTCAACGACTCGGTGACCAAGAGCAAGAACGACAACAAGTACGGCTGCCGTCACAGCCTCAACGACGCGATCAAGCGCGGCACCGACCACCTGTTGTCGGGCAAGCAGGCGCTGGTGATCGGCTACGGTGACGTGGGCAAGGGTTCGGCCCAATCCCTGCGTCAGGAAGGCATGATCGTCAAGGTCTCCGAAGTCGACCCGATCTGCGCCATGCAAGCCTGCATGGACGGTTTCGAACTGGTTTCGCCGTTCATCGACGGGATCAACAACGGCACCGAAGCGAGCATCGACAAAGCGCTGCTGGGCAAGATCGACCTGATCGTGACCACCACCGGCAACGTCAATGTCTGCGACGCCAACATGCTCAAGGCGCTGAAAAAGCGTGCCGTGGTCTGCAACATCGGTCACTTCGACAATGAAATCGACACTGCTTTCATGCGCAAGAACTGGGCCTGGGAAGAGGTCAAGCCGCAAGTTCACAAGGTTCACCGCACCGGTGCTGGCAGCTTCGACCCTCAGAACGACGACTACCTGATCCTGCTGGCCGAAGGCCGCCTGGTTAACCTGGGCAACGCCACCGGCCACCCAAGCCGCATCATGGACGGCTCGTTCGCCAACCAGGTCCTGGCCCAGATCTTCCTGTTCGGCCAGAAATACGCCGACCTGTCGCCGGCCCAGAAAGCCGAGCGCCTGACCGTGGAAGTACTGCCCAAGAAACTCGACGAAGAAGTGGCCCTGGAAATGGTCCGCGGTTTCGGCGGCGTGGTCACCCAGCTGACCAAGCAACAGGCTGACTACATCGGCGTCACCGTCGAAGGCCCGTTCAAGCCGCACGCTTACCGCTACTGATAGAGCCAGCCTCCCCTGTGGGTGAGGGTTTTGTGGGAGCGAGCCTGCTCGCGATGCAGACACCTTGATCTGACTGTCAGACCGAGGTGATGCCAATCGCGAGCTGGCTCGCTCCCACATGGGCCCGCTCCCACATTACGATGCGCAAGGCTTCCCGGCTTACGAGTTTCCAAGGATATGACCATGTCCCAAGACCGTCGCTACAGCTTCGAATTCTTCCCGACGAAGACCGATGCTGGACATGAAAAGCTGATCGCCACTGCCCGCCAGCTGGCCACCTACAACCCCGATTTCTTCTCCTGCACCTACGGCGCCGGCGGTTCGACCCGTGACCGCACCTTGAACACCGTGTTGCAGCTCGAAAGCGAAGTCAAAATCCCCGCCGCGCCGCACCTGTCCTGCGTCGGCGACAGCAAGGACGACTTGCGCAGCCTGCTGACCGAATACAAGGCGGCGGGCATCACGCGAATCGTTGCCCTGCGCGGTGACCTGCCGTCGGGCATGGGCATGGCCAGCGGCGAGCTGCGCCACGCCAATGAACTGGTGAGCTTCATTCGTGAAGAGACCGGCGAGCACTTCCACATCGAAGTCGCGGCCTACCCGGAAATGCACCCCCAGGCGCGCAATTTCGAAGACGACCTGCTCAACTTCGTGCGCAAGGCCAAGGCCGGCGCCAACAGCGCGATCACCCAGTACTTCTTCAACGCCGACAGCTACTTCTACTTCGTCGAACGTGTACGCAAGCTGGGTGTCGACATTCCTGTCGTACCGGGGATCATGCCGATCACCAACTACAGCAAGCTGGCGCGTTTTTCCGATGCATGCGGTGCAGAAATCCCACGCTGGATCCGCAAGCAACTTGAAGCCTACGGCGACGATGCAACGAGCATCCAACGCTTTGGCGAAGACGTCGTCACGCAAATGTGCGAACGTTTGCTGCAAGGTGGCGCACCAGGGCTGCATTTCTATACCTTGAACCAGGCCGAACCTAGCCTGGCGGTATGGAACAACCTCAAGCTGCCGCGTTAGACAATCTAATGGGTGACGCAAAGGCCTTGGCACATACCAAGGCCTTTTTTTGGTCTCGTCCTGAATAGGGTTTACACGTCCCGACCGTTTTCAGGAAGAACCAATGGATTCAGACAAAAGGCAACCAACCCCCGAACCAGAGCGCTCTAGCTATTTGATGAGTTCCCGTCGTAACCTCAGGCCATGCCCATCATCACCCAGCTACTCACTGTCGTCGTTCTCCTCTGCCTGAGCCTGGCGGCTCGGGCGGAGAAGTTGCGCATCGTCACCGAACCCTGGGCGCCCTACGTCTACGAAGAGAATGGCAAGGTATTGGGCCTGGACTACGAAACCACGGCCATCGTCTTCAAACGCCTGGGCATCGACGTTGAATGGCAGTTCCTGCCATGGAAACGATGCCTGGCCATGCTGGAACAAGGCCTGGCCGACGGCGCGCTGGATATTTTTCACAGCAACGAGCGCGACTCCCTGCTGCTTTACCCCAGCGAACCGCTCTCGGATGTGGAATTCGTGATGTTCTATGCCAACGCCCGCCCCCATCCGTTTCGTACGCTCGAAGACCTGTCCGGCCTGACCGTCGGTACATCCCCGGGCTATCTGTATGGCTCGGCGTTCACGGACTCGACGCTGTTCGAGCGCGAGACGGCGCCCACCCACGAGGCCAATTTCGGCAAGTTGCAGTTGGGGCGGATCGACCTGCTCATCACGGATCGCCGGGTGGGTCGGCACGTGCTCCGGCAAATGCAACTGGGCGGGCAGATCACCGAAAACCCCACGGTCGTGAGCCGACAGAGCCAGTACCTGGCCGTCAGGCGCAGGGCCGGGATGGATTTGCTGGTGCAACGCTTCAGTGCCGAACTCAAGCGTTTCAAGCGCGAACAGGCCTATACCGACCTGATCGCCCGCTATGACGCAGCCCCAACCGCACGGGGTGCGCCGCCAGCCCCGTTGCAACGCTGAAACAAACCGTTGAGCAGCAGGAACGCAGCGCACAGCGTTTGCTCTGTTATACTCGCGCCTTCCCGCCAGGCTCACGCCCGGACGCCCGGTCTTGCAAAAGGCAGCCCGACACCGCTACAGCGCAGCTTTCCAGCCCGCGCGAGCGTGTCCGGACCCGCCTTTGAGACCCGGCAGGACCGGACGGGATGACGTCTTTTGGTTGAACGTCATTCGCGCCCGGCAAGATTATCCCATTGGGCCAAGCCCTCACTAAAACAGGATTACTCATGTCCTTTGCTTCCCTCGGTCTCTCCGAGGCTTTAGTCGGCGCCATCGAAGCCGCCGGCTATACCGAGCCTACCCCGGTGCAACAGCGGGCCATTCCCGCCGTGTTGCAAGGTCGCGACCTGATGGTTGCGGCGCAGACAGGTACGGGTAAAACCGGCGGCTTCGCCCTCCCGATCCTGGAGCGACTGTTCCCCAACGGTCACCCGGACAAATCCCAGCGTCACGGCCCGCGCCAACCGCGCGTACTGGTCCTGACCCCGACCCGCGAACTGGCCGCCCAGGTGCACGAGAGCTTCAAGATCTACGCTCGCGACCTGAAGTTCGTCAGTGCCTGCATTTTCGGCGGCGTCGGCATGAACCCCCAGGTCCAGGCCATGGCCCGCGGTGTCGATGTCCTGGTGGCTTGCCCCGGTCGCCTGCTGGACCTGGCTGGCCAGGGCAGCGTCGATTTGTCCCACGTTGAAATCCTCGTGCTGGACGAAGCCGACCGCATGCTCGACATGGGTTTTGTCCATGACGTGAAGAAAGTGCTGGCACGGCTGCCAGCCAAGCGCCAGAACCTGCTGTTTTCGGCGACGTTTTCCAAGGACATCACCGACCTGGCCGGCAAACTGCTGCACAACCCAGAGCGCATCGAAGTCACGCCACCGAACACCACGGTCGAGCGCATCGAACAGCGCGTGTTCCGCCTGGCCGCCAGCCACAAGCGCGCCCTGCTGGCACACCTGATTACCGCGGGTGCCTGGGAACAGGTGCTGGTATTCACCCGCACCAAGCACGGCGCCAACCGCCTGGCCGAATACCTGGACAAGCACGGCCTGCCAGCCGTGGCGATCCATGGCAACAAGAGCCAGAACGCCCGCACCAAGGCCCTCGCTGACTTCAAGGCCGGCGAAGTGCGCATCCTGGTCGCCACCGACATCGCCGCCCGCGGCCTGGACATCGATCAGTTGCCCCACGTGGTCAACTTCGAACTGCCAAACGTCGATGAAGACTACGTGCACCGTATCGGCCGTACCGGCCGCGCCGGTCGTTCGGGCGAGGCGATCTCGCTGGTCGCGCCGGACGAGGAAAAGCTGCTCAAGAGCATCGAGCGCATGACCAAGCAGAAGATCCCCGACGGCAACCTGATGGGTTTCGATGCCAGCACGATAGAAGCCGAAAAACCGGAAGTCCGCGAACGTCCGGACGTGCGCAACCCGCGTAACGCTCGCGGCCCACGTGGCGAAGGCTCGAACAGCGGCAGCGGCCGCAAGGACAAAGGCAAGGACAAGGGCAAGGAAAAAGCTGCTGCCAACGGCCGCGGCGAACGCCCTGCCCGCGAGCAAAAGCCCCGTGAAGGCACCCCGGCCCGCGAAGCGCAGCGTCAGGCCCCTCGCGCGCCTGCCGATCGTGCTCCGGACGAATTCCTGGACGACGATATCGATAACTTCGGTAACCGCGTCGACTACGTACCGCAACAAAAACCGGCCCAAGGTCGCGGCCGCCGTCCGGGCGCGCCAGCCCAAGGTGCGGGTGCAGGTACTGCGCGCGGTCAGTCCCAGGGACGCCAGAACGGTCCTCGCAACAACAGTGGCTCGTCCGCGGCCAATCCACCTGCCAAGCGCAGCGGCCCACGCAACGGCAGTGCACGCGACGGCCAGGCCCGCCGCGAAGATTCGCGCCCCCGCCGCCCGGCCCGCGACGATCAGTCTCGTCAGGAACCGGCGGTGCAAAACCCTCGTGGCAACCAGCCGAAGATCATGCACAAGGAATCGAAAGTCGATCGTTTCCCGACGCCTGAGCAACTGGACCAACTGCCAAGCCGCCCTCGCGGCGAAAAGCCTGCGCTGCTGACACGCAACCGCTGAGTTTTTCCAAGTCTTAAAAATGCCCCGGGTTTCGCGACCCGGGGCATTTTTATTCAGGCGCCACTAACCTGAATGTGGGAGCGGGCTGAGCTGTTTGTTCGATTTTCACGTGGCAATAAAAAACGCCCCTGGCCGCAAGACCAGGGGCGTTTTTTGTCAGGCGCGAAAGTTACTTCGCTTTGACACCTTCAAACGAGATGTACAGTTCAACGGCGTCAGATTGCGGACCCAGGTCCATCATCTTGCCGAAGTCGGAGCGCTTGATGCTGGTGGTGCCCTCGAAGCCGGCACGGTAGCCGCCCCATGGATCCTTACCCTCACCCAGGAAGGTGGCCTTGACCACGATCGGCTTGGTAACACCGTGCAGGGTCAGGTCGCCCGTCACATCGGCAGTGTCCTTGCCCTCGGCGTTCTTGCCAGTAGGCTTGACGCTGGTGGAGACGAACTTGGCGTCGGCGAACTTGCCTACGTCCAGGAAGTCTTTGCTGGCGATGTGCTTGTCGCGCTCGGCGTGGTTGGTGAACACGCTGGCGGTACGTACGTTGAACTCGATCTTACTGGCTTCAGGCTTGGCGGCATCGAAGCTGAACTTGCCGTCGATGTCCTTGAAGGTCCCGGTGATGTAGCTGTAGCCCAGGTGGCTGATCTTGAAGTCGACGAAGGCGTGCTGGCCTTCCTTGTCGACCACATAGTCGGCGGCCATGGCCTGGCCGGCCGACAACAGAGCAGAACCGATTGCCAAGGCGGCGAGCGTCTTTTTCAACATGCTTTCTATTCCTTTGGAGTCGAGGTTGAACATCAGGCTTGGCGTCCCAGCATGCGCTTGAGGGTCGCGTCACGGTCAATAAAGTGGTGTTTCAATGCAGCCAACGCATGAAGGCCGGAGAAAATGACCAGCGCCCATGCAAGGTAAAGGTGAATCTCGCCGGCGACGTCTGCCTGGTCGGGCAGTCCGGACACCAGCGCCGGTACTTCGAACAAACCAAACACCGGAATCCCGACACCGTCTGCGGTGGAAATCAGGTAACCGGCCACCATCACGGCGAACAACCCGAGATACAGCGCACCGTGACCCAACTTGGCGCTGACACGGGTCATGCGCCCATAGGTCTCCAGGGTGGGCGGCGGTGGGCTGACAAAGCGCCAGACCACTCGCAACACCATGACTGCCAACAGCACCAGGCCGATGCTCTTGTGCAAATCCGGCGCGTCTTTGCGCCAACTGCTGTAGTAGTCCAGCCCCACCATCCACAGGCCCAGGGCGAACAACCCATACACCGCCAGCGCTACGCCCCAGTGCATAACGAGGCTGACCCTGCCATAGCGAGAAGAAGAGTTGCGTAGCTGCATGACTCATATCCTGTAAAAACTGCGACCAAGACTAGCGAGTTATCTATCGATTTAAAGCGGAAATTTTCGCTTTGAAATATCGAGAAATACGATCATCAGTCTGGGAGGGGCGGGTTAAGAAAAGATTAAAGCGAGCGCGTTGCGTGGCATTAGCGTTGTCAGAGCTGGCCTCATCGTCGGATGAACAGGCAAAAAAAAGCGCGGCTGACGCGCCGCGCTTCTTTTCTGCTACCTAGCCTTACTGAGCCTTGGGCTCAGTGGCCGTTGGCGTCGCTGCCGGCTTTTTCGCCGGTGCAGCTTTTTTCACCGGTGCCTTTTTAGCCGGGGCCTTGGCCGCCGGCTTCTTGGCTGCGGGTTTGGCCGCCGATTTTTTCGCGGGCTCGACTTTCGCCGGAGCCGCAGGAGCAGGCGGTTCCACTGGAGCGGGGGCAGGCGTCGGTGCGGGGGCAGGAGCCGGCGCAGGCGCTACCGGCTCAGGTGCCTTGACCGGCTCCGGCTTCTTGTCGTCATCCGAGCCACCAAACAGGCGCGTAAAGAAGTTGCCCTTCTTCGCCGCGACCGCACCGGCCGCTGCTGCCGTTGCCGCTGGAACGACCTTGGCCGGTTCGAACGACTTGCCTGCTGCCAGGTCCTGCACTTGGCTGGCCGCGCGCTGGCCCGTGCGCAATGCACCTTCCAGGGTGCCCGGGTACAGGGTGTCGGTGTGTTCGCCGGCAAAGGCTACGCGTTGCAATGGTTTTTCCCACAGGCGCCAGAATTTGCTGATCTGGCCCGGGCCAAAGGCCAGGTAGGCGCCGCCTGTGGACGGGTCGGTGCTGTAGCGACGGATTTCGTAACCGGTGAAGGCGCCGCGTGCCTGTGGATAAAAGGCGTGGAGACGGATCAGCACCTGATCGACCATCTGCTTGTCGCCGAAGGCCTGCATCACCCGGGCGTTATCGCCCGACAGGTTGATGACCACGTTGGCGCCGCCCTTCAAGGCCGGTTCGATCCACATCATGCCCAGGCCGGTGTTGCTGTAGATCTCACCCGACATGCGCGCCTTGCTGTCCCAGACCGGGGTCTTGAACTTGAGCATGATCTGGTCGCGCCAGCCGTAGTTGGTGCCTTTGATCGCCGCTTGGTGCTGGGCATCGAGCGCCGGCGTCAGCTGGATCTTGTTCAGGGCCCGCAGTGGCACGGCCAGCACGACGTAGTCGGCCTGATAGCCAACGCTGCCGACCTTGACCGTCACACCGTCCTTGTCCTGGGAGATGGCCGAGACCGGCGAGTTGGTCTTGATGGTTTTCAGTTGCTTGACGAAAGCCTGGGCCAACACCGGGCTACCGCCCACCAGACGCGAAGCCCGCAGGTCGCGGTCGGAGATGCCGCGGTAAACCCGGTTCTGCTGTGCGAAATACAACAGCGACAGGCGCGAAGGTTCGTCGTAGTGGGTACGAATCTGCTGGTTCACCAACTGACGCGCGGTGTCCGGCAGTTGCAGGCGGTCGAGCCAGTTGGAGACGGTGATCTGGTCCAAGGCATGCAGTGCAGGGGTCGCCGCTGGGTTCTGCGGGTCCTCGATGGAGCGCGCCAGTTCATCCAGGGTGGTTTCATAGCGCTTGAGGGCTTCAGCGGTGGCCGGCTGCTTGGTCGCCAGGTCCGCGGCGGTGAAGTAGCTGCCATCGATCAGGTAGCTGGGCGTGCGCACGAATTCCGGGGCCGGCGTGGTGCTCAGCTTGAAGGTCGAAACGTACTTATTCAGCACCGGCTGGGTCTTTTCATTGCCGATCCACTCGCTGGTGGCCATGCCCGAACGACCGCCCAGGTCCGGCCTGGCTTCCAGCAGGGTCACACCCCAGCCCTTGTTCTGCAGCTCATAGGCCGCTGTCAGTCCCGCCAGGCCGCCACCGATGACGATCGCCGTCGGTTGCTTGTCCTTGGCCAGCGCCGAAACGCTGAACAGCCCTATCATCACCAGCGCACACGCGCGCAGCCAACCAGCAGACATTCAACGAACTCCGGATTAAAACGTAGGAAATTTCAGTTTTCGAGCCAGGCGGCTCGCGGTTTTTCGGGCCAGTCGGCCCCAGGAACGGCGAAGAATACGTCAGCCATCAAAACGCCGCCAGAGACGTCTATCGCCTGCCTCAAAGTAGCAGGAACGACACAATGGGTTGTCCGCGTGGCCGCCATTGCATAGGCTTGCGCGATTGTTTTGCCCGCGCCCGCCGCGAGCCGCCTCGAGGAGACTGTACATGGGCCTGAATAACCAGTGGATGCAACGCGACCTCGCGGTGCTGTGGCACCCTTGCACGCAAATGAAAGATCACGAACAACTGCCGCTGATTCCCATCAAGCGCGGCGAAGGCGTGTGGCTGGAAGACTTCGAGGGCAAGCGTTACCTCGATGCCGTCAGCTCCTGGTGGGTCAACGTGTTCGGTCACGCCAACCCACGGATCAACCAGCGGATCAAGGACCAGGTCGATCAGCTGGAACACGTCATCCTCGCCGGTTTCAGCCACCAGCCGGTGATCGAGCTGTCCGAGCGCCTGGTGAACATGACGCCCGAAGGCCTGACGCGGTGCTTCTACGCCGATAACGGCTCGTCCTGCATCGAAGTGGCGATGAAGATGAGCTTTCACTACTGGGTCAATCGCGGGCGCCCGGCCAAGAAGCGCTTCGTCACCCTGGGCAACAGCTACCACGGCGAAACCATCGCGGCGATGTCGGTCGGCGATGTGCCGCTGTTCACCGAAACCTACAAGGCCTTGCTGCTGGACACCCTCAAGGTGCCGAGCCCCGACTGCTACCACCGCCCCGAAGGCATGGGTTGGGAAGAACATTCGCGCACTATGTTCGTCGCCATGGAGCAGACGTTGGCCGAGCACCACGACACGGTGGCGGCGGTGATCGTCGAGCCGTTGATCCAGGGCGCAGGTGGCATGCGCATGTATCACCCGGTGTACCTGAAGCTGCTGCGCGAGGCGTGCGACCGCTATGGCGTGCACCTGATCCACGATGAAATCGCTGTCGGCTTCGGTCGCACCGGGACGATGTTCGCTTGTGAACAGGCCGGCATCACGCCGGACTTCCTCTGCCTGTCCAAGGCCCTGACCGGCGGCTACCTGCCGCTGGCGGCCTGCCTGACCACCGACGACGTCTACAGCGCGTTCTACGACGACTACCCGACCCTGCGCGCGTTCCTGCATTCCCACAGCTACACCGGCAACCCGCTGGCCTGCGCGGCGGCCCTGGCGACGCTGGATATTTTCGAAGAAGACAACGTCATCGAAAACAACAAGGCCCTGGCCCAGCGCATGGCCAGTGCCACCGCGCACCTGGCCGACCACCCGAACGTGGCCGAAGTGCGCCAGACCGGCATGGTCCTGGCCATCGAGATGGTCAAGGACAAGGCCAGCAAGACCGCTTATCCCTGGCAGGAACGGCGCGGCCTGAGCGTGTTCCAGCATGCGCTGGAGCGTGGCGCGCTGTTGCGGCCGTTGGGCAGCGTGGTGTATTTCCTGCCGCCGTATGTGATTACGCCCGAGCAGATCGATTTCCTCGCCGAAGTGGCCAGCGAAGGCATCGACATCGCCACCCGTGACACCGTCAGCGTGGCGGTGCCGAAGGACTTTCATCCAGGGTTTCGCGATCCGGGCTGAGCCTGGGCCACCGCCATCGCGGGCAAGCCTTGCTCCCACAATTGATTCCCTGTGGGAGCAAGGCTTGCCCGCGATGAGGCCATCAGCGTCAACCGCGATCCTTTTTCTAGCAGAGATTGAACATGAGACTGTCCCGCTTCTTCATCGACACCCCCCTGAGCCTCGGCGACCACGAGTTGCCCGAAGCCCAGGCCCATTACATCGGCCGTGTGCTGCGCATGGCCGAGGGCGATGCGGTGCAGGTGTTCGACGGTTCAGGCCAGGAATTTCGCGGCACCCTGGCCGAAGTCGGCAAGAAACGCGTGCGGGTGCAGCTCGATGAGCAATTCGCCGGCCAGGCTGAATCACCGCTGCACATTCACCTCGGCCAAGGCCTGTCCCGGGGCGAGCGCATGGATTGGGCGATCCAGAAAGCCACGGAGCTGGGCGTCAACGAGATCACACCAATTTTCAGCGAGCGCTGCGAAGTGCGACTCAAGGACGAACGCGCCGACAAACGCCTGCTGCACTGGCGCCAGGTGGCGATCAGCGCCTGCGAGCAGTGCGGGCGCTCCACCGTGCCGGTGATCCACCCGCCACTGTTGCTGGCTGATTGGCTGAAGCAGGCCGAAGCCGAGCTGAAGCTGGTGCTACACCCGGTGGCCGAGCCGCTGGTGAGCCATGCCCGGCCGTCGAGCCTGGCCTTCTTGATCGGCCCCGAGGGCGGGCTGTCGGATGCCGAAGTCGAGCAGGCCAAGACCGCCGGTTACCACGCCGCCCGCCTCGGCCCCCGCGTGCTGCGCACCGAAACCGCGCCGGTGGTGGCGCTGGCGGTGGCGCAGCAGTTGTGGGGGGATTTCTAAGCCCCTGCGACCACTGAAGATCCATTGTGGGAGCGCTCCAGTATTCAGGGGGTCAGAGCACGTAGAACAAAATCGCCACGAAGTGCAGCAGGCTGCCGGCGATGACGAACAGGTGCCAGATGCCATGGGCGTGGCGCAGGCGATTGTCGAGGGCGAAAAAGAGGATGCCGACGGTGTACAACACCCCACCCGAGGCCAGCCAGGCAAACCCGGCAGTGCCCAGGGCCGCCAGCAGCGGCTTGACCGCCACCAGCACGATCCAGCCCATCACGGCGTAGATCACGATGGACAGGATGCGCGCTTCGGAGCGCGGCTTGATCTCCTGCAAGATCCCGATCAGCGCCAGCCCCCAGACAATCCCGAACAGTGTCCAACCCCAGGGCCCGCGCAAGGTCACCAGGCAGAACGGCGTGTAGCTGCCGGCGATCAGCAGGTAGATCGAAAAGTGATCGACCTTCTGCATGATCGCTTTCTTGCGCCCGCGCACGCTGTGATAAACCGTCGAGGCGCTGTAGAGCACCAGCAAGGTAAAACCGTAGATCGCCACGCTGACGATCTTCCAAGGGTCGCCGGCCATCCCGGCAATCACCAACAACCACACTGCACCAATAAAAGCCGCCACCGCCCCGACCAGGTGAGTCCAGGCGTTGAGTCGTTCCCCGTGGTACATCGATTCCTTACCCCCACATTTCCAAACATGTGCCAAGGCTCAACCCTGGCGCGCCAAAGTGCAATGGTTTGCTGCCAGGCCTGTCCACACAAAACCTGGGCAAACAACTCACCTGTGGCGAGGGAGCTTGCTCCCGCTGGCTGCGCATCGGCCCAAAAAAATAGCGGCCGCAGCGCGCCCGAGCGGGAGCAAGCTCCCTCGCCACAATAAACCGCGTCGCGACAAAGACTTGAGGCACAATCGGCCCATACGAATATGAGCCCGCCCTATGCTGATCGACGAAGAACTGACCCTGAAAAAGCTCGAGGTGTTCCTGGCGTTCATGCGCACCGGCAACCTGGCGCGGGCGGCGGCCGAGTTGCAGACCAGCAACGTCAGCGTTCACCGGGCCATCCATTCGCTGGAAAACGCCCTACGCTGTCCGCTGTTCAAGCACGAAGGCCGCAACCTCACGCCGCTGGAAAGCGCCTACGTGCTGGAAGAGCGGGCGCAGAAGCTGATCCAGGACGTGGTCGACAGCGTGCGCCTGACCCGCGAAGCCGCCGGCTTCTGGGCCGAGCGCTTCAAATTGGGTTCGCTGTACTCGTTGACGGTCAAGACCGTGCCGCAGTTGATCATGGGCCTGAAGATCCGGCGCAGCGAACTCAACATCGACCTGATCATGGGCTCCAACATCGATCTGCTGTACAAGCTCAAGAACATGGAAGTCGATGCGATCCTGGTGTCGCTGGACGACAGCGTCAACGACCCGGACTGTGAGCAGATCGCATTGTTTTCCGATGACATCTTCCTCGCCACGCCCGCCGATTCACCTTTCGCCCAACGCAGCGAAGTCGACCTGGCCGAAGTCCGCGACGAGACGTTCATCACCCTGACCCAAGGTTTTGCCACGCACCAGGACGGTATCCGAGTGTTCAAGCAGGCAGGGTTCGAGCCGAAGGTGGCGATGCAGGTCAACGACATCTTCACCCTGCTGAGCATGGTCAGCTCCGGGGTCGGCTATGCCTTGTTGCCAGGAAGGATTGCAGCGGTTTATGAAAACCGCGTGAAACTGATCCCATTGCAGGAAAAGTACCGGTTGCAGCAACACATCGGCGTGGTGTTCCTCAAGGCCAAGGAGCGCGACCCGAATCTGTTGGCGTTGCTGGCTGAGTGTCGGATGTATGCCAATCGCCAGGCTTGAAACGTAACCCTGTGGCGAGGGAGCTTGCTCCCGCTGGGTGGCGCCACCCCAAAAATCTTTGTGAGCGCTACGCGCTCAAGCGGGAGCAAGCTCCCTCGCCACAGAAGCGGTTATCCACTAACCGACAATTCCCCGCACAATGAAGTACAACAACGAAGGCCCCAGCAAGCAACCCAGCCCGGTGTGGAACGTGGCAGTCAGCGCGCCGTAGGGCACCAGCCGCCGATCCGTCGCGGCCAGCCCTGCCGTCACACCGCTCACGGTCCCGGCGAGGCCGCCGAACACCATCGCCGAGCGTGGGTTGTCCAGCCCCATCCAACGCGCCGCCACGGGTGTGCCGACCATCACCAGGATCGCCTTGATCAACCCGGTGGCAATCGACAACGCCATCACATCGGACGTCGCCCCAATCGCCGCCCCGGTCACAGGCCCGACGATGTAGGTCACCGCACCCGCGCCAATGGTGGTCATGCTCACCGCGTCGCGATAGCCGAATACCCAGGCGATGCTCGCCCCGACAATGAACGGCAGGATCGTGCCCAACAGCAACGCGATGGCACCAATCATCCCGGCTTTCTTCGCCTCGGTGGCCTGCACCTCGAAGGCCGTGGCGACGATGGCGAAATCGCGCAGCATCGCCCCGCCCATCAGGCCGATGCCGGAGAACAGCGACAGGTCCGCCAGGCCTTTCTGTCCGCCGGTCATGGTCCCGCCGACCCAGGCCAGCACCAGGCCGATGACGATGGCGATGGCCGAGCCGTGGACCCGTCCGAACGTCAGGCGCTTGGACAGCACCACCGACACCCACATGATCACGCCCACGAAGGCGAACGCCGTGATCAAGCCGTTGTGTTCCAGGCCTTGCTCAATGAGATTCCACATGTCAGCGACCTCCTACCGGGGTGCCGACGGACGTGATGTCCGCCGGTTCATCGGGCAAGGGATCGCCCTTGTGGGTACGGCTGATCAGTGCAATGGTCGCGCCGCACAGCACCACCGAGCCGATGGCCGCCAGCACCGCCACCGGTCCGCCGTGCAGGGCCGTGACGACGTTCTGTTGCGCGGCCATCGCCACCACCACAGGGATGTACATCGCGCCCCAGAACGCGACGCCCCTTTCGCAATCCAGGGTCATGCCGCCACGCTTGTGCATCCATAAACGCGCGCAAATCAGCAGGATCATCGCGATGCCGACCCCGCCAACGTTGGATTTCACGCCCAACAACACGCCGAGCATGTCGCCCAGGATCACTCCCGTCAGCGTACAGATCGCCAACAGTGCCACGCCGTAAATAATCATTGTTGTAGTCCTCAAAGTGCATCGTCGAAGTTGTTGTTTTTGTGCTTCGCAAGCCTGAGTCGGTGGTTTAGTGGCGGCCTCCCTCCTCTGCGAGCAACGCTTGCAGGGTGTCGAGCCGCGCACCGTCGAAAGCCATGACGGTTCCCTGCTCGAACACCCGGCGCGCCAGGGCGGTCAGCACCGCACCGGGGGGCAGTTCGATCTGTAGCCGCACGCCGCGCTCGTAGGCGCTTTGCACGGTGCCTCGCCAATCGACGACGCGGCACATGTTGAACGCCAGGTCGTCGCGCAAGGCCTCGGGCTTGGTCACCGGCCGTGCGCGGCTGCCGCTCAGGTAACCCAAGGCCGGTGCCTGCACCGGCACCTTGGCAAACGCCTGGGCCAAGACCTGCGCTGGCGCCTCCAGCAACGGGCAGTGGGACGGCACGCTCACCGCTAGGCGACAGGCCTTGGCGGCGCCCTGGCTGCGCGCTTTCGCGGCAACGGTCGCCATCGCCTCGTCACTGCCGGCGATGACCACCTGGTTATCGGCATTGATGTTCGCCAGGTAGACCGGCGTCGTCTCGCTGTGCACCTGGGCAAGCAGGGTTTCCACGGCGGCCAGGTCCAGGCCGATGATGGCGGTCATGCCGTAGCCTTGGGGATACGCCTGCTGCATCAACTCGCCCCGCAGGCTGACCAGCCGCAACGCGTCGGCAAAACCCAGCGCACCGGCCACCACCGCTGCCGGATACGCACCGATGGACAGGCCCGCGACATAGTCCGGTGCCGGGGCCTGCTCCAACAATCGACGGGCCGCCGCCACACCGGCGATCAACAGGCACACCTGCACCGCACGGGTCGATTGCAAGGCCTCGGCACTGTCCAACTGCTGCACGTCTTCGCCGAGTACGTCAGCCGCCTCGGTCAACACCTGCGGCGATACGCCACGGAGCATGCCCGGTCGTTGCGCGCCCTGGCCGGGGAACACCAGCAAGCTGCTCACGCCACATGCTCCAGCGCAGGCTGCCACGGATCACTCACCAAGTGGGCCTGTTGATTGTCCTTGAGCAGCACCCGCCGCGCCGGGCCGGCCCACTCCCTCAGCGCGACAGCGCCGAAGGGCGTTTGCAATTGCATGTCCACGACGCACACCGAGGCGTCCAAGCGGGCCAGCAGCTCCCTGGCTTGAAGGCGATCCAGAGGATCAGGGGTGCGCAGGATCAGGTCCAGATCGCTGCGAGCGTGCAGTGCTTCAATGCCGCTGGCCAGTTCGAACCCGGCGCTGCCGCTCACGCCCCAGGTCCAGCCGCTGGCGTCCAGCAGCGGCCGCAGGTGGGACAACGCCTGCAACGCCGGCAGCGCCCGGTTCGACTCGACGTGGCACAGATCCTCCGGACGCAACCGGCGCTGGATCGCGGCCACCGGCATCGACGTGGCGTAGCGTTGCTCCCGCGAGGCCCCGCGCACGCCGACCGCGACGTGCCCGGGCGCCATCAGTGCTCGCCGCACCACCACCGGTTGGCCGTGGCTGAGGGACTCGACGGCCCACGATGGCGCGTCCACGGGCAGTTGCCCAGGGGGCATCCCCCACAGCAGGTCATGGGCCAGCAAGCCGTTCACCACTGCGCCCTCAACAGCTGGCGGACCGTGCCGGAGGCGCTCCGATGAGGCGCGCCGAGGCGGCTGCGTAGGTCCCGGGGTGCCCCGGCCACATCGCTGATCGCGTGTTGCAGGCAATCGATGACCCGCGCCAGATCGGCCGCCGAGGGCTGTTCGATCTGCTCCACCGAGAGGGTTTCCCACAAGAGGCCCAGGCTGGCAAAGCTATCGATGTCATAGGCCATCGGCGGCACGCTGGCGGCCAGGGCTTCCAGCTCTTCGACGCTGCGCAAGGTCACTCGCGCCGCCGACGCCTTGCCCATGGCGTGGACCATCACGCCCGGGTCGCGCAGGGCGATCAACCGGTTGGCCTGGTAGCCGTGGGCCAGGAACGCCCCGGACATCGCCTTGCCCACCAGCAAGCCAATCACCGGATGGCCGGCCAGTCGGGCACGGGCATAGCTGGCGGCCGCTCCGGCCAGGGCCTGGTGAATGCCCAGGGCTTCTTCACGCCGACCATACGCCTGGCTCGGTACATCGACGATGGCGATCAGCGGACGTTTTTGCGAGGTGTCTCGATCAGCGTCGATGGCCTCGTCCACCGCCTTCGCCAGGCCCCAGCCCTCAAGCAAGCCGACTTCGCCGCTGCGCGCCCGTGGAAAACGGTTGCCCGGATCGGCCACGACGGCCAACAGGCGCACGGCTTGCTCGCCCAGCCTGACATCGGCCGCTTTCAACGAAGCGGGCAAGCCTTGCACCGGGCTGGCACCGCCACTCAGGGCCTCGAACCAGCGCAGGCCTCTCGATGAATACGCACTCATGGGCGTTCTCCCTGATACAACTGGCGAACCACTGTCGGCTCGATTTGCACTTCGGTGTCCAAGCGCGCCAGGCGCTGCAAAAACCACTCGGCCTGGCCACTGCGGTGTTCGGCGGGCACGCCCAGGTGCAGCAACTGGCTGACCTGTTGGCGAATCTGCGCCACATCATCGGCCGCGTAACGATCCACCAGCCCGGTGGCGAAACGCTGTTCGCCGCCGGTCAGGCTCCAGATGAACGGCCGGTCGCGCGAGTCGTATTCGTCGAGCCCGGCCTCCTGTTCGATCACCTGCGGACCGTTCAGGCCCAGCCGCGCTTCCTGGGTCACCAGTAGATAACTGCACAACCCGGCGGCAATCGACATGCCGCCAAAGCAACCGACGCTGCCGGCCACCACGCCGACCACCGGCTGATACTGGCGCAGGTCGACAATCGCCGAGTGAATCTCGGCAATCGCCGCCAGCCCGAGGTTGGCTTCCTGCAGCCGCACGCCGCCGGTTTCCAGCAGGAGCACGGCGCGGGTCGGGATGCCCTTGCGGTTGTCCTCGGCGGCCAGTTCCAGTGCACCGGCAATCTTCGCCCCGCCGACTTCACCCAGGCTGCCGCCCTGGAACGCGCCCTCGATGGCGGCGATCACCACCGGCAGACCGTCGAGCGTACCCTTGGCGATCACCACGCCGTCGTCGCTTTGCGGCACCACACCCTGGCGCAACAGCCACGGCGACATGATCCGCTGGAAGGGGTCGAGCAATTCGCGAAAGGTGCCGTCGTCGAGCAAGGCCCTGGCCCGTTGCCGGGCGCCAAGTTCGACAAAGCTGTGCTTGTTGAGCAGCGCTGCACTGTCAGTCATGGCC
Organism: Pseudomonas sp. FG6; assembly: GCF_057809015.1. NCBI lineage: Bacteria > Pseudomonadati > Pseudomonadota > Gammaproteobacteria > Pseudomonadales > Pseudomonadaceae > Pseudomonas > Pseudomonas sp. FG6. The sequence goes on from NZ_JBMDJD010000011.1 coordinate 58,872, forward strand.
GATCTCCTCGAAGCCCTGTTCCAGGCGCAAGCGCACCACGCCGGGGGTGGCGCCGAAATCATGAATGTCGATGGACAGGGCCGGCGGCGTCTGGCCGTCGAACAGGCGGGCGAACAAATGCTGCCAGCGCTGCTCACTGCCGTTGACCGAGGTCTGCACCTGGATGGTCAGCTTGCCCGCCACGCCGGGCTCGATCAGCACTTCCAGGTCGCCCGAGCCGACACAGCCCACCAGCGCCCGGCCCCGGGGCGGCTGGCCGGCGGGGAATTCAAAGGATAAGGTTTGCATCAGCACACTCCTGGAAAGAGGCCATCGCCGCGTTCGATACGGTCGAGGAACAGGCTGGCGGCGAGCAGGTCGGCAGCGCCGCCGGGCGAGGCGTTCAAGGCAATCAACTGTTGGTCCAGCGCATGCAGCTGGCGGCGACCGCCCAGCGTCGCGCTGCCCCCGGCATCGAGCACCGCTCTGGCCCCCTGTTGCATGGCCTGCAAGCCCGCTTTGCCAGCGCGGTAGAGCACGCAGGTGTCGGCCAGGGTCGTCATGATCGCCAGCAACGCATCGAGCCGGGCGTTCTGCTCCCCCGCCCCCGCCGCGCGGCTGCGCTTGAGTTGCGGCAGGCCCAGGCCGGTGACCGCCGGGAACGCCAGTTGCGCTTCTTCCCGGGCGCCGCGCACACCGTAGCGCTGGGCAACCTGGGCGCCGTGGCTCAGGGGTTGAGGTGCGTAGCGGTCGTTGAGCAAGGCCAGGCGCGCCGCTCTCACGGCGACGGCACCAGGGGTGTTGGATGCAGGCTCCAGCGCCGTTGCCGCGACCAACAGGCCCAAGGCCCAGATCGCACCCCGGTGGGTGTTCACGCCGCCGGTGGTGGCGAGCATCGCCGCTTCACCGTCCCGGCCCATCTGCCCGAGGGCTTCGCGCAGCGGCAGACCGATCTCGCCGCAATCGAGGGCCGCTTCGGCCATCGCCTTGAACGCCGGCCACAGCGACAGCGCCGAGGCGTGCATCAAGCCCAGATGCAGGTCGGTGTGGGCGCCATTGCCGCGCCGATCCACCAGGGCCGGTTTGGGCGACAGGTCGGCCTCATCGATCAATGCGTCCACCGCCAGATCGGCCAGGTGCTCGGCCAAGGAAAGGTTTTTCGGTTGCAGGTTGAAGGCGCGCATTTACCAACTCCTGAACTTGGCGGGCGGGTTGTAGAGGCCACCGGACCACTCCACCAGATCGGCGACGCTCTTGGCGGCGAGCAATTCGCGGCTGGCGTCGGTACGACGGATGCCGAGGTCTTCAGGCAGGGCAATCAGCCCTTCGCGACGCAGGCGCGCGGTGTCTTTCGGGTTGTGGCGCAGGCCGATGCTGGTGACACCGGCAACCGCTGCGATCATCGCCTGGCGCTCTTCCAGCGAGCGGGCCTTGTACAGGTAGGCAATGCCTTCTTCGGTCAGCAGGTGGGTGACGTCGTCGCCGTAGATCATGATCGGCGCCAGGGGCATGCCGGCTTTTTTCGCCACGTCCACCGCGTCGAGGGTGTCGACGAAGGTCGGTTTGCCGCCTTCCTGGAAGGTCTCGACCATCTGCACCACCAGCTTCTTGCCGCGTTCGAGCAGCGGTGCCTCGCCATCGCCGTGGCGCATGTCGAGCCAGGCCGGCGTGCCATGGCGACGCCCGCGCGGGTCGTGCCCCATGTTCGGCGCACCACCGAAACCGGCCAGGCGGCCACGGGTGACGGTGGAGGAATGACCGTCGCCGTCCACCTGCAGGGTCGCGCCGATGAACAGGTCCACCGCGTACTGTCCGGCCAGTTGGCAGACCATGCGATTGGAGCGCAGCGAGCCGTCGTGACCGGTGAAGAACACATCGGGCCGGGCGGCGATGTAGTTCTCCATCCCCAGCTCGGTGCCGAAGCAATGCACGCTTTCGACCCAGCCGCTTTCAATGGCCGGGATCAGTGTGGGGTGCGGATTGAGGGTCCAGTTGCGGCAGATCTTGCCCTTCAGGCCAAGGGACTCGCCGTAGGTCGGCAGGATCAACTCGATGGCGGCGGTGTTGAAGCCGATGCCGTGGTTGAGGGACTGGACGTTGTGTTTTTCGTAGATCCCGCGGATCGCCATCATCGCCATCAGCACGTGCACGGGCTTGATGTGGCGCGGGTCGCGGGTGAACAGCGGCTCGATGTAGAACGGCTTGTCGGCCACCACCACGAAATCGACCCAGGACGCCGGGATGTCCACGCGCGGCAGGTCGCTGACGTCGTCGACCAACTGGTTGACCTGGACGATGACAATGCCATCGCTGAAGGCCGCCGGTTCGATCAACGCGGGCGTGTCTTCGGTGCTGGGGCCGGTGTAGATATTGCCTGCACGGTCGGCCATGAAGCCGGCCGAGAGCACCACGTTGGGGATCAGGTCCACCACCAGCCGGGCATAGAGTTCGATGTAGGTGTGGATCGCGCCGATTTCCAGCAGGCCGTCTTCGAGCAACTGGCTGATGCGCAAGCTCTGGGTGCCGGCGAAGGAAAAGTCCAGCTTGCGGGCGATGCCGCGTTCGAACAGGTCCAGGTGCTCGGAGCGACCGACGCTGGGCATGATCATGTGCAGGTCATGCAGCTTGCCCGGATCGACCTTGGCCAGGGAGCGCGAGAGGAAATCCGCCTGCTTCTGGTTGTTGCCCTCCAGCACCACGCGATCGCCGGGCAGGATCAACGCCTCCAGCGCCGCGACGATCTTGTCGGTGGGCAACACCACACCGTCGGCAAGCCCCTTGACCTGCTCGAGCCGCCGCTGCTTTTCGCTGCGCCGCCGCGTCCAGCGCGAGTCGGGGGATATTGTTGTTGTCATGACCACTCCACAGGTTCGCTGTCGTGGAGGTCACCTTAGGAGTTTAGAGGCGCGGGCATCAATCAAGCTCGATGGCGGATCGTTACGCTTGGAGTAATGATGGACGGGCGCCCACAAAATCACGTGGCGAGGGAGCTTGCTCCCGCTCGGCCGCGAAGCGGTCGCAGAGTCGCAACGGGGTTTGCCTGAAGATATGCAGGGGCCTGCTTCGCAGGCCAGCGGGAGCAAGCTCCCTCGCCACAGGGGGGGCAAGCTGACCGGTCCCATTAAGGGACTGATCGGACCTTTTCTGGGACCGATCCACCAAAACTCACGCAGCCACCAACCCCGCCGCCAGCACCAGCTCTTCCAACGCCAGTAAATCCGGCACCTTCGCCACATGCTCGCCCACTTGCACCGCCGCCTGCTCCAAGCCGCACAGCGGTACGTCGACGTAGCTCAACTGGCTGTCGAGCTTGCAGGAGCGTGGGATGCCTTGGACCACCAGCGCGATGAAGCGCAACGCCGGCCGCCCGCCCAGGGCGTTGAGCACGACGATGCGGGCCCGTTCGCCGATCACGGTTTTCTGTCCGCAGGCCGACTCGAAGCTCAGCAGCGGGACCTGGCGTTCGCGCCAGCTGACCCAGCCCAGGAACCACGGCGGGGTGTCCAGATCGAAGGCGCTGCCCTGATAGTCAATGAGTTCGGCCACCGCCACATTCGGCAGGATCAGGTGACGGTCCGCCAGGGGCAACAACAGCCCGGTGAGGTGGCTGGTGCGTGGGTAAAGGTCATGCATGGGTCTTGCTCCAGTACGCGATGCTGTCGAGCAGCACCGATTCCTGGTACGGCTTGCCCAGGTAGTCATTGACGCCGATGGCCATGGCGCGGTCGCGGTGTTTCTGGCCCGTGCGGGAGGTGATCATGATGATCGGCAGGTGCGCCAGGCGCGGGTCGTTGCGCACCTGCGTGGCCACTTCGAAACCGTCCATGCGCGGCATTTCGATGTCCAGCAGCATCAGGTCAGGAGAATGCTCGGCCAGCAACGCCATGGCGTCCACGCCGTCCTTGGCGGTGAGCACGTGCATGCCATGGCGCTCCAATAGGCGGCTGGTGACCTTGCGCACCGTCACCGAGTCGTCCACCACCAGCACCAGCAACGGTCGCGGGTGTTCGCCCTCGCCTTGCGCCGGGGCCAGGCGACGCGGCGCCTGGCTGGGCAAGGCGCGGATCGGCGCGAGCAAGTCGAGGATCAGCACCACGCGACCGTCCCCCAGGATGGTCGCCCCGGACAACCCCTGCACTGCCGAGAATTGCGGGCCGAGGCTCTTGACCACGATCTCGCGGGTGCCGGCGGTCGCGTCCACTTGCACGGCGATGTGTCGCTCGTTGCATTGCATCAGCAGCACCGGCAAGGGTTGGCTCTGGCCCAACAGGTTCGTCCGGGCGGCGGTTTTCAGCAGCTCGCCCAGATAACACAGCTCGTAACGTTGCCCGGCATAGGTGTAGGCCGGCGGATCGAGCTGGTAGTAAGCGTCCAGCTCGGCGGGCAGCACCCGCACGATGCTTTCGATGGTGTTCAACGGGATCGCGTACTGGTCTTCGTGACACTGCACCATCAACGCCCGGTTCACCGCCACGGTGAAGGGCAAGCGGATGCGAAAATGCACACCCTGGCCCGGCGTGGAATCGATGACCATGGTGCCGCCCAGTTGCCGGACTTCTTCATGGACCACATCCATGCCAACACCGCGCCCGGAGATCTGGGTGATTTTCTCGGCCGTGGAAAACCCCGGCTGAAGGATGAACTGCAGCACATCGCGGTCGCTGATGTCGCTGTCCGGGGCCAGGAGCCCGCGCTTGATCGCCTTACGGCGCACCGCGTCCAGCGGCACACCGGCACCGTCATCGCGGATGTCGAAAATGATGTCGCCGCCCTCGCGGGACAGGTCGAGGCTGATTCGTCCTCGCGCCGGTTTGCCGGCGGCGATGCGCACATCGGCTGGCTCCAGGCCGTGATCCACGGCATTGCGCAACATGTGTTCAAGGGGCGCGGCCATGCGCTCCAGCACGTTGCGGTCCATCTCGCCCTCGGCGTTGTCGACCACGAACTCCACGTCTTTGCCCAGCTCTTGCGCCACCTGCCGGACGATGCGCTTGAGGCGCGGCAACATGCGCTCGAACGGCACCATGCGCGTGCGCATCAGGCCTTCCTGGAGTTCGGTGTGGATGCGTCCCTGTTGTTGCAGCAGGTTCTCCGCGTCGTGGTTGCTGCGCTCCAGGGTTTCCTTGAGGTCGAGCAGGTCCGAGGTGGACTCGAACAGCGCCCGGGACAACTGTTGCAGCTGGGAGTGGCGGTCCATTTCCAGCGGGTCGAACTCTTCATAACCCAGGCGCTCGGCCTCCACCTGTTGGCGGCTGAGAATCCGGCCCTGGGTTTCGGTGTCCAGGCGGCGCAACTGGTCGCGCATGCGCTCCAGGGTGGTTTCCATCTCACCCAGGGCCACCCGCGCATCGTTGACCTGCTGCTCGATACGGCCACGGAAGATCGACGTCTCACCGGCCAGATTCACGAGGTCGTCGAGCAGATCGGCGGACACCTTGACCATATCCGCGCCGTCGCCCGGCGCTGCCGGCTCGGGTTTGGCAGGTGCAGGCGGCGCCAGCGGTGCCGGTTCCACAACCGCTGGCGGCGTCTCGCTGACCTGCGGATGGTTGACCGCCTGGATCTGCGCGATCAGCCGGTCGCCCGGTGGGCAGGGGTGGCCGGCGCGCACGGCGTCGAGCATCTGCGCCAATCGGTCATGGCTGCTTTGCAGCAGCGTGAACAGCGCCGGGCTCGGCTGGAGCAGGCCGGCCGACAGGCCCTCGTAAAGGTTTTCCAACTCATGGGCGAGGTCGCCGATGGGCACGATTTCCACCATCCGCGCCCCGCCCTTGAGGGTGTGCAAGTCGCGCAGCAGGGTTTCCACGGCCTGGCGGTTCGAAGGTTCGGCCTGCCAGCGCAGCAAGGCCGAGCCAGAGCTGTCGAGAATGTCGAAGCCTTCTTCGAGGAAGATCTCCAGCAACTCGGGATCATGCCCGGCGGCATCGCTGTGGGCCGGATCGGACGTGTCAGTGGCGCCGGGCTTATCCCGGCGCAACCGGTGGATGGCGTCGATCAACGCGACCGGATCGCCCAGCGGTTGACCCTGCTGCAATTGCCCCAGCAACAGGTCGAGGCGTTCATGGCTGTTGTTGAGCAGTTGCGCCAGCTCTTCGCTGTAGCTGTAGCGACGGTCCACCAAGCCTTCGTAGAGGTTTTCCAGCTCCTGGGCCAGGTCGCTCACCGGCCGGATGTCGGCCATGCGCGCCCCACCCTTCAAGGTGTGCATATCGCGTTGCAACGAGGACAACGGCGCACTGCTCTCCGGGTCCGCCAACCAGCGTTGCAGCGCCTGGGCCGCGCTTTCGAGGATGTCCTGGGCTTCTTCGAGAAAGATCGAGACCAGCTCATCGTCCACCGACGTGCTGGTGGCGCTGTGCTCAAGCTCGGCCGTCGCGGCCCCCAACTCACGGATGCTCAAGGTGCGGCTGCCATCGCTGCGGACCAGGCCGGCCGCCAGCGGATCGAGGCTGGTCTGCAACAGCTCGCGCAAGGCCTGGACCCGTTCGGGCTGCGCATGGACGTGTTGCCCGGCGGCCAGCTCATCGAGCATGTCGATGAGCGCCTCGTGGGCCCGTTGCGCCTCCTGGAAAAATTCATCGCTGACCGCCAGGCTGCTTTCTTCCACGGCGCCGTAAAGGTCCAGCAAGGCCTCGCAGAGCTCGTCCACCGGGTGCAGGTCGGCCAGGTGCGCGCCTTCGCCCAGGGTGGTCAACTCATCGAGCAGCGCGCTCAGCTCCTGACCTTCGCCGGGATGCTGCTGCCAGCGCTGCAACAGGCTTTCGGCGTCCAGCAGGATGTCCATGCCTTGGGCGAGGAAGTTGTTGATCAGTTGCGGATCGCGCTTGGCACGCATGCCCTTGTCCGGAGCGCTGAGGGCGGTCTGCACGCGCTCGGTCAACAGCGCCTGGGTGCGCTGGATCAAGTCGACGGCCCCCGGAATCGGCGCCAGCGGCTCGCTGTGCAACTGCCGCAGGCCCAGGCGCAATAACCCGCCGGCCTCCAGCAGCAGTTCCACTTCATCCAGGTCGAGGGCGATCAAGTGGGCCTTGTATTCGCTCGCCAATTGGTCCATCGCGCCGGCCAGCTCGGCGATCGGCAGCACACCCGCCATGGAAGCGCTGCCCTTGAGCGTGTGCAACGCCCGCTGCAGTTCGTCGCTGGCCTGCAAGGGCAAGTGCTCGGCCGCCTGGTCGAGAAACTGATCGAGGCTGGCCAGATGGCCTCGGGCCTCGTTGTCGAAGATCTTCAGCAGCAGCGGATCGAGGGCGGCCACGTCGCGCTTGTCTTCATCGCCGCCCTTGGCGAGGGCATGGGCCCGGGCAGCCAAGCGGTCGACGTCGTCGCGCTGGCGCTGACGGTGGGCGGCGAACTCGGCTACCAGGGCCGGCAACAATTGCAGCGTGTCTTCCAGCAATTGCCGAAGCGCCGCACCGGGTTCGACGCTGCGTTCCAAGACCCGGTTGAGCAGGTTTTCCACCGCCCAGGCCAGTTCACCCAACACCAGCGCCCGGACCATCCGACCGCTGCCCTTGAGGGTGTGGAAGGCCCGGCGCAGTTCGCCCAGGGCAACGCGGTCGTCGGGATGAGCACGCCAGCGCGGCAGGTACTCACGCAGGACATCCTGCACTTCCTCGGCTTCTTCCAGGAAGACGTCGCGCAGTTCATCGTCCACCGGGCTCTCGTCCGTCGGTGGTGGCAGCAGGCTGCCCGGTGTGCCAAGGGCCGGCGGGTTGACCGCCGAAACCGGGCTGGCCAGCACTTGGGCCAGCGATTGCACAGTCTGCGGGTCGTCCAGCTCCTGCAAGTCCTGCATGACCTGGGCTTCATTGGGACTGAGCACATCGTCGAGCAACGGCACCCGGGCTTCATCGGGGAAATAGCCGAGCGCGGCCAGGCTTCGCTCGACCCCATCCAACAGGGGTTCGCCAGGGCTTTCGGCGTCTTCGCTCAAACGCTCCAGATAATACTCAAGGCCGGTGATCACGTCGGCCAGGTGATCGAGCGCCTCCCAGCCTGGCTGGCCCTGTTCCAGCAGCAGGTGTTCACGAATGAAACCGTTGCACGCCTCTACCAGGCCGGCCGCACGGCTCAACGGAATCATCGCCAGCGCGCCCCGGACCTGAGTCAACAGCGCCGGCAGGGCCTGCAATTGCTCGCGGTTCCAGTCAGCGTCGATGTAGTCGACGATCATGTCCTTGGCCTGTTGCAGGCAGGTATGGGCCTCCTTGATGACGATCTGGTGGATCTGGCTCAGGTCGGTGGTGGGCAGGTGGCTGTCTTCACTGCCCTGTGGCTCGACGGTACCGACCATCCCGGCCAGGGTCGCCTCGACGTAGAGCAAGGCGCCGGCGACATCCATGAGGGTCGCGTCATCGGGTGTGCGCTGGCCCTGGGCCAGGCTCAGCACCACCGCCAGCTGATCGATGATCACCTTGCGCGGCTGGCCGAAGCCGAGCACCGCCAGGGTGTCGGCGATCTGTCGCAGGGGCGCCAGCAGGCTGTCCAGCTCAGAGGCGTGCTGGCGGTCGCTGCGCACGAACAGGTCCAGGCGCTCCTTGACCCGTACCAATTCCTCGCAGAGCGCAACGAGCACCGAATGCAGGGCATCGCGGTTCGGCCCGGCCAGTCGCGTGCGTTCTTCGTCGACCATGGCGCTGTCGGGCAGCGCTTCGTCCAGTGAGTAGCGTTCTTTCATGATCTGCATCTGCCCGCTGGGATGTTCGGCCTTGGCAATATAGAACAACAAACTCTTGAGCAACGGCGGCGGTGCCGGCTGATTGATGCCGGGCATGCCTTGGTCCAGCAGACGCTTGAGCTCCTTGTCGGTTTCCTTGAGCAGGCTGCGTAACGCCGGGCTGTTGGCGATACGCCCCTCGCGCATGCCGTCGACCAACGCCGAAGCGACCTGCCACAGCGCATTGAGCGGTGCCCCGGCGCACAAGCCTTCCAGGCGATGGAAGACCTTGGCCAGGTAACCCAGGTGCGTGGCGTCATCCTGTTCGCGCAACAGACCCACCAGGGCCACTTGCAGGCTCTGGCGCAACTTGCGCAAGGTGCCCGACAGGTCTGGCGGCTCGAGCCGCTTCAAGGCATCCTCGCCCAGCGGCACAATGTCGGGCAACTCGGGGCTGAACAGGCTGGTTTCCGACAACAGGCCCTCGCCCCGGGCACTGCGCAGATCATTGATCAGGGGCAGGACCACCAGCGGCAGGTCGCGGCGGGCACTTTGCACACGGTCCAGGTAGATCGGCAACTGACCCAGGGCCTGGCTCAGCAGGCTGATGGCTTCGTCGCGATGGGCAATGCGGTTGTCCTGCAGCGCGGTGCACAGGTGCTCCATCTCCTCGGCCAGCAGCGCCGCGCCGTAGAACTCGACCATCTGCAAGCCGCCGTGCACCTGGTGAATGCAAGCCAGGCATTGGGCAAGGGCATCCGGCGCCTGCGGATCATCCACCAGGCGGTTGAGGGCCAGGTGAGCCTGCTTCAGCGTTTCGGCAATCTCGCCCTTGACCCATTCCAGGGCCACATAGTCGTGCCGATCACCCATAACCACTCCCATAAGGAGGATAAAAAACCTCCTTGGAGAAAGCGTTCATCTGTGGGAGCAAAGCTTGCTCGCGATGCAGACGCCTCGGTCCTTGCAACACCGTGCTGTGTTCATCGCGGGCAAGCCTTGCTCCCACAGAAACTTCATCGCCACAAAAAACACCTTCCAACAGAAAAAACAGCCTGGTCACACCTTGTCCTCATCCACCGCAGCCGCCGCCGGCAAGGTAAACCCCGACACCGACCGGCGTAGCTGGCTGGCCATTTTCGCCAGGTTGCCGATGCTCTCGGCGGTGGCGGTGGAGCCGGACGAGGTTTGGGTGGTGATCTGCTGGATCACGTTCATGGTCAAGGATATCTGCCCCGCCGAGGTGGTCTGTTGCTGCGCCGCGTTGGAAATGCTCTGGATCAGCGCCGCCAGAGTCTTGGACACCCCTTCGATTTCCTCCAGGGCGACGCCTGCGTCCTGGGCCAGTCGAGCCCCGCGCACCACTTCGGTGGTGGTTTGCTCCATGGAGATCACCGCCTCGTTGGTGTCGGCCTGGATCGCCCGCACCAGGGTTTCGATCTGTCGGGTCGCCGCCGACGAACGCTCCGCCAGCCGCTGCACTTCATCGGCGACCACGGCGAAACCGCGCCCGGCATCGCCGGCCATGGATGCCTGGATGGCGGCGTTGAGGGCCAGGATGTTGGTCTGGTCGGCGATATCGTCGATCAGGCTGACAATGTCGCCAATCTCCTGGGATGACTCACCCAGGCGCTTGATACGCTTGGCGGTGTCCTGGATCTGCTCGCGAATGTTGTCCATGCCATGAATGGTGTTGTGCACCACCTCGTTGCCCTTGTTGGCGATTTCCACGGAACGCTCGGCCACCGCCGACGATTCGGCGGCATTGGCCGAGACCTGGTCGATGGACTGCGCCATCTCATTGATTGAAGTCGAAGCTTCGGAGATTTGCTGGGCCTGATGCTCGGAAGCCTGGGCCAGGTGCATCGCCGTGGCCTGAGTTTCCTGCACAGCGGCGGCGACCTGCCCGGCGGTGAGGTTGATGGTGGCGACCAGATCGCGCAGCTGGTCCACCGAATAATTGATGGAGTCGGCAATGGTGCCGGTGAAGTCCTCGGTGACCGAGGCGGTCACGGTGAGGTCGCCGTCGGCCAGATCGGCAATTTCGTCCAGCAGACGCATGATCGCGTTCTGGTTGCGCTCGTTCTTTTCCGCGGTTTCATGCAACTGGCGGTTGGTCTCGCGCACCATTACCAGGCCGATCAGGATGATCGACGCCAGCGCCAGCAAGCCCAGCACATAGCCGCCGAGGGTGTTGGCGGAACGCCCGCCGGCCAGGTTCTCGAAGGCCGTGGCCAGGTGCGAGGCTTCGTCCAGCAGGGTCTGCGACAGGTTGAAGATGTTGCCGGCCGATTCGCGGACCTTGAACAGCTCCGGCGAGGTTTCGAGGATTTCGTCCACCGAGCCCGAGACGAACTCGAAAAGCTCGCTGATTTCGCTCAGGCGCGCCCGGGCATCGCGGTCCTGGACCTGGGAGATCTTCAAGGTTGGATCACCTTGCAGCATGCCATTGAGCACCTGGCCGAAGCGCGCTGCGTCGCGACCAAAGGTCTCGGCGGCCTGGGCGGCATTTTCATCGCCCGCCAGCACGGTGTTCACCGCGCCGAGAATCCGCTCAGCCAGCAACGACTGGCGCTGGGCCACCGCCACCTGGGCGGCGGGCGCGCCGCGTTGCAGCAGGATCTCGACGATCTTTTCGTACTCGACCTGCAACTGCGGCACGGTTTCGGCCAGCGTGGCCGCGACCTGGTGCAGGGACAGCACGGTCTGCTCGCTGGAAAGGATGGCATCGGTGTTCTTGAGCAGGCGCTCCCAGTCCAGCTGCACGGCGCGCATCTGCGGCCGCAGGGTCGCGGGTGCCGGCGGCAGGCCGGTGACCGGGTCGCCCTGCTTGAGGTAACCCCAGCGCTGGGCAAAATCATTGCGCGCATCGCTCAGCAACTTGAACGCTGCCGCCTTGCCGGCGGCGGCCTCGGTGGCGTTCTTGGCGATGCGCTGGGACAGCACCCGCAGCTCACCGGCATGGCCGATGTACTGCTTGTCGTAGGTGGCCTGGGTGTTGAGGTAAGCGAAATTGGCGAACAGCAGCATAATGAAGACAATCAGCGCGACGAACAGCACGATGATCTGCGAACGGCTGCGCGACGCTTCCTGTGACTTGTCTGTGTTTGCTTTGATCATCGGTCCTCGCCTGTACGGCCCAATCCAACTCACTGCGATTAACGGTGAGCAAGCGTTCGGTGTCGCCTGCTCGATCAGCGCGGCCCTGTGGGAGCAAGGCTTGCCCGCGATGAGAACAACACGGTCTCTCGCCAACCGAGGGACCGCCATCGCGAGCAAGCTTTGCTCCCACTGGCTCGCTCCCACAGGGGGTTGCGCTGCCTCGCGCTAAACCGCCACATCCATGAACGCCGGCGACCGCGCCAACGCAAACGGGCTGAACACCTGCCACGGCCGCTCGCCGCGGAACCGGCCCTTGACGAAGGCCGACTCCGGGCCGTCGAGGGCGTCCGCCTGGGGCGCCTCCAGGCTGTCCTGGGGAAAATGCTGCAACCCGAGCACTTCATCCACCAGCAACCCGGTGAAGACCTCGTCGTGATCCACCACCAGCACTCGCCGCTGCTTGCGCACGGGCGACAGTTCATGGCCGAAGAACGCGCACAGGTCCATCAGCGGCAACAGGCGCCCGCGCAGGTTAGCCACCCCGCGAACCCATGCCTTGACCCCGGGCAACTGCGTGTAGCGCGGCTCGTGCAGCACTTCGCTGACTTCGCCCATCGGCGCCACGTACCAATGCTCGCCCAGGCGAAAACCGATGCCGCTCCAACCGGCGCGGTGGGCCGGCTGGGACGGCAGGTCCGCCCCCAGCAACCGGCAGCGCCGATCGATCTGCAGCAACAGCTCGAATGCCGTCAGGGACTGGCTCATGGCCGCGCCGTCAACCGGCCAGCACTTTGTTCAGCGTCGCGATCAGGGTCGGTTCTTCCACCGGTTTGGTCAGGTAGTCCTTCGCGCCCTGGCGAGTACCCCAGACCTTGTCGGTTTCCTGGTCCTTGGTGGTGATGATGATCACCGGGATGTGCCCGGTTTCCGGGTCCTTGGTCAACTGGCGCGTCGCCTGGAAGCCGTTGAGGCCAGGCATGACGATGTCCATCAGCACCGCATCGGGTTTTTCCTGGCGGGCGAGCGCCACGCCGTCGGCGCCGTTCTCGGCCTTCAAGACCTCGTGGCCGTGTTTTTCCAGCATGCCGGTCAGTTTGTACATTTCGGTCGGCGAATCATCGACGATCAGGATACGTGCCATGGTGTTCCCCATTTTTCTCGACCCCTGGCCCTGTGGCCGGGCGTCATTGATTTGCCTGGTGCGACTGGACAGCGGCAAAGCCCGGGACATGGGCCTGTATCGCCCCCAGCAGTTCTTCCTTGCTGAACGGCTTGGTCAAAAACTGATCGGAACCGACGATGCGCCCCTTGGCCTTGTCGAACAGCCCATCCCGGGACGACAGCATGATCACGGGCGTCGCCTTGAAGGCGTTGTTGTTCTTGATCAAGGCACAAGTCTGGTAACCGTCCAGGCGCGGCATCATGATGTCGACGAAGATAATGCCCGGATGATGATCGGCGATCTTGGCCAGGGCATCGAAGCCGTCGACGGCCGTGATCACCTCGCAGCCGACATTGCGCAACAGGGTTTCGGCGGTGCGGCGAATGGTCTTCGAATCGTCGATGACCATGACCTTCAAGGCACTGGGTTGCTGCTGCGTCGGATGCTCTGCCATTGCCACTGCGAACCGGTTTTTAACGTTTGAGAGTGAACGACAGCGCAAACCCTTGATGTTCAAGGCCTGCACGTCACATGGCAGCCTTTTTAGCACAGTCTCCAGCGCCGATCTATCGGGTGGGTGGCACGGTGGTTTTTCCTTGACCGCAAATCCGCCGGGCGCCACTCTGACGCCACTTTTTCACGGCATTCGTGCCCACCCCATTTTCGAGGAATCGAGCCATGAGCGTACGCGTCGGCATTGTCATGGACCCTATCGCCAGCATTTCCTACAAAAAGGACAGCTCGCTGGCCATGTTGCTGGCCGCCCAGAAGCGCGGTTGGGAGCTGTTCTACATGGAGCAGCGCGACCTCTACCAGGCCGAAGGCCAGGCACGGGCGCGGATGAAACCGCTGAAAGTCTTCGCCAACCCGGAAAAATGGTTTGAACTGGGCAACGAAAGCGATGCGCTGCTCAGCGACCTGGACGTGATCCTGATGCGCAAGGATCCACCCTTCGACATGGAGTTCGTCTACTCCACCTACCTGCTGGAACAGGCCGAAAGCGCTGGCGTACTGGTGGTCAACAAACCCCAGAGCCTGCGCGACTGCAACGAAAAACTGTTCGCCACGCTGTTCCCGCACTGCACGCCGGCGACCATCGTCAGCCGTCGGCCGGACGTGCTGCGTGAATTTGCCGACCACCACGGCGACGTGATCCTCAAGCCGCTGGACGGCATGGGCGGTTCGTCGATCTTCCGCCACACCGCCGGCCACCCGAACCTGTCGGTGATCCTGGAAACCCTGACCTTGCACGGCCAGCAGCAAATCATGATCCAGGCTTACCTGCCGGCCATCGTCGATGGCGACAAGCGCATCCTGATGATCGACGGCGAGCCGGTGGACTACTGCCTGGCGCGCATCCCGGCGGCCGGTGAAACCCGCGGCAACCTGGCGGCCGGCGGTCGTGGCGAAGCCCGCCCACTGACCGACAAGGACCGCTGGATCGCCGCGCAGGTCGGCCCGACCTTGCGCGAGAAAGGCCTGTTGTTCGTGGGCCTGGACGTGATCGGCGAGCACCTGACGGAAATCAACGTCACCAGCCCGACCTGCATCCGCGAGATCGACAACGCCTTTGGCACCGACATCGGCGGCCTGCTGATGGAGGCCATCGACAAGAAACTGCAAGCCAAGGGCGCCAAGCCCAAGGCCTGATGCAACTGGTCGCTTGTCACTTGAGGCTTGAAGCTAAAAACCAACATTGCGTTATCATGCCCGCCCTGTGAAACCTGCGATGTTGGTTTTTTTGCCATGACCCTCCCGTCCGATCTGCCCCCAGAGCTCGCCCACCACGGCGTGCGCCCGGCTGATCGCCTCGGTTTTACCCTGTTCCTGGCGGCGCTGATCCACCTGGCGCTGCTGCTGGGGGTGGGATTCGCCACGGTCGAGCCCAAGCAGATCAGCCAGACCCTGGAAATCACCCTGGCCACGTTCAGGAGCGAAACCAAGCCGGCCAAGGCGGATTTCCTCGCCCAGGAAAACCAGCAAGGCAGCGGCACCCTGGAAAAAAAGGCGATCCCCAAGACCACTGAGATCGCGCCGTTCCAGGACAACACCGTGCAGAAAGTCACCCCACCGCCGGCGGCCAAGCCGCAAGTGCAGGAGACCGCGCCCAAGGCCGCGGTGACCACCGTGGCACCGAAGCCGAAAAAAGCCCCGGTCAAGGAAGAGGTCAAGCCCGACCCCAAGCCCAAGGCCCCGGCACCTACCTTCGACAGCTCCCAACTGTCCAGTGACATCGCCAGCCTGGAAGCCGAACTGGCCCAGGAACAGCAACTCTATGCCAAGCGCCCGCGCATCCACCGCCTGAGCGCCGCCTCGACCATGCGCGACAAGGGCGCCTGGTACAAGGACGAATGGCGCAAGAAGGTCGAGCGCATCGGCAACCTCAACTACCCCGACGAAGCGCGACGCAAACAGATCTACGGCAACCTGCGACTAATGGTCTCGATCAACCGCGACGGCTCGCTGTATGAAGTGCTGGTGCTCGAATCCTCCGGCCAGCCGCTGCTCGACCAGGCGGCCCAGCGGATCGTGCGCCTGGCCGCGCCCTTCGCGCCGTTTACCGGCGACCTGTCGGACATCGACCGGCTGGAAATCATCCGCACCTGGAAATTCGCCCGGGGCGACAAGCTTTCCAGTAACTGAGCACCGCCAATCCCCTGTGGGAGCGGGCTTGCTCGCGATGCGGTGTGCCAGCCGCCATCTAGGCTGAATGATCCATGGCTATCGCGAGCAAGCTCGCTCCTACAGGGGATTGGGCGACAGGCTTCAGGTATTTCCCAGCTTGTCAGTTCGCCCCCACGCCGCCACACTAGCGCCTATGAAAAATGTCAGCCCCAGCTACCTCAAGCATCACTTCCTGATCGCCATGCCACACATGGCCGATCCGAACTTCGCCCATACCTTGACCTACATTGTCGAGCACACGGCCAATGGTGCCATGGGGCTGGTGATCAATCGCCCGCAGGAGCTGAACCTGGCGGACATTCTCGAACAATTGCGCCCTGATGTT
Organism: Pseudomonas sp. FG6; assembly: GCF_057809015.1. NCBI lineage: Bacteria > Pseudomonadati > Pseudomonadota > Gammaproteobacteria > Pseudomonadales > Pseudomonadaceae > Pseudomonas > Pseudomonas sp. FG6. The sequence continues at coordinate 74,781 of NZ_JBMDJD010000011.1, forward strand.
GAGCCTTCGCTCTTGTGCCAGCACGTGCCGATCTTCATCGGCGGGCCGGTGCAGACCGACCGCGGTTTCGTGCTCCACCCTTCGGGTCCCAAGTATCAGGCCACCGTGGACCTGGACGGCGTATCGCTGTCCACCTCCCAGGACGTGCTGTTCGCCATCGCCGACGGCGTCGGCCCGGAAAAGAGCCTGATCGCCCTCGGCTACGCCGGCTGGGAGGCCGGGCAACTGGAAGCCGAACTGGCCGACAACGCCTGGCTGACCTGTCCGTTCGATGCCGACATCCTGTTCAACACCAGCAGCGAGCTGCGCCTGGAAGCGGCGGCCAACCGGTTGGGGATCAACCTCAGCCTGCTCACCAGCCAGGCGGGACACGCCTGATGGCCCTGCGCTTGCTGCTAGGCTTCGATTACGGCACCAAACAGATCGGCGTGGCGGTCGGCCAGGTCGTGACCGGCCAGGCCCGCGAGTTGTGCACCTTGAAGGCGCAAAACGGCGTTCCGGACTGGAACCAGGTCGAAGCGCTGATCAAGGAATGGAAACCCGATGCCGTGGTGGTCGGCCTGCCGTTGAACATGGACGGCACACCGAGCGACATGTGCGTGCGCGCCGAGAAATTCGCCCGGCGGCTCAACGGCCGCTTCAACCTGCCCTTCTATACCCATGACGAACGCCTGACCACCTTCGAAGCCAAGGGCGAACGGCTGGTGCGTGGTGGGCAGAAAGGCAGTTACCGCGACAACCCGGTGGACGCCATCGCCGCCGCCCTGCTGCTGCAAGGCTGGCTCGACGCCAACACCGCCCTGTTTGAAAGCTGATTGTTTGAAAGCGCCGCCAAGGCGCTTTCTTTTAGTGATAGACCGCGCCGCTTAACCACCGGCCCGGGAACCTGAAGGAGCCAGCATGAGCCTGCCCAATCCTGCCGACCTGATCAGCCAGATGGCGATCCGCCTCACGGCGCACCTGGAACAACGCGGCATCCGCGACCCGCGCTATATCGGCATTCGCACCGGTGGCGTCTGGGTCGCCCAGGCCTTGCTCGATGAACTGGGCAGCCAGGCGCCGCTGGGTACCCTGGACGTGTCCTTCTACCGCGACGACTTCAGCCAGAACGGCCTGCACCCGCAGGTGCGCCCCTCGGCGCTGCCCTTCGAGATCGAAGGCCAGCACCTGGTGCTGATCGACGACGTACTGATGAGTGGCCGGACCATCCGCGCCGCCATGAACGAACTGTTCGACTACGGCCGCCCGGCCAGCGTGACACTGGTGTGCCTGCTGGACCTGGACGCCGCCGAGCTGCCGATCCGCCCGAACGTGGTGGGTGCGACGCTGACCTTGGCCGCCCACGAGCGGGTCAAGCTCTCCGGCCCGTCGCCGCTGCAACTCGAACTGCAAGACCTTGCCCTTTAACTGCCCTTGTAAGAGTCCATTGCGATGACGCCTCTCGAAACCAAGCGCCCGCTGCAGCTCAACGATCAGGGCCAGCTGCGGCATTTCCTGTCCCTCGACGGCCTGCGCCGCGAGCTGCTTACAGAAATCCTCGACACCGCCGACTCGTTCCTCGAGGTTGGCGCTCGGGCGGTGAAGAAAGTCCCGTTGCTGCGCGGCAAGACCGTGTGCAACGTGTTCTTCGAAAACTCCACCCGTACCCGCACCACCTTTGAACTGGCGGCCCAACGGCTGTCGGCGGACGTGATCACGCTGAACGTGTCCACGTCCTCGGCCAGCAAGGGTGAAACCCTGCTCGACACCCTGCGCAACCTGGAAGCCATGGCCGCCGACATGTTCGTCGTGCGCCACGGCGATTCCGGCGCGGCGCACTTCATTGCCGAGCACGTGTGCCCGCAAGTGGCGATCATCAACGGCGGCGACGGCCGTCACGCCCACCCGACCCAGGGCATGCTGGACATGCTGACCATTCGTCGGCACAAGGGCAGCTTCGAGAACCTCTCGGTGGCCATCGTCGGCGACATCCTGCACTCGCGGGTGGCACGCTCGAACATGCTCGCCCTCAAGACCCTCGGTTGCCCGGACATCCGTGTGATCGCGCCGAAGACCCTGCTGCCTATCGGCGTCGAGCAATACGGCGTGAAGGTCTACACCGACATGACCGAAGGCCTCAAGGATGTCGACGTGGTGATCATGCTGCGCTTGCAGCGTGAACGCATGACCGGCGGCCTGTTGCCCAGCGAAGGCGAGTTCTACCGCCTGTTCGGCCTGACCACCGCCCGCCTGGCCGGGGCCAAGCCGGATGCCATCGTCATGCACCCGGGACCGATCAACCGTGGCGTGGAGATCGAATCGGCGGTGGCCGACGGGCCGCACTCGGTGATTCTCAACCAGGTGACCTACGGCATCGCCGTCCGCATGGCCGTGCTGTCCATGGCCATGAGCGGGCAAACGGCCCAGCGCCAATTCGACCAGGAGAACGCCCAGTGAAGCTCAGCATTCTCGGCGCACGCGTGATCGATCCGGCCAGCGGCCTGGATCAAGTGACTGACATCCATATCGATGCCTGCAAAATCGTCGCCTTCGGCGGCGCCCCAGCCGGCTTCGTCGCGGTCCAGACCCTCGACGCCCAAGGCCTGGTGGCCGCTCCCGGGCTGGTGGACCTGAACGTCGCCCTGCGCGAACCCGGCTACAGCCGCAAAGGCAGCATCATCAGCGAAACCCGGGCCGCCGCCGCCGGTGGCGTAACCAGCCTGTGCTGCCCGCCGCAGACCAAACCCGTGCTAGACACCTCGGCCGTGGCCGAACTGATCCTCGACCGCGCCCGCGAGGCCGGCAACACCAAGGTTTTCCCGATCGGCGCGCTGAGCAAAGGCCTCGACGGCGAACAACTGGCCGAACTCATCGCGCTACGTGACGCCGGTTGCGTGGCGTTCGGCAACGGCCTGAACAGCTTTCGCAACACCCGCACGCTGTGCCGCGCCCTGGAATATGCGGCGACGTTCGGCCTGACGGTGGTCTTCAACTCGCAAGACCACGACCTGGCCGAAGGTGGCCTGGCCCATGAAGGCCCGACCGCCAGCTTCCTCGGCCTGCCGGGCATCCCGGAGACTGCCGAGACCGTGGCCCTCGCCCGCGATCTGCTGCTGGTGGAGCAAAGCGGCGTGCGCGCGCACTTCAGCCAACTGACCAGCGCCCGTGGCGCGGCGCTGATCGCCCAGGCCCAGGCCCGCGGCCTGCCGGTGACCGCCGACGTGGCGCTGTACCAGTTGATTCTGACCGACGAAGCGCTGATCGACTTCAACAGCGTCTATCACGTCCAGCCGCCGCTGCGCACCCGCGCCGACCGCGACGGCTTGCGCGAGGCGGTGAAATCCGGCGTGATCTCGGCCATCGCCAGCCACCACCAACCCCACGAACGCGATGCCAAGCTGGCGCCGTTCGGCGCCACCGAACCGGGCATCAGCAGCGTCGAACTGTTGCTGCCATTGGCCCTGACCTTGGTGGAAGATGGCCTGCTGGACCTGCCGACCTTGCTGGCACGCCTGAGCGCCGGCCCGGCCCAGGCCCTGCAATTGCCGGCGGGGAAACTGACCGTGGGTGCAGCGGCCGACCTGGTGCTGTTCGACCCCGCCGCCTCCACCGTGGCCGGCGAAGCCTGGCGCTCCAAGGGTGACAACTGCCCGTTCCTGGGCCACAGCCTGCCGGGCGTGGTGCGCTATACCCTGATGGATGGGCGGATTACGCACCAGTCCTGAAAAACCGCGTCGCCCTTATCGCGAGCAGGCTCGCTCCCACAGGATTTTTGGTGAACACAAAATTTGTGTACACCTCAAATCCAATGTGGGAGCGAGCCTGCTCGCGATACAAACAACTCGGTTCCACTGCCTTACTGAAAAGCCCCACGGTTCTGCGCATTGCGAATCGAGACCTGATCGTTCAGCGTCCAGAAGTCATACAGCACCCCCAGGAAAAACACCCCGCCGGTCAGCAGGTAAAGGATGCCGCTGAGCCATTTGCCCTGGTACATGCGGTGCACGCCCAACACCCCGAGAAACGTCAGCAGGATCCACGCCACGCTGTATTCGATCGGCCCCGGGGTAAACCGCAGGCCCGCTTCACGGTCCATGGCCGGGATCAGGAACAGGTCGATCAACCAGCCAATGCCCAGCAGGCCGAAGGTGAAGAACCAGATCGTGCCGGTCACCGGCTTGCCGTAATAGAACCGGTGAGCGCCGGTAAAGCCGAAAATCCACAGCAGATAGCCGATGACCTTGCTGTGGGTGTCAGGGTTTGCGTCCTGCCGATAGCTGTTCATGAATCCTCTCTTTTGCCGCAATAGAAAAAAATTTTCTGACGTTGTGTGACTTTTACGTGTCTTGCCGACAAGCGGTCCTTGGCGGCTCGAACCGGTGAAACGCCCGCGCCATGGGGGTTGTGTCGGACAATCAGGGCAAATTGTCGCAAGAGTACGGGTTTACGCTGGGTTTCGAGTCGACAAACGGCCCCGGAACGGGAAAAAAAGCTGTTATAAAGTTGCGCGCTAACCCATATGAGCCCTGCCTAATGCGTCCATTTTTCAAGACATGGCTAACCATTTGCCTATTATTGCCACTGGCCGCCCACGCCACCAATCGTGAGCAACGTCTTCCCAACGTCAACGGCTTCACTCCTAAATCCCATGTTTCGGCTCCGTCGAGCCAGAACACCGCGAGCACCCAGCGCGTAAGCACCGTCAACGGCAAGCTGGCGACGCCGATGGCCGCCAAGACCAGCAGCAACGTGCTGAGCCGTGCCGTGAACGTGCTCGGTACGCCTTATCGTTGGGGCGGCAGCAGCCCAAGTAAAGGCTTCGATTGCAGCGGACTGGTCAAATACGCCTTCAACGACGCCACCTTCGACCTGCCACGCACCTCGAACGCCATGGCCACCGGCCACGGCGAAAAAGTCGATCGCAAGGACCTCAAGCCCGGCGACCTGATTTTCTTCAAGCTCAAGAGCCGTCGGGTCAACCACGTAGCGATCTACCTGGGCAACGATCGCTTCATCCATGCCCCGCGCCGGGGCAAGTCGGTCTCCATCGACACCCTGAACAAGCCGTACTGGGACAGCCATTACGTGATTGCCAAGCGAGTACTGCCAAAAGAGCCGGGGGCGATGCGGGTGGTTCAGCGCTGATCAAAGCCCCCCTGTGGCGAGGGGATTTATCCCCGCTGGGCTGCGCAGCAGCCCCCAACAATGCAGAGGTCTGCCCCCCTTGTTTCGAGCTAGCGAATTTTGGGGCTGCCTCGCAGCCCAGCGGGGATAAATCCCCTCGCCACAGTAATTCCCTCTCCACAAATAAAACCCCTCACCACAAGAGCTGCCCCTTCCGTTTTCTAGAAGTTATCCGGCGTACGCGCCCGCTCCCGGGCGTGTTCGCGACTGATCAGCCCTTTGTTCACCAAATCCTTAAGGCACATGTCCAGCGTCTGCATCCCCAGTGAACCACCGGTCTGGATCGCCGAGTACATCTGCGCCACCTTGTCTTCGCGAATCAGGTTACGGATGGCCGAAGTGCCGAGCATGATTTCGTGGGCAGCCACCCGGCCGCCGCCGATTTTCTTGACCAGGGTCTGGGAAATCACCGCCTGCAACGACTCCGACAACATCGAGCGAACCATGGATTTCTCGTCCCCCGGGAACACGTCCACCACCCGGTCGATGGTCTTGGCCGCCGAGGTCGTGTGCAACGTGCCGAACACCAGGTGCCCGGTTTCGGCGGCGGTCAGCGCCAGGCGAATGGTTTCCAGGTCGCGCATTTCCCCCACCAGGATCACGTCCGGGTCTTCGCGCAGGGCCGAACGCAGTGCCGTGGAGAAGCCTTGCGTGTCGCGGTGCACTTCGCGCTGGTTGATCAGGCATTTGCGCGGTTCATGCACGAACTCGATCGGGTCCTCGATGGTGAGGATGTGGTGATGCTTGTGGCTGTTGAGGTAATCGATCATCGCCGCCAGGGTGGTGGATTTGCCTGAACCGGTGGGCCCGGTCACCAACACCAGCCCGCGAGGTGCCTCGGTCACTTTGCGAAACACCTCGCCCATCCCCAAGTCTTCCATGGTCAGGACTTTCGACGGAATGGTGCGAAACACCGCCCCCGCGCCGCGATTCTGGTTGAAGGCGTTGACCCGGAATCGGGCAACACCCGGCACGTCGAAGGAAAAATCGGTTTCCAGAAACTTTTCGTAATCCATTCGCTGCCGATCATTCATGATGTCGTAGATCAGCTCATGGACCTGCTTGTGGTCCAGTGCAGGCAGGTTGATGCGTCGCACATCGCCGTCGACGCGGATCATCGGTGGCAACCCGGCAGACAGGTGCAAATCCGACGCCCCCTGTTTGGCGCTGAACGCCAGCAACTCAGTGATATCCATAGCGCTCCCCAATTCCAGTAGAATGCCGCGAACCTCAGACCCGCTGGCGCTTCTTTATGTCCACGATAGCAGACAACATTTCTCAGGTTAGATCGCGCATCCAGGCTGCAGAGCTGGCCGCCCAACGCGCCGGACACAGCGTTCACCTGCTGGCTGTGAGCAAGACCAAGCCCGCCCAGGCCTTGCGCGAAGCCTATGCCGCCGGGCTGCGGGACTTTGGCGAGAATTACCTGCAAGAAGCGCTGGGCAAGCAGGCGGAACTGACCGACCTGCCCTTGATCTGGCACTTCATCGGCCCCATTCAGTCGAACAAGACCCGTGCTATCGCCGAACATTTCGACTGGGTGCACTCCGTGGATCGCTTGAAAATTGCCCAACGCCTGTCCGAGCAGCGCCCGGCCGAGTTGCCAGCGCTGAACATCTGCATCCAGGTCAACGTCAGCGGCGAGGCCAGCAAGTCCGGTTGTACCCCGGCGGACCTGCCGGCCCTGGCCGAGGCCATCAGTGCATTGCCGCGCCTGAAACTGCGCGGCCTGATGGCGATTCCCGAACCCACCGAAGACCGTGCCGCCCAGGATGCCGCCTTCGCGGCCGTGCAGCAGCTGCAAGCCAGCCTGGGCCTGCCACTGGACACACTGTCCATGGGCATGAGCCATGACCTCGAATCAGCCATTGCCCAAGGCGCCACCTGGGTGCGCATCGGTACGGCGCTGTTCGGTGCGCGCGACTACGGTCAGGCCTGAAGCATGCTCAACTCATCTCTTTATAAGGACCTGTCATGAGCAACACGCGTATTGCCTTCATCGGCGCCGGCAACATGGCCGCCAGCCTGATCGGCGGCCTGCGGGCCAAGGGCCTGGACGCCGCGCAGATCCGCGCCAGCGATCCGGGTGAGGCCACCCGTGCACGGGTCAGCGCCGAACACGGCATCCAGACCTTCGCCGACAACGCCCAGGCCATCGACGGCGTGGACGTCATCGTGCTGGCGGTCAAGCCGCAAGCGATGAAAACCGTGTGCGAGGCCCTGCGCCCAAGCCTCAAGCCCCATCAACTGGTTGTGTCGATTGCCGCCGGCATCACCTGCGCCAGCATGAACAACTGGCTCGGCGCGCAACCGATCGTGCGCTGCATGCCCAACACCCCAGCCCTGTTGCGCCAAGGCGTCAGCGGCCTGTTCGCGACCGCGCAGGTCAGCGCCGCACAACGCCAGCAGGCCCAAGAGCTGCTGTCGGCCGTGGGCCTGGCGCTGTGGCTGGAGAGCGAACAGCAACTGGACGCGGTCACCGCCGTCTCCGGCTCGGGCCCGGCGTATTTCTTCCTGCTGATCGAAGCCATGACCGCCGCAGGCGAAAAACTCGGCCTGCCGCGGGAAACCGCCGCGCAACTGACCCTTCAGACCGCCCTCGGCGCTGCCCACATGGCCGTCGCCAGTGATGTCGACGCCGCCGAATTGCGCCGTCGCGTGACCTCCCCGGCCGGCACCACCGAAGCGGCCATCAAATCGTTCCAGGCCGGCGGCTTCGAAGCCCTGGTGGAAAAAGCATTGGGTGCCGCCGCGCACCGCTCGGCCGAAATGGCCGAACAATTGGGCCAATAAGGAGCCATCCATGATCGGATTGAACACCGCAGCGGTGTATGTGCTGCAAACCCTCGGCAGCCTGTACCTGCTGATCGTGCTGATGCGCTTCGTGCTGCAACTGGTGCGCGCCAACTTCTACAACCCGCTGTGCCAGTTCGTCGTCAAGGCCACCCAGCCGCTGCTCAAGCCCCTGCGCCGGATCGTCCCGAGCCTGTTCGGCCTGGACATGTCCTCGCTGCTGCTGGCCATCCTGGTGCAGATGGCCTTGATGGCCCTGACCCTGCTGCTGACCTACGGCACCACCGGCAACCCGCTGCAACTGGTGATCTGGTCGATCATCGGCGTAACCGCGCTGTTCCTGAAGATTTTCTTCTTTGCCCTGATCATCAGCGTGATCCTGTCCTGGGTCGCACCGGGCAGCCACAACCCGGGCGCCGAACTGGTCAACCAGATCTGCGAACCGGCCCTGGCGCCGTTTCGCCGCATCGTGCCGAACCTCGGCGGCCTGGACATCTCACCGATCCTGGCGTTCATGGTGCTCAAGCTGCTCGACATGCTGGTGATCAACAACCTGGCGGCAATGACCATGATGCCGGAAATCCTGCGCGTGCTGATCTGAGCCGTGAGCTACTTCCGTTGGGACGGTGACGACCTGATCCTGGAATGCCACCTGCAACCGGCAGCCCGCAGCGACGACTTCGCCGGGCTGCACGGCGAGCGCCTGAAAATCCGCCTCACCGCCCCGCCGGTCGAGGGCAAGGCCAACGCCTACCTGATGGCGTTCCTGGCCAAGGCGTTCGGCGTGTCCAAGAGCCAGGTCAGCCTGATCAGCGGCGAGTTGAACCGGCAGAAGCGGGTGCGAATCAGCGCGCCGAAGAAGCTGCCGGAGTTGCCGGGGCTGTCCCGGCCAACCTGATCCTGAGGCAGGGTTAACCCTGTGGCGAGGGAGCTTGCTCCCGCTGGGCTGCGAAGCGGCCCTGAAACCTGCTGCCCGGGTCTGTCTGGGGGACGGTGGCGCCTGGTTTGGGGCTGCTTCGCAGCCCAGCGGGAGCAAGCTCCCTCGCCACGGGTAAAGCGGCGGACAATCAGCGGCGCCTTTGCTTGCCGCCCGCCACAGCGGTCTTTAGACTTACGCCTCATTTCAACGAGAGCAGGGTCGATGCCAGCTGCCTTTCCCGCCGATTCCGTTGGTCTGGTGACGCCGCAAATGGCGCATTTCAGCGAGCCCCTGGCCCTGGCCTGCGGCCGTTCGTTGCCAGCCTATGACCTGATCTACGAAACCTATGGCACCCTCAACGCCACGGCGAGCAACGCCGTGTTGATCTGCCATGCCTTGTCCGGACATCACCACGCCGCCGGCTACCACAGCGTCGACGACCGCAAGCCCGGTTGGTGGGACAGTTGCATCGGCCCGGGCAAGCCCATCGACACAAACCGGTTCTTCGTGGTCAGCCTGAACAACCTCGGCGGTTGCAACGGTTCCACCGGCCCGAGCAGCCTCAACCCGGACACCGGCAAGCCTTTCGGCGCTGAGTTCCCGGTGTTGACGGTGGAAGACTGGGTCCACAGCCAGGCGCGCCTGGCCGATCGCCTCGGGATCGGCCAGTGGGCCGCCGTGATCGGCGGCAGCCTGGGGGGCATGCAAGCCCTGCAATGGACCATCACCTACCCGGACCGCGTGCGTCATTGCCTGGCAATCGCCTCGGCGCCCAAGCTGTCGGCGCAGAACATCGCCTTCAACGAAGTGGCACGCCAGGCGATCCTCACCGACCCGGAATTCCACGGCGGTTCGTTCCAGGAACATGGCGTAATCCCCAAGCGCGGGCTGATGCTGGCGCGGATGGTCGGCCACATCACCTACCTGTCCGACGACTCCATGGGCGAGAAATTCGGCCGTGGCCTCAAGAGCGAAAAGCTCAACTACGACTTCCACAGCGTCGAGTTCCAGGTGGAAAGCTACCTGCGCTACCAGGGCGAGGAATTCTCCGGACGTTTCGACGCCAACACGTACCTGTTGATGACCAAGGCGCTGGACTACTTCGATCCGGCGGCGAACTTCGACGATAACCTGGCGAAAACCTTCGAGAGCGCCACCGCCAAGTTCTGTGTGATGTCGTTCACCACCGACTGGCGTTTCTCCCCGGCGCGCTCGCGAGAGCTGGTGGACGCACTGATGGCCGCTCGCAAGGACGTCTGCTACCTGGAGATCGACGCACCCCAGGGCCATGACGCCTTCTTGATCCCGATCCCGCGTTATTTGCAGGCGTTCGGCAATTACATGAACCGTATAACCCTCTGAGGACGCCATGAGAGCCGATCTGGAAATCATCCAGGAATGGATCCCCGCTGGCAGCCGCGTGCTCGACCTGGGCTGCGGCAACGGCGAACTGCTGACCTGGCTGCGGGACAACAAGCAAGTCACCGGCTACGGCCTGGAAAACGACCCGGACAACATTGCCGAGTGCGTCGCCAACGGCATCAACGTCATCGAGCAGGACCTGGACAAGGGCCTGGGCAACTTTGCCAGCAACAGCTTCGACATCGTGGTCATGACCCAGGCGCTGCAAGCCGTGCATTACCCGGACAAGATCCTCGACGAAATGCTGCGGGTCGGGCGCCAGTGCATCATCACCTTCCCCAACTTCGGTCACTGGCGCTGCCGCTGGTACCTGGCGAGCAAGGGACGCATGCCGGTGTCGGAGTTCCTGCCCTATACCTGGTACAACACACCGAATATCCACTTCTGCACGTTCGAGGACTTCGAAGAACTGTGCCGCGAACGTGAAGCCACGGTCATCGACCGCCTGGCGGTGGACCAGCAACACCGCCATGGGTGGGCGAGCAAGCTATGGCCTAATCTGTTAGGTGAAATAGGCATTTATCGGGTGAGCAGCCCAGGCCTCGCCGATCACCAGGTCGCGGTATGAAACCCGGCCGAACCAGGAGCACGACATGAAACGTCTCGCGTTGTTTCTCATCACCGCCTGCCTGAGCGTGGGCGCCATCGCCGCCGACGCCATCAAGGGCGAGCGCAAGGAAGTGTTCGGCGACATCACCGTGCACTACAACACCTTCAACTCCACGTTCCTGACGCCAGACATCGCCAAGGCGGCCGAATTGATTCGCAGCAAGCACCAGGGCGTGATCAACGTCTCGGTGCTCAAGGCCGGCAAACCGTTGATCGCCCAGGTCAGCGGCACGGTCAAGGACCTCACCAGCCAGAGCGTCCCGCTGAACTTCAAGCAGGTAACCGAGCAAGGCGCGATCTATTACATCGCCCAGTATCCGGTGGAGCAGCAGGAAACCCGCACCTTTGAAATCAAGGTGCAGACGGAAGACAAGATCAACACCATCAACTTCAACCAGGAACTGTTCCCCGGCGAATGATGAACTTCACCCAACTCGTACTGGCCAGCCACAACGCCGGCAAACTCAAGGAGCTCCAGGCCATGCTCGGCGGATCGGTGCAGTTGCGCTCGATCGGCGAGTTCAGCCAGTTGGAACCTGAAGAAACCGGCCTGTCGTTCGTCGAGAACGCCATCCTCAAGGCCCGTAACGCCGCGCGCATCTCCGGCCTGCCGGCGCTGGCCGACGACTCGGGCCTGGCGGTGGATTTCCTCGGCGGCGCGCCGGGCATCTATTCGGCTCGCTATGCCGACGGCAAGGGTGACGCGGCGAACAACGCCAAGTTGCTCGACGTGCTCAAGGACGTACCCGAAGCCGAACGCGGCGCGCAGTTCGTGTGCGTGCTGGCCCTGGTCCGTCACGCCGACGATCCGCTGCCGATCCTGTGCGAAGGCCTGTGGCACGGGCGCATCCTCACCGAGGCCAGCGGCGAGCACGGCTTTGGCTACGACCCGTTGTTCTGGGTACCGGAGCGCAACTGCTCCAGCGCCGAACTGGGCCCGGTGGAGAAAAACCAACTGAGCCACCGCGCCCGCGCCATGGCCCTGCTGCGTCAACGCCTGGGCCTGCAATGACCGATGACCTCCCCGCACCGCTGATTCACGGCGGTGCGCAAACGCCCCGGACGCCGCTGCCGGTACTGCCGCCCCTGGCGTTGTACATCCACATCCCGTGGTGCGTGCGCAAATGCCCGTATTGCGACTTCAACTCCCACGCTGCCAGCCCGCAATTGCCGGAAGAGGAATACGTCGACGCCCTGCTGGCCGACCTTGACCAGGATCTGCACGCGGTCTACGGCCGGCCGTTGAGCTCGATCTTCTTCGGTGGCGGTACGCCGAGCCTGTTCAGCGCCCAGGCCTTGGGCCGGCTGCTGACAGGTATCGAGGCGCGGATACCGTTCGCCCAGGACATCGAGATCACCCTGGAAGCCAACCCCGGCACCTTCGAACAAGAAAAGTTCGTCGCCTACCGGGCCTTGGGCATCAATCGCCTGTCCATCGGCGTCCAGAGCTTCCAGCAGGCCAAGCTCGAGGCCCTGGGACGGATCCACAACGGCGATGAGGCGGTGCGCGCCGCCGGAATGGCCCGCCAGGCCGGGTTCGATAACTTCAACCTGGACCTGATGCATGGCCTGCCCGACCAGTCCCTGGACGACGCCCTGAGCGACCTGCGCCAGGCCATCGCCCTGAAGCCGACCCACCTGTCCTGGTACCAACTGACGCTGGAGCCGAACACGGTGTTCTGGAACCAGCCACCGACCTTGCCGGAAGACGACACCCTGTGGGACATCCAGGAAGCGGGGCAAGCGCTGCTGGCCGAGCATGGCTACGTGCAATACGAGGTCTCGGCCTACGCCCAACCCGGCCGGGCGGCACGGCACAACCTCAATTACTGGAGCTTCGGTGACTTCATCGGCATCGGCGCCGGCGCCCACGGCAAGCTCAGCCATCCGGACGGTCGCATCGTGCGCACCTGGAAGACGCGCCTGCCCAAGGACTACCTCAACCCGGCCAAACGTTTTCTGGCCGGCGAGAAAGTCCTGGCCAATGAAGAGCTGCCGTTCGAGTTCCTGATGAACGCCCTGCGCCTGACCGAAGGCGTGGAAGCGCGGCTCTACCCGGAGCGCACGGGACTGCCCCTGCAAAGCCTCGCCGAAGGCCGGCGCGAGGCCGAACAAAGCGGGTTGTTGCAGGTCGAACCGTCACGTCTGGCGGCCACCGAACGCGGGCAACTGTTTCTCAACGACCTGCTGCAGAAGTTTCTGAGCTGATCAACACAAGGAAATCGAATGGATCTGGTACTCGACCTGCTCGCCACCGTGTCCCGCTGGAGCCGCAGCAACCTGTCGGAAATCTCCCTGGCCCTGGTCGGTTGCCTGCTGGTGCTGTTTGGCGCCGACATCAAGGGCTGGATCGAACAGCGCCTGGGCAGCATCGCCGGCGCCTTGCGCGTCCCGCTGATCGCCCTGCTGTGCATGATCGGCAGCGGTGCCGCGCTGATCTATGCCACGCCCTGGGTCGTCCGGGGCTTGAGCCAGTTCAACAACTACAGCCTGGCACCGGTGTTGCTGGTGGTGTTGGTGCTGATTGGGGTGGTGGCGGATCGGCGCTGATCCGGCCACAACCTAAAACAGCTGTGGGAGCGAGCTTTGTGGGAGCAAGGCTTGCTCGCGATGCAGGCGACTCGGTACCGAGTCGATACCGAGGCGCTGCTATCGCGGGCAAGCCTTGCTCCCACAGAAGCCCAGCTCCCACATTGGGTATTGCGTGATGTTTAAGCCAGCTTCTCGAACTTCAAATCCCAAACCCCATGCCCAAGCCGTTCGCCACGGCGCTCGAACTTGGTGATCGGCCGTTCGGCCGGGCGTGGGACGCATTTGCCGTCCTCGGCCAGGTTGCGATAGCCCGGGGCGACGTTCATCACTTCCAGCATGTATTCGGCGTAGGGCTCCCAGTCGGTGGCCATGTGCAGCACACCGCCGACCTTCAACTTGCTGCGCACCAGCTCGGCGAACGACGCCTGGACGATACGGCGCTTGTGGTGACGGCTTTTGTGCCAAGGGTCCGGAAAGAACAGCATCAGCCGGTCGAGGCTGTTGTCGGCCACACAACGGTTGAGCACTTCGATGGCGTCGCAATCGTAGACCCGCAGGTTGGTCAGCCCTTGGGTCAGCACGCCGTTGAGCAGCGCGCCGACACCGGGACGGTGGACTTCCACACCAATGAAATCCTGCTCCGGCGCGGCCGCAGCCATCTCCAGCAGCGAGTGGCCCATGCCGAAGCCGATTTCCAGCGAGCGCGGGGCCGAACGGCCAAACACCTGGTCAAAATCCACCGGCGCATCGGCCAAGGGCAGCACGAACAGCGGTGCGCCCTGCTCCAGGCCGCGTTGCTGGCCTTCAGTCATACGCCCGGCGCGCATCACGAAACTCTTGATGCGGCGGTGTTGGCGCTCTTCGCCTTCTTCCGGCAGGACAGGCGTGTCGTTCGATTCAGTCATCAATGGCTCTTACTTGATCAGACCATCCAGCGGCGAGGAGGCGCTGGCGTAAAGTTTTTTCGGCATGCGACCGGCCAGGTAAGCCAGGCGACCTGCCACGATGGCGTGCTTCATGGCTTCGGCCATCAGGATCGGTTGCTGGGCATGGGCGATGGCGGAGTTCATCAACACGGCTTCGCAACCCAGCTCCATGGCAATGGTCGCGTCGGAGGCGGTACCGACACCGGCATCCACCAGCACCGGGATCTTGGCTTCTTCCAGGATGATCTGCAGGTTGTAAGGGTTGCAGATCCCCAGGCCAGTGCCGATCAGGCCAGCCAGCGGCATGACCGCGATGCAGCCGATTTCCGCCAATTGACGCGCAATGATCGGATCATCGCTGGTGTACACCATCACGTCGAAACCTTCCTTGACCAGGGTTTCGGCGGCCTTGAGGGTTTCGATCACGTTGGGAAACAGGGTCTTCTGGTCCGCCAGCACTTCCAGCTTCACCAGGTTATGGCCGTCGAGCAGCTCACGGGCCAGGCGGCAGGTGCGCACGGCCTCGATGGCATCGAAGCAACCGGCGGTGTTCGGCAGGATGGTGTAGCGATCCGGCGGCAGGATATCCAGCAGGTTCGGCTCGCCCGGGTTCTGGCCAATGTTGGTCCGGCGGACGGCGACGGTCACGATCTCTGCGCCCGAGGCCTCGATGGCCAGGCGGGTTTCTTCCATGTCGCGGTACTTGCCGGTGCCTACCAGCAAACGCGACTGGTAGGTACGACCGGCCAGGACGAAGGGCTTGTCGCTACGAACGATGCTCATGGGAAATCCTCTGTAGGGGTGAGGTTCTTGCGAAATGCTGTGAAGCCGACGGTCTAGCCGCCGCCAATGGCGTGGACCACTTCGACGCTGTCGCCGTCGTTCAACGCAGTCTCGGCGTGTTGGCTGCGCGGGACGATATCCAGATTGAGTTCCACCGCGACGCGGCGTCCGGTCAGTTCCAGACGGGTCAGCAGGGCCGCAACGGTTTCACCGTCGGGCAGTTCAAAGGGTTCGCCGTTCAATTGAATGCGCATGCCGGATGCCGCCATCATTTTTTGGGGCTGGCATTCTAGCCCGATCAGTCTGGGGGACCCAAGTCCCTTGGTCAGCTACGAGCGACAAGCTTCAAGCGGCAAGCTGCAGGCGCCAAGCGGCGATGCCCAGGCACAACCAACCGATCAGGAAGGCCACGCCGCCCAAGGGTGTGATCATGCCCAACTTGGTAACACCTGTAAGGGTCAACAGATACAGGCTGCCGGAGAACAACAGGATGCCGATCACAAATGAAACCCCGGCCCAGGTGACAATGCGTCCGGGAATATGTGTGGCCAGCAGCGCGACGCCCAGCAATGCGAGAGTGTGCACCAGTTGGTAGGTGACACCGGTGTGGAAAATCGCCAGGTAATCGGCGCTCAAGCGGTTTTTCAGGCCATGGGCGGCGAATGCGCCCAGCGCCACGCCCGTGAAGCCAAAAAAAGCAGCCAGCATCAGAAAGCTACGCAGCATGAGAACTCCACTCAGACTCGGTCGACAGGGTCTGTATAATGGCCCGCTCGACCGGTTCGGCCAAGCCATCTCTATGCTGCGTACATTGTTTCGACGATTCCTCAAGGCCCTGCTCTGGTTCGCCGTTGGCAGCGTTGTCCTGGTGCTGCTGTTTCGCGTAGTACCCCCACCGTTCACGACGCTGATGATCGAGCGCAAGGTCGAATCGTGGTTTGACGGCGAGCCGATTGACCTGCAACGCACCTGGCAGCCCTGGGACCAGATCTCCGACAGCCTCAAGGTGGCGGTGATTGCCGGTGAGGATCAGAAATTCCCCGAACACTGGGGGTTCGACATCAGCGCGATCCAGGCCGCGTTTGCCCACAACGGGCGCGGCGGTTCGATTCGCGGCGCCAGCACCCTCAGCCAGCAAGTGTCCAAGAACCTGTTCCTGTGGTCGGGCCGCAGTTGGCTGCGCAAGGGCCTGGAAGCCTGGTTCACCGCACTGATCGAGGTGTTCTGGCCCAAGCAGCGGATCCTCGAGGTGTACCTCAACAGCGTCGAGTGGGATGACGGGGTGTTCGGCGCCGAAGCCGCGGCGCGACATCATTTCCGGACAGGTGCCAGCGCCTTGTCCCGGCAACAGGCCAGCCTGCTGGCGGCCGTACTGCCCAACCCCCGCGCGTGGAGCGCCAGCCGGCCGAGCCCTTATGTGCTGCGGCGCGCGAGCTGGATTCGCCAGCAGATGAGCCAGTTGGGGGGCGACAGTTATCTGCTGGAACTCGACCATCGGCGGCCAGCGCCGTGGGCTCAGTAGCCAAACACTGCTGACGCCTTGCTGGAGAGTCCCACAGAGTCCGTTGTGTTTTTTAGAACACAAACAAAAACGCCCCGACCATCACTGATCGGGGCGTTTTTCATGCCGCTGTCGCCGTCAGGCGGCGATCGATACCTTGAGCTTGTTCATCGCGCTCTTTTCAAGCTGGCGAATCCGCTCGGCCGACACGTTGTACTTCTGCGCCAGGTCGTGCAGCGTGGCTTTTTCCTCGGCCAGCCAACGCTGGTAGAGGATGTCGCGACTACGCTCGTCCAGCACTTCCAGCGCTTCGTGCAGGCTGCTGTTGGAGCTGTCGCTCCAGTCGGCATCCTCCAGTTGACGCGCCGGATCGTACCGGTGGTCTTCCAGGTAGTTGGCCGGCGACTGGAAAGCGCTGTCGTCGTCCGCTTCGGCAGCCGGGTCGAAGGCCATGTCCTGGCCGGTCAGGCGGCTTTCCATCTCGCGCACTTCCCGAGGTTCCACGCCCAGGCTTTCCGCCACGCGATGGACTTCCTCGTTGTTCAACCAGGCCAGGCGCTTCTTCTGGCTGCGCAGGTTGAAGAACAGCTTGCGCTGGGCCTTGGTGGTCGCGACTTTCACGATGCGCCAGTTGCGCAGGATGAACTCGTGGATTTCCGCCTTGATCCAGTGCACCGCAAACGACACCAGGCGCACGCCCATTTCCGGGTTGAAACGCTTGACCGCCTTCATCAGGCCTACGTTGCCTTCCTGGATCAGGTCGGCCTGGGCCAGCCCGTAGCCGGAGTAGCTGCGGGCAATGTGTACGACAAAACGCAGGTGGGCGAGCACCATCTGCCGAGCCGCCTCAAGATCCTGCTCATAGTAGAGACTCTCGGCCAGTTCACGCTCCTGCTCGGGCGTCAGCAATGGAATGCTGTTCACCGTGTGCACATAGGCCTCCAGGTTCGCACCCGGGACCAAGGCATAAGCAGGTTGCAAAGAAGTGGTCATACGAAAAAACCTCCGACTCACATAACTCGTGCAGTTCAGCACTGCGAAAATTGACCGGGAACCGCCAGGCAAGTTCCCACAAAAATTGAAAGGTCAATACGCGCAAAAAAATACTATTTTGGTGCAAGCTCCCGCAGGTGGCGTGCTACCGCAATCCATGCACCGATATAACCCAACAGCACCGCCCCTAGCAAGAGTGACAGACCGTCGGCGACCGGCACGCCGGCCAGCGAGAAATCGCTGCCATACAAACCGGCCAGCCCCACTACCGCATCGTTCAGCCAGTCCAGGCCGAACGCCAATACACCCCAGGACAGGATCCCGGCACCGAAGCCATACAGCGCGCCCATATAAAGGAAGGGCCTGCGTACGTAACTGTCCGTGCCGCCGACGAGTTTAATCACTTCTATCTCGGTGCGGCGGTTTTCAATATGAAGACGAATGGTATTGCCTATCACCAAAAGTAATGCAGAAACCAGCAACACCGTCAGCCCGAAGACAAACCGGTCGCCCAGCTTGAGGATCGCGGCAAGACGCTCGACCCAGACTAGATCAAGTTGCGCCTGTTGTACCTTGGGCAATTCGGAAAGTCTTTGTCTTAATGCTTCAAGGGTCGGTTTGTCGACTTCCTTCGGCGTCACCAGCACCACACCCGGCAGAGGGTTTTCCGGCAATTCCCGGAGGGCTTCGCCCAGGCCGGACTGCTGCTGGAATTCCTCCAGCGCCTGGTCGCGGCCAATGTATTCGGCGTCGGCCACCCCTGGCATGGCCTTGATCTGCTCGCGCAGGGCCTGGCCTTCGCCGGGCGTCGCCTCCAGCTGCAGGTACAGGGAAATCTGCGCCGCGCGCTGCCAGGATCCCCCCAGGCGCTCGACATTATTCAGCAGTAATGACAACCCCATGGGCAAGCTCAGCGCCACGGCCATCACCATGCAGGTAAAGAAGCTGCCGATGGGTTGCTTGCCCAGGCGCCGCAGACTGTCGAGCAAGCTGGCACGGTGGCTTTCGATCCAGGCGCTGAACAGTGTGGCGAAGTCCGGGCCGTCGTCGTCATCGCGCTTTTTCTTCTGTGGCTGCGGGTCGGAGGCCTTCGGGGCCACACGCTCGGCCACTTTCGGGCTGCGGGTCGCGCTCATACGCCAGCCTCCCCGTCACCGATCAATCGACCGCGCTGCAAGGTGAGCATGCGGTGACGCATGCGAGCGATCAACGCCAGGTCGTGACTGGCGATCAGCACGCTGGTGCCCAAACGGTTGATGTCTTCGAATACGCCCATGATTTCCGCCGCCAGACGCGGGTCGAGGTTACCGGTGGGTTCGTCCGCCAGCAGCAGGGCCGGGCGGTGGACAATGGCGCGGGCGATGCCGACGCGCTGTTGCTGGCCGGTGGACAGGTCGCCCGGGTACAACTCGGCCTTGTCCGACAAGGCCACGCGCTCCAGGGCCGAATCCACACGCTTGCCGATCTCGGCCTTGGACAAGCCCAGGATCTGCAACGGCAACGCCACGTTGTTGAATACGGTGCGATCGAACAGCAGCTGGTGATTCTGGAACACCACGCCGATCTGCCGTCGCAGGAACGGGATCTGGGCGTTGCTGATGGTGCTCAGGTCCTGGCCGGCCAGCAGCAGCTTGCCGCTGGTGGGTCGCTCCATCGCCAGCAACAGGCGCAGCAAGGTGCTTTTACCGGCGCCAGAGTGGCCGGTGACAAACAGAAACTCGCCCCGACGGACCCGAAAGCTCAGCTCATGCAGGCCGACGTGACCGTTCGGATAGCGTTTGCCGACCTGTTCGAAACGAATCATGAGTGCTCCCGCTCGGCGAACAGTGCCTGGACAAAGGGCTCGGCTTCGAAGGTACGCAGGTCGTCAATGCTCTCGCCCACGCCGATGTAGCGAATCGGCAGGCCGAATTGCTTGGCCAGGGCGAAAATCACCCCGCCCTTGGCCGTGCCATCGAGCTTGGTCAGGGCCAGGCCGGTCAGTTCGACGGTCTGGTTGAACTGCTTGGCCTGGTTGATGGCGTTCTGGCCGGTGCCGGCGTCCAGCACCAACAGCACCTCGTGGGGTGCGTCGGCGTCGAGCTTGCCGATCACCCGGCGGACTTTCTTCAGCTCTTCCATCAGGTTGTCTTTGGTGTGCAGGCGACCGGCCGTGTCGGCGATCAGCACATCGATGCCGCGGGCCTTGGCGGCCTGCACGGCGTCGAAGATCACCGAGGCGGAATCGGCGCCGGTGTGCTGGGCGATCACCGGGATCTTGTTGCGTTCGCCCCACACTTGCAGTTGTTCGACGGCAGCGGCGCGGAAGGTGTCGCCGGCGGCGAGCATGACTTTCTTGCCTTCCAGTTGCAGCTTCTTGGCCAGTTTGCCGATGGTGGTGGTCTTGCCGGCGCCATTGACGCCCACCACCAGGATCACGAACGGCTTGTTCTGCGAAGCGATCACCAGCGGCTGCTCAACGGGCTTGAGCATGCTGGTCAGCTCGCCTTGCAGGGATTTGTACAGCGCATCGGCATCGGTCAGCTGCTTGCGCGCCACTTTCTGCGTCAGGCTCTGGATGATCACCGAAGTGGCCTCGACACCGACATCGGCCGTCAGCAGGCGGGTTTCGAGGTCGTCCAGCAATTCGTCATCGATGACCTTCTTGCCCAGGAACAGGCTCGCCATGCCTTCGCCGATACTGGCGCTGGTCTTGGACAGGCCTTGCTTGAGGCGGGCGAAGAAGCCGACCTTGCCCTGCTCCGCCGGGCGCGCAGGCTCGGCAAGGGCAGGCACTTCGAGCGCAGCGGGTTCTGGCTCGACGATAGGCGCGGGAGCCGCCGGGGCGCGGGCTTGCACCGGTGCCTCGACAACCGGCTCCACAGGCACCACCGCAACAGGTTGCACCAGAGGCGGAATCGGCGGAGTGATGTGCGGGGCCTGGGCGTCTTCAACCAGCGCCACCGGTTCTTCCGCCACCGGCAGGGTCAGCCAGGTGGCGTGTTCGGCGGGCTGGGCCGAGGGTTGTTCGACCAGCGGCTCGGTGGCAGGCTCCGGCTCGACCGGTTGCAGCACCGGCTCGGCCAGCGGCAGGACGATGGGCGCGGCCTCTTCGACCACCTGTTCGGCAGCGGGCTCAAGCGTCGGTTGTGGCTGTTCGACGACGGTTTCCTGCGGCTTCTTGCGCAGCCATCCGAACAGGCCTTTTTTCTCGCCAGCCGCAGCTGGGGTCTTCTTGTCGTCGTTGGAACCAAACATGGAGGACGGCTATCTCACGGTAGCGACGCGCCACGGGGCGCCTCGGTGATAAATATTCGATGCTGAACAGACTGCGTTTCATCCAGCTTGTTCACGCGCAACAGATTGTCGAAATGTCCCCAGGACACCCCGCGGTCGTTTTTTACTCAGGACTGGCACGGCATCATCGGCGAAAACGCAGGGATCAACGGACAAACCCGCTGCTTCTGCGAAAAACCCGGACAACCCCGGGCCGACAAAAGGCCCGATAGGCGTGGCCGCCAGTAAAACGGACCGTTATCCTAGCACCCTCTCGCCCGCCGACGCTAAGACCTAGCGGGCCGCCCAACAGGTTTAAACACGAATGAATGCCCTTGCCCGCCGCGCTGCAGGCCTGCTGCTCAGCACAGTCTGCCTGCCCTTCTCAGTCCTGGCTGCCGACCCACAACCCACCCATGAATTTACCCTCGACAACGGCCTGAAGGTCGTGGTGCGCGAGGATCATCGGGCCCCGGTGGTGGTCTCCCAGGTCTGGTACAAGGTCGGCTCCAGCTATGAGACACCTGGCCAGACCGGGTTGTCCCACGCCCTGGAACACATGATGTTCAAGGGCAGCGAGAAGGTCGGCCCCGGCGAGGCCTCGTTGATCCTGCGCGACCTGGGCGCCGAAGAAAATGCCTTCACCAGCGACGATTTCACCGCCTATTACCAGGTACTGGCCCGGGATCGCCTGGGCGTCGCCTTCGAGCTGGAAGCCGACCGCATGGCCAGCCTGCGCCTGCCGCCGGAGGAGTTTAGCCGCGAGATCGAGGTGATCAAGGAAGAGCGCCGCCTGCGCACCGACGACAAGCCGATGTCCAAGGCGTTCGAGCGTTTCAAGGCCATGGCCTACCCGGCCAGCGGCTACCACACGCCGACCATCGGCTGGATGGCCGACCTGGACCGGATGACCGTAACCGAACTGCGTCGCTGGTACGAATCCTGGTATGTGCCGAACAACGCGACCCTGGTGGTGGTCGGCGATGTGACGCCGGACGAGGTCAAGACCCTGGCCCAGCGTTATTTCGGCCCTATCGCCCGGCGCGACGTGCCTTCGGCGAAAATCCCGCTGGAGCTGGCCGAGCCGGGGGAACGCCAGATCACCCTGCATGTGCAGACGCAACTGCCGAGCCTGATGCTGGCCTTCAACGTGCCCAGCATCGCCACGGCGACGGACAAGCGCCTGGTCAACGCCCTGCGGCTGATCTCGGCCTTGCTGGACGGCGGCTACAGCGGCCGGATCCCGACCCAGCTGGAGCGCGGTGAAGAACTGGTATCGGGCGGTTCGTCGAGCTACGACGCCTACACCCGTGGCGATTCGTTGTTCACGTTGTCGGCTGCACCCAATACCCAGAAAAACAAGACCATGGCGCAGGCCGAAGCCGGCCTGTGGCGCCTGCTCGACCAGCTGAAGACCACTGCCCCTACAGCCGAGGAGCTGGAGCGTGTACGCGCCCAGGTCATTGCCGGCCTGGTGTACGAACGCGATTCGATCACCAGCCAGGCCACAGCCATTGGCCAGCTGGAAACCGTCGGTTTGTCCTGGAAGCTGATGGACACCGAGCTCGCCGAGCTGCAAAGCGTGACCCCGCAAGACATCCAGAAGGCAGCCCAGCTGTATTTCACCCGCTCGCGCCTGAGCGTTGCCCACATCCTGCCCGAGGAAAAGGCTCATGAGTGAGCGTAAATCATCGCGCCTGGTATTGATCGGCGTGGCCGTCATGGCCGTGGCCGGGTCCCTGGCCTTCTACCTGGCGCCCACCGCGAGCGTGACGGCCAGCCAGGCCCTGGACAACGCCAAGTCCGGCAACAAACTGCAATCGCTGGCTGAACTGGACGACAAGGCGCCCAGCCATCGCCAGCTCGACGTACAGACCTGGAAGACCGCAGACGGCACCAAGGTCCTGTTCGTCGAGGCGCGGGAATTGCCAATGTTCGACCTGCGCCTGACCTTCGCCGCCGGCAGCAGCCAGGACGGCACCACGCCCGGCCTGGCGCTGCTGACCAACGCCATGCTCAACGAAGGCGTGGCGGGCAAGGATGTCGGCGCCATCGCCCAAGGGTTCGAAAGCCTCGGCGCAGACTTCGGCAACGGTGCGCTGCGGGACATGGCCCTGGCGTCGCTGCGCAGCCTCAGCGCAGTGGACAAGCGTGAGCCGGCCCTGAAGCTGTTCGCCGAAGTCGTCGGCAAGCCGACCTTCCCCGCCGACTCCTTCGCCCGCATCAAGAACCAGATGCTGGCGGGCTTCGAATACCAGAAACAGAACCCCGGCAAGCTGGCGGGCCTGGAACTGATGAAGCGCCTGTACGGAGACCATCCGTATGCCCACTCCAGCGACGGCACCGCCGAGAGCATCCCGCCGATTACGCTGGCTCAGTTGCGGGCCTTCCACGCCAAGGCCTACACGGCCGGCAACGCGGTGATTGCACTGGTGGGCGACCTGTCCCGCGCCGAGGCCGAAGCGATTGCCAGCCAGGTATCCGCCGCGCTCCCCAAAGGCCCGGCATTGGCAAAAACCCCAGCGCCAGTGGAACCGAGCCCGAGCGTCGGCCATATCGAGTTTCCGTCCAAGCAGACCAGCCTGCTGCTGGCCCAGTTGGGCATCGACCGGGACGACCCGGATTACGCCGCCGTGTCCCTGGGCAACCAGATCCTCGGCGGCGGCGGGTTCGGCACGCGCCTGATGTCCGAGGTCCGGGAAAAGCGCGGGCTGACCTACGGCGTGTACTCCGGTTTCACACCGATGCAGGCCCGCGGCCCCTTCATGATCAACCTGCAAACCCGCGCCGAAATGAGCGAGGGCACGTTGAAACTGGTGCAGGACGTGTTCGCCGACTACTTGCAGAACGGCCCGACCCAGAAAGAACTCGACGACGCCAAGCGTGAGCTGGCCGGCAGCTTTCCCCTGTCTACCGCCAGCAACGGCGACATCGTCGGCCAGCTCGGCGCCATGGGTTTCTATGACCTGCCACTGAGCTACCTGGAAGATTTCATGCGGCAATCCCAGACGCTGACCGTAGAGCAGGTCAAGGCGGCCCTGAACAAACATTTGAGCACGGACAAAATGGTCATCGTCACCGCCGGCCCGACCGTTGCGCAGAAACCGCTGCCGGCCCCTTCTGACAAACCTGCCGAGCAACCGCTCGGCGTCCCGGAGCATTAATGGCCCGTTCATCGAATTCCAGCAAGAAACCCACCCACAATGGCGTGAACCAGTTGCGCATCATCGGCGGTGAATGGCGCAGCCGGCGCCTGAGCTTCCCTGACGCTCCCGGCCTGCGCCCCACTCCGGACCGGGTGCGCGAAACCCTGTTCAACTGGTTGGCGCCCTATGTAGCGGGTGCCCGGGTGCTCGACCCGTTTGCCGGCAGTGGCGCCTTGTTTCTCGAAGCGTTGTCCCGTGGCGCCGCCATGGGCCAGGCGCTGGACGCCAGCAGCCTGGCGGTGTCCAGCCTGAAAGAACACCTGGGCACGCTGCGTTGCACTGTGGGCCAGGTGCAGACCGCCGACGCGTTGCGCTACCTCGACAGCCAGCCGGCGACTCTCTTCGACCTGGTGTTCCTCGACCCGCCTTTCAACCAGGACCTGTTGCCGACGGTGTGTACCTTGCTCGAAGAGCGCCACTGGCTGGCCGACGATGCATGGGTCTACACTGAAAGCGAGACCGCCCCGTCCACATTGGGCTTGCCGGGAAATTGGCGCCTGCATCGCGAGCAGAAGTCCGGACGGGTGTATTACGCCTTGTGGCAGCGTTTGACAAAGGACACTGACTGACCGGCCGCCCATGCATCGAGAGTGATCGTGCCTGCCGCCCCTGAACATTTCGTCCCCGCCCTGGGTCTTGGCAATCCACACTTGCAAACCTTGTGGGGCCCCCTATGGCGCAAAACCACTCCCATCGAGCGCGAGCGCGAGCGGCTGTGGTTGGAAGACGGGGACTTCCTCGACCTCGACTGGCACGGCCCCCACAGCGTCAAGGCCCCGGTGGTGTTGGTGCTTCACGGGCTGACCGGCTCATCCAACTCGCCGTATGTGGCGGGCCTGCAACAAGCCCTCGGCAACCAGGGGTGGGCCAGTGTCGCGCTGAACTGGCGCGGCTGCTCGGGCGAGCCGAACCTGCTGCCGCGCAGCTATCACTCTGGCGTCAGCGAAGACCTGGCGGCCGCCATCACTCACCTGCGAGCCCGCCGGCCCTTGGCTCCGTTGTTTGCGGTGGGTTATTCATTGGGCGGCAATGTGCTGCTCAAACACCTGGGGGAAACCGGCCGCGACAGCCAGTTGCAAGGCGCGGTGGCCGTTTCGGTCCCCTTTCGCCTCGACCAGTGCGCGGACCGCATCGGCCAAGGGTTTTCCAGGTTCTACCAAGCGCATTTCATGCGGTCGCTGGTGGCCTACGTGCGCAACAAACAGCACAAGTTCCAGCACGACGGGCGTCACGAGGGGCTGCAAACCCTCACGGCACTGGGCCCCCTGGAGAACATGCGGACCTTCTGGGATTTCGATGGCCGGGTTACGGCTCCACTGCACGGTTTCTCGGATGCGGCGGACTATTACCGTCGTGCCTCCAGCCGTTATTTCCTGGGTGGAATCAATACGCCAACGCTGGTCATCCAGGCCGCCGACGACCCCTTCGTATTTCCCCACAGCCTGCCCGAACCCGGCGAGTTATCCGCTTCTACCCGACTCGAACTGCATGCGCGGGGTGGACACGTGGGATTCGTCGAAGGCTCCTTGCGGCGCCCGGGGTACTACCTGGAACGACGAATCCCCCATTGGCTGGCCAGCCTGGGGCATGGGCGGGCGTAGAATTCGCCGACAAAACAATCCCCGGTGGCAGCGAAGCTTGCTCGCAAGCAAGCCCCCTACCGCTTATTCCCCTGTCGCCACGCCTCGCTGGGGATCGTTGATCCATTCACTCCACGAACCCGCGTACAGTTTCCCCAGGGGATACCCGGCCAGGCACAACGCAAAGAGGTTATGGCACGCCGTTACGCCAGAGCCGCAATAAGCCACGAGCGCGGAGGGTGAGCGTCCGTCCAGTTTTTCGGCGAAACGCTGCTTGAGCTGATCGGCCGGCAGGAAACGCCCGTCGCCCCCCAGGTTGTCAGTAAAAGCGGCGCACTGCGCCCCCGGGATATGCCCGGCTATCGGGTCGATCGGCTCGACTTCGCCCTTGAAGCGCGGCAACGCCCGGGCGTCCAGCAGGGTCATGTCCGATTGACCCAGGCGTTGTTGCAGTGCTTGTGCGTCGAGCAGCAGGGTGGCGTCCGGTGCGCCGCTGAACGTTCCGCGACGGGCGGGAGGCGGATCGAGGCTCAGGGGCAAGCCGGCGGCGTGCCAGGCCTTGAGTCCGCCGTCGAGGATAAACACACCCTCGCGCTTACCCAGCCAGGCCAGTAGCCACCAGGCGCGCGCAGCGTAGGCGCCGGGGCCATCGTCGTAGAGCACGATCTCGCTGTCGTTGCCGATACCCCAGGCTTGGAGGCGCTCTATCAGCGCCCCGGGCTCGGGCAGCGGATGACGTCCGGTCACGCCCTTGGTCACCGGCCCGCTCAGGTCACGCTCAAGGTCCGCGTACGACGCACCGGCAATATGGCCCTCGGCATAACTGCGCTGGCCGTAATCCGGGTCTTCCAGGGCAAAGCGACAATCGAGGATCACCCACCCGGGCTGTGATCGCTTCTGTTCGAGGGCTTGAGGGCTGATGAGTTGCGCAATCGGCATGGTGAGCTCCTGTGAAATCGAAAGTCCAATCCTTGGGTTTGGGCCTACTGCCCGTCCTCCAGGGTCTGGGCCAGTGGAACATAAAACTCCTTGAACAGCGCATCCACCGCCTCGCGGGCCTCGTCGGTCACGAAACCGGCTTCCAGCACCAACACCTGGTACACGCCACGCTTGATGGCCTGTTCGCTCAGGTGGCTGAAATTCTCCCGCGTGGTACACAAGAACCGCACCCACGAGGTGAGGATGATCCAGGCGTTGAGCGTCAGGGATTCGATCTGCACGCGGTCCATCTTCAGGATGCCGGCGGCGACGAAGCCTTCGTAGATCGCGGTGCCGTGGATCAGGCTGCGCTGGGAAAATCGCCGGTAGCGCGCGGCCAGGTCCGGATCGCTGTCGAGCAGGTGCTCCAGGTCCCGGTGCAGGAAGCGGTAGCGCCACATCGCGGCCAGCAGCTCCTGCAAATAGAAACGCTTGTCCTCCACCGTGGCCGCACGCCCCTGGGGAGGACGCAGGAAGCTGTCCACCAGGTTCTCGTATTCACTGAACAGCACGGCGATGATCGCCTGCTTGTTGGGGAAGTGGTAATAGAGGTTGCCTGGCGACATGTCCATATGGGCGGCAATGTGGTTCGTGCTGACACTGCGCTCGCCCTGCTGGTTGAACAGCTCCAGGCTGTTTTGCACGATGCGCTCGCTGGTTTTTATTCGTGGGGCCATGATTTGGACTTTAATTCGACGAAGGCATTGAAAGGCATCTTACGACCTATCGGTCACAGCACAACCCCAAAAGTCCGTTACGGATGCCATTTGACTTTTTAGAGCTTAAGCTCTAAAAAGCACCCACTCCAATAATAATCCGGGGCCGAAAATGCCTGCCGACGTCGCTTATCTGCAAGAGTCCGAGCTACAACCGGGCGAACTGCTCGCCCTCTTCGATGCCCAGCGCCAAGCCTGCGCCGCCCATCCGATGCCTGCGGCCGAACAACGCCGGCAATGGCTCAAGGCGCTGCATGAGGTCTTGAGCAACGAACGGCAGGCCTTGGTCGACGCCATCAGCCAGGATTTCAGCCACCGCAGCGCCGACGAAACCCTGCTGGCCGAGTTGATGCCCAGCCTGCAAGGCATCCATTACGCCAGCAGGCACCTCAAGGGCTGGATGAAACCCTCCCGACGCAACGTCGGCCTGGCCTTCCAGCCGGCGTCAGCCAAGGTGGTGTACCAGCCGCTGGGCGTGGTCGGTGTCATCGTGCCTTGGAATTATCCGCTGTTCCTGGCCATCGGCCCCCTGGTGGGAGCGCTGTCGGCGGGCAACCGAGTGATGCTCAAACTCAGCGAGTCGACCCCGGCCACCGGGTTGCTGCTCAAGCGATTGCTGGCACGGGTGTTTCCCCAGGACCTGGTCTGCGTGGTGCTGGGCGAGGCCGACGTCGGCATGGCCTTTTCCAGGCTGCCTTTCGATCATCTGTTGTTCACCGGCGCCACCAGCATCGGCAAGCACGTGATGCGCGCCGCCGCCGAAAACCTGACCCCGGTGACCCTTGAGCTGGGCGGAAAGTCACCGGCCATCGTGTCAATCGATGTGCCTGCCAAGGACGCCGCCGAGCGCATCGCCTTCGGCAAGACCCTGAACGCCGGGCAAACCTGCGTGGCACCAGACTACGTGCTGGTGCCGCAGAACCGCGTCGGTGAATTCGTTGAAGCCTATCGCGAGGCGGTTCGCCGGTTTTACCCGACCCTGGCGGACAATCCGGACTACACCGCCATCATCAACGAACGCCAGCTGGCGCGGCTCAACGGCTATATCAGCGATGCCACCAGCAAGGGCGCGTTGCTGATCGAGCTGTTCGAAAAGAACCAGGGCCGCCGCATGGCCCACAGCCTGCTGCTCAACGTCAGCGACGACATGACCGTCATGCAGGACGAAATCTTCGGTCCGCTGCTGCCCATCGTGCCCTACGAAAACCTCGACCAGGCCTTTGCCTATATCAACCGGCGGCCCCGCCCGCTGGCCCTCTACTATTTTGGCTACGACAAAGCCGAACAGCAGCGCGTGCTCCAGGAAACCCACTCCGGTGGCGTCTGCCTGAACGACACGTTGTTGCACGTCGCCCAGGACGACATGCCGTTCGGCGGAATCGGCGCCTCAGGCATGGGGCATTACCACGGGCACGAGGGTTTCCTGACCTTCAGCAAGGCCAAGGGCGTGCTGACCAAACAGCGCTTCAACGCGGCGAAGCTGATTTATCCGCCCTACGGCAAGCCCTTGCAGAAACTGATCCAGAAGCTGTTTGTCCGCTGACGCACATCTTGCCGAGTGATCACCCTAATGAACCCAAGCCTTACCGACACTCCCACGCTGTCAAGGCGCGGCCTGCTGAAATTCAGCCTCGGCAGCAGCCTGTTCCTGACCACCGCAGGCTTGGGGGCCAGCCTCAGCGGTTGCTCGCCCAGCCAACCGGCCCATGGCCTGATGGCGCTGCGTGAGAACGACCTGCCGCTTTTGCGCAGCCTCATCCCCGTGATGCTGGACGGCGCAGTGACTGCCGGACAACTCCTTGCCGCCAGCGACGCGACCCTGCGAAACCTGGACACCGGCCTGGCCCACCTGTCCCCGCCCATGCTCAAGCTCGCCCACCAACTGTTCGACGTGCTCACCCTGGGCGTCACCCGTGGACCGCTGACGGGTATCTGGGGGTCGTGGGAAAACGCCCGCGCCGAGGACATCCGCCAGTTCCTCGCCCGCTGGCAAGACAGCTCGCTGGACCTGCTGCGCCAGGGTCACAGCTCGTTGCTGCAAATGGTGATGATGGCCTGGTACAGCCGGCCCGAGGCCTGGGCGCATTGTGGGTATCCGGGGCCGCCAAGTATCTGAAAGCCAGCCCCCCAAGCCCGCTCCTACAGGGTTATTCATCGAAAAGTCATAACAATAAGAGCCCTCGAACATGCCCGTACCCGATCCCTTCCGCGAAGGCCTGGCCCATGGCTGGACCACTTACAACGGCGCCGAGTTGACCCAGGACCTGGTCCTGGAAGCGGACGTGGCTATCGTCGGCAGCGGCGCCGGCGGTGGTACCACGGCCGAAATCCTCAGCGCCGCCGGCTATCACGTGTTGCTGATCGAGGAAGGCCCGCTCAAGACCAGCAGCGACTTCAAGCTCCTGGAGGACCAGGCCTACAGCAGCCTGTACCAGGAAGGCCTCGGGCGCATGAGCAAGGACGGCGCCATCACCATCCTGCAGGGGCGAGCGGTGGGCGGGACCACACTGATCAACTGGACTTCCAGCTTCCGCACTCCCGCGCCAACCCTTGAGCACTGGGCCGCCGAGCACAACGTCAAGGGGCACGACCCCGCCGAGATGGCCCCCTGGTTCGAACGCATGGAGCAACGCCTGGGCGTGGCACCGTGGCTGATTCCGCCCAATGCCAACAACGACGTGATCCGCAAAGGTTGCGAACACTTGGGCTACAGCTGGCATGTCATCCCGCGCAATGTCCGCGGCTGCTGGAACCTGGGTTACTGCGGCATGGGCTGCCCGACCAACGCCAAGCAATCGATGCTGGTCACCACCATCCCGGCCACCCTGGACAAGGGAGGCGCGCTGCTTTACCTGGCCCGGGCCGAACGGCTGACGATCAAGAACGACGCCGTCGTCGGCCTGGAGTGCCTGGCCATGGATGCCCGCTGCGTGGCACCGACGGGGCGGCGCATCAGCGTCAGGGCGCGGCACTACGTGTTGGCCGGCGGCGGTATCAACAGCCCCGGGCTGCTGCTGCGCTCCGATGCACCGGACCCGCACGGGCGCCTGGGCAAACGCACGTTCCTGCATCTGGTGAACACGTCCGCCGGGCAGTTCGACGAGGTCATCAACCCGTTCTACGGCGCGCCGCAGTCAATCTACTCCGATCATTTCCAATGGCAGGACGGGACCACGGGCAAAATGTCCTACAAGCTCGAAGTTCCGCCCCTGCACCCGGCCCTCGCCGCCACGCTCTTGGGCGGGTACGGCACCGAGAACGCCTTGCGCATGTCCCAGCTGCCCTACACCCATGCCATGCTGGCGTTGATGCGCGACGGCTTCCACCCGGACAGCCCCGGCGGCAACGTCGAATTGCGCAGCGACGGCTCTGCCGTGCTCGACTACAGTGTTTCGCCTTATGCCTGGGACGGCCTGCGCCGGGCGTTCCACAGCATGGCCGAGATTCAGTTCGCCGCCGGCGCTCGGGCCGTCATGCCCCTGCACAGCGATGCGCGCTACGTGAAGACCCTGGCCGAGGCCCGCAGCCTGATCGACGGCCTGGACCTGGCCTTGCATCGCACGCGCCTGGGCAGTGCCCACGTGATGGGCGGCTGTGCCATGGGCGAAGACCCCACAAGCGCCGTGGCCGACAGCCTCGGTCGCCATCACCAACTGGGCAATCTGTCGATCCACGACGGCTCGCTGTTTCCCACCAGCATTGGTGCGAACCCGCAATTGTCGGTGTACGGACTGACGGCGAAACTGGCCACCGCCCTGGCCGAACGCCTGAAAAACCCATGAACGATGTACGGATAAAGACAACGAACCCGTGGCGAGGGAGCTTGCTCCCGCTTGAATGCGAAGCGCTCACAAAAATGGGTCTGCTGCGCAGCCCAGCGGGAGCAAGCTCCCTCGCCACGGGTGTACCGAACAGCTGAATATCGGGTGCATTCGCGGCGGCTATAGTGCTGTCTAATCCTACAGTCGACTTGGCCGACCGTAGCAGGCTGCGATACCATCCGACTCCCCAACGCACTCCCGCCAGGACGCCGCGATGAACCGAGTGTTGTACCCAGGTACCTTCGACCCTATTACCAAGGGCCATGGCGATCTGGTCGAACGCGCCGCGCGCCTGTTCGACCACGTGATCATCGCCGTCGCCGCCAGCCCGAAGAAAAACCCGCTGTTTCCCTTGGAGCAACGTGTGGAACTGGCCCGCGAGGTCACCAAACACCTGCCCAATGTGGAGGTGGTCGGTTTCTCGACACTGCTGGCGCATTTTGCCAAGGAAAAGAACGCCAATGTGTTCCTGCGCGGCCTGCGTGCGGTCTCGGACTTCGAGTACGAGTTCCAGCTGGCCAACATGAACCGCCAACTGGCGCCCGACGTCGAAAGCCTGTTCCTGACCCCGTCGGAACGTTATTCATTCATTTCTTCGACACTGGTACGGGAAATCGCGGCCCTGGGCGGCGATATCACCAAGTTCGTCCACCCAGCCGTGGCCGATGCGCTGACCGAGCGCTTCAAGAAGTAACCCGCAGGCGCTGCGACTCGCCCCGCAGCACAGTGCAGTCCATCGCACCCGCGTGCACTGCGCTCGCCAATGCGGCACAATTGCGCCCATACGTTTTCAGATGCCCGGGCCGAACGCCCCGGCAGGAGCTTGCATGTCCCTGATCATCACCGACGACTGCATCAATTGCGACGTCTGCGAACCCGAGTGCCCGAACGAAGCCATTTCCCAGGGCGAAGAGATCTACGTCATCGACCCGAACCTGTGCACCCAGTGCGTCGGCCATTACGACGAACCCCAGTGCCAGCAGGTTTGCCCGGTGGATTGCATCCCGCTGGACGAAGCCCATCCGGAGACTGAAGAACAGTTGATGGAGAAATATCGCAAGATTACCGGTAAGGTTTGAGCCGGGTGATTTTGTAGCGCTCGTGCCGGCCTCATCGCGAGCAGGCTCGCTCCCACAGGGGGCTGCGGTGGTTCCACCCTTTGTGTCTTGCGCAAATCCCTTGTGGGAGCGAGCCTGCTCGCGATGAGGCCATCAGCCACACCCCAGGCCTCACTCCTGCTGCTCAAACCCCTCCCCAACACACCCCAGGCACCGCACGAACGTGGCCTTCGCCGGATCCACCACCAGCGCTTTCCCCGCATCGCCCACCCCACCGCCCAGCGCGGTAAAAGGCAACGACACGACGAAAGCCCCAGCGCCGATCACGGTGGCGACGAGCAGCAACGGACGGGCGATCAGCAGATCACCCATCATGGCGTAGGCCGGTGGATTCTGGATGGTGTAGCGCGGATCGCCGCTGCCGTTGTTCGCCACGGCAGGCAAAGCGACGGTCAGCAGCAGCGCGAGAACGACAGGTCGAAACGGTTTCATGGTGCGATCCTTCGGCTAAAACAGTATGACTACTGACTATAGACCGTAGGGCGGATCAACTGACAGATCAGCTCTGACAGCGCGGACACCAGACACTGGCGCGCTGGCCCAGGCGGATCTCCCGCAGCCCCGCGCCACAGACCTTGCACAGCTCCCCACCTCGGCCATACACGAACAGCTCCTGCTGGAAATAACCAGGCTGGCCGTCCCCGCCGATGAAATCCCGCAACGTGGTGCCACCGCGCTCGATGGCATGGGCGAGGATGCGCTTGATCTCGATCGCCAGCTTCAAGTAACGCGCCCGGGAAATACCTCCGGCTTCCCGACGCGGGTCGATGCCGGCGGCAAACAGCGCTTCGGTCGCATAGATATTGCCCACGCCCACCACGACCGCGTTGTCCATGATGAACGGCTTGACCGCCATGGAGCGTCCGCGGGAAAGCTGGAACAAGCGTTCACCGTCAAACAGGTCGGTCAACGGCTCCGGCCCGAGGCGAATCAGCAGTTCGTGATTGAGCGGGTCCAGGCTCCAGAGCATCGCCCCGAAACGCCTGGGGTCGGTGTAGCGCAAGGCCAGGCCGGACTCCAGCTCGATGTCGACATGCTCGTGCTTGGCGGCAGGCATGCCAACCTCCACCAACCGCAAGTTGCCGGACATGCCCAGGTGACTGATCAGGGTGCCGACCTCGGCGTTGATCAACAGGTACTTGGCGCGCCGCTCCACCTGCACGATGCGCTGGCCCGAAAGCCGCACGTCGAGGTCTTCGGGGATCGGCCAGCGCAAACGCCGGTCCCGCACGATCACACGGCTGACCCGCTGCCCTTCGAGGTGCGGGGCGATTCCGCGGCGGGTGGTTTCGACTTCCGGCAGTTCTGGCATAGGGCTCTCAAATCAGGCAAGGCGCGGCGCTGGCGTCCAGCGCTTAGCGAGTGGCGAGGTCGCGGATTTCCTGTTTCTGGGTCTGGAAATCGTATTCCGACAAACCGATGTAATCGAGCACCAGCGGCCCGACACATTCCCACTCGTGGTCTACGGCCTGGTTACCCAGCACCCGGTACGAGGCGCAGATATGCTCGGACATCTTCAGGACCGCCAGCAGGTTCTTCAGCGGGCTGTTGTTGCGCGAAGACTCGTCGCTGAAAATCGCCAGGGCGTTGTGGTGATTGGCAATGGCCTGGCTGACGTGGTCCGGCAGGCGCCAGGCCTTGGAGGTGTAGTAGCCGACCACCGCATGGTTGGTGTTGAACACCCGGTTTTCGGTGTCCACGATCCGGCATTCGGCGCTGGCATTGGCATAGGCCTCTTCCAGCACGTCCATGTACGTGGGGAACTGCTTGAGCATCAGCGGTACGCCACAATCGTGGAACAACCCCAATGCGTAGGCCTCGTCGCCATTGTCCAGGCCGACGCGCTTGGCCAGGGTCAGGGAGGTCATCGCCACGTCCTGGGCGGTGTCCCAGAAGCGATTGAGGGTGACGATGGCGTCGTCGTGCAACTCGCCCTTGATCGACTGCGCGTTGATCAGGTTGATGATCGACCGGCTGCCCAGCAGGTTCACCGCCCGCTGGATCGAGGTGATCTTGTTGCGCAGGCCGTAATACGGCGAGTTGACGATCTTGAGCAGCGCACCCGACAGGCCCGGGTCCTGGGAGATCAACTTGGCGATGGTCTCCAGGTCCGGGTCGGGCATGTACTGCTCCATCTGCAGGTCCACCATGATCTGCGGCTGGGGCGGCACACTGATGCCTTGCAGGGACTGTTGGATCTGTTCGGCGGAAAGCTCTTGGGACATGGGTACACACTCCGGGATCAGGCGGCGATTCTAACCCTTAACGATGGATCCGATACACCGTCCGGCCACCGATCGTCCTTGCGGCCCGACAAGCACCACAACACGGTATACTCCCGCTCTTTTTTTCCGGAGCGACGTCATGTCCCTGCCCAGCCTGCGCCTCAAAGCCAACGCCGACCGTCGCCTGCGCGCCGGCCACTTGTGGGTCTACAGTAACGAAATCGACGTGGCCGCCACCCCGCTGCACGGTTTCAAGGCTGGGGACCAGGCCGTCCTCGAAGCCGCCGGCGGCAAGCCGCTGGGCATCGTCGCGATGAGCCCCAACAACCTGATCTGCGCCCGCCTGCTGTCCCGCGACGCGAAGCTGCCGCTGGACAAGTCCCTGCTGGTGCATCGCCTCAACGTGGCGCTGTCCCTGCGCGAACGGCTGTTCGACAAACCGTTCTATCGCCTGGTCTACGGCGATTCCGACCTGCTGCCAGGCCTGGTGGTCGACCGTTTCGGCGACATCCTGGTGGTGCAGATCGCCTCTGCCACCATGGAAGCCCACAAGGACGACGTGATCGCCGCCCTGACCCAGGTGCTCAAGCCCAGCGGCATCCTGTTCAAGAACGACTCCGCTGCCCGTGACGCCGAAGGCCTCGAGCGCTACGTCGACACGGTATTCGGCGTGGTGCCGGAGTGGGTCGCGCTGGAAGAGAACGGCGTGAAGTTCGAAGCGCCGGTCATCCAAGGCCAGAAAACCGGCTGGTTCTATGACCACCGCATGAACCGCGCCCGCCTGGCCCCCTACGCCAAAGGCAAGCGCGTCCTCGACCTGTACAGCTACATCGGCGGTTGGGGCGTGCAAGCGGCGGCTTTCGGCGCCAGTGAAGTGTTCTGCGTCGATGCCTCGGGCTTCGCCCTCGACGGCGTCGAGCGCAATGCCGCCCTGAACGGTTTCGCCGACAAGATGACCTGCATCGAAGGCGACGTCTTCGAAGCCCTGAAGGAGCTCAAGGCCAGCGAAGAACGCTTCGACGTGATCGTCGCCGACCCACCCGCGTTCATCAAGCGCAAGAAAGACATGAAGAACGGTGAAGGCGCCTACCGCCGCCTGAACGAGCAAGCCATGCGCCTGCTGACCAAGGACGGCATCCTGGTCAGCGCATCGTGCTCGATGCACCTGCCCGAAGACGACCTGCAAAACATCCTGCTGACCAGCGCCCGCCACCTGGACCGCAACATCCAGTTGCTCGAACGCGGCAGCCAGGGCCCGGACCATCCGGTGCACCCGGCCATCGCCGAGACTCGCTACATCAAGAGCATCACCTGCCGGCTGTTGCCCAACAGCTGAGGCCGAGCGGGGCTGGAGCCATCGCTCATGCCCCGCACACCCGGCACCGGAATCGCAGCCTTGGCTGCGATTTTTTTTGCCCGTCCGACAGGGCTCGCACGCAAAGGTTGATGAACAGCAACAGCCTGTAGGAGACGCCCCACGTTATTTCCAGAGCCGTCCTACTCAATCTCCCCGTGCCCGACGGGCATTCCCCATTAGGATTGAACACGCCCCTTCGGACACCCCTGGAACCCGGCAATGACTGATCCGCAGAACCGTGTGGCGACCCCTAAACCTGCCACCGTCGGCTTATTGCTGGCGCTGACATTGCTCAGCGTCTTCCCCATCGACGTCGTGCTGCCCTCGTTTCCTGCGCTTTCCGAGCATTTCGAAAGTTCATCGGCGGACATCGCCCTGTCGGTCAGCCTGTTCGCAGTGGGCATTGCCCTTTCGCAACTGCTGGTCGGCCCACTCTCTGACGTCATGGGGCGAAAGAACCTGCTGCTGATCGGGATCACGGTGTCCGCCATCGGAGCAACAGGTTGCGTGCTCGCCGACGGCTACTGGTCCTTTCTGTTTTTTCGGATCGTCCAGGCCCTGGGATGCGGTTGTTTCGTCCTGGCGCAAGCATTGATCCAAGACCTGTTCACCGGCCGGGAACAGCAGCGGCTGCGGATCTTCCTGGTCACCTGCGGGGGCATTTTCATTTCGGTTTCGCCCCTGGCCGGCACCGGGCTGCAAAGCTGGATGGGCTGGCGCGGCAGTTTCCTGGTGTTCATCGCCCTGGCCATCGCCGTATGGGTAAGCGCCGCCCTGTTGCTGGAACGCGCGGTGGCGCGCCAACCCAGGCGCCTGGATTACCTCGCCGCCTATGGAAAGGTCTGCAGCGACTTCAGTTTCATGGCCTATTGGCTGACCTCCGCGCTCGCGTTTTCCTGCCACTTTTCGTTCATTGTCATTTCGCCACTGATCCTGATCGACCAGTTGCACCTCTCGCCCGAGGCGTTTTCGCTGGCCTTGCTGGGCTATGGGCTGGCCTACATTGGCGGCGGCGCGGTGGCGTCGGTGCTGAACCATCGGATCGACTCGCAGACCCAGATCGTCATCGGCCTTGGCCTGATTCTCGCGGCGGGTATCCTGATGCTGGGGCTCGCCAGCCACCTTGGCCTGTCGGTCACCACCTTGCTGCTGCCCATGATCGTGTGCACCACCGGGACCACCATCGCCCGCGCCGCCGCCCACACCCGGGCCATGAACCTGTTCCCCGATCAGGCCGGGACGTCAGCCTCGGCCGGCAGCGTGCTGATCTTCATTGTCGGCGGGTTGACCAGCGCCGCCCTCAGCCTCACCCCGCTGGCCCTGCAAACCACCCTGGCCCTGAGCCTGATCTCATTGAGCCTGCTGGGGCTGGCCCTCAATGCCCAGGTCCGACGTCGCCACAGGGCGTTGCTGGCGGGCTGAAAACTGCCAGTCGTCATCCCGCGCGCGACATTGGCGGCCGATCCGCGCTTTGCGTCATTTCATCCTGGCGCCAGCGGTGTAGAATCGCGACATTCATCGCCATTCATCCCCGGCGGGTTTATGAGCTCATGCTGAGGCGCGCAGCGATCCTGCACGGTCATCGGCCACTTCCGGACACACGGCCAAACACGGGTGTTCCAGACGTCAACAGAAGCTCACTTCCCATTGATACCTGATAAGTACCTGATTTGCCGCCCGGAGTGCTCCATGCCTGATTACCGCTCGAAAACATCCACCCATGGTCGCAACATGGCCGGCGCCCGTGCCTTGTGGCGCGCGACGGGGATGAAGGATGACGACTTCAAGAAGCCGATCATCGCCATTGCCAACTCCTTCACCCAGTTCGTACCGGGCCACGTCCACCTCAAGGACCTGGGCCAGCTGGTTGCCCGGGAAATCGAACGCGCCGGTGGCGTTGCGAAAGAATTCAACACCATCGCCGTGGACGACGGCATCGCCATGGGCCACGACGGCATGCTCTATTCGCTGCCGAGCCGCGAGATCATCGCCGACTCCGTCGAATACATGGTCAATGCCCACTGCGCCGACGCCATCGTGTGCATCTCCAACTGCGACAAGATCACCCCGGGCATGCTCATGGCCGCCCTGCGCCTGAACATCCCGGTGATCTTCGTCTCCGGCGGCCCGATGGAAGCCGGCAAGACCAAGCTCGCCAGCCACGGCCTCGACCTGGTCGACGCCATGGTGATCGCCGCCGACTCCAGCGCCTCTGACGAGAAGGTTGCCGAGTACGAGCGCAGCGCCTGCCCGACCTGCGGTTCGTGCTCCGGCATGTTCACCGCCAACTCGATGAACTGCCTGACCGAAGCCCTGGGCCTGGCCCTGCCGGGCAACGGTTCGACCCTCGCCACCCACAGCGACCGCGAACAGCTGTTCCTGCAGGCTGGCCGCACCATCGTCGAGCTGTGCAAGCGCTACTACGGTGAGAACGACTCGTCGGTGTTGCCGCGCAACATCGCCAACTTCAAGGCGTTCGAAAACGCCATGACCCTGGACATCGCCATGGGCGGTTCCACCAACACCATCCTGCATTTGCTGGCGGCCGCCCAGGAAGCCGAGATCGATTTCGACCTGCGGGACATCGATCGTCTGTCGCGCAACGTGCCGCAACTGTGCAAGGTCGCGCCGAACATCCAGAAGTACCACATGGAAGACGTGCACCGTGCCGGCGGGATCTTCAGCATCCTCGGCTCCCTGGCCCGTGGCGGCCTGCTGCACACCGACCTGCCGACCGTGCACAGCAGGACCATGGCCGAGGCCATCGCCAAGTGGGACATCACCCAGACCACCGACGAAGCCGTGCATCATTTCTTCAAGGCTGGCCCGGCGGGCATCCCGACGCAGACCGCGTTCAGCCAGTCGACCCGTTGGCCGACCCTGGACGACGACCGTGAAAACGGCTGCATCCGCAGCGTCGAGCACGCGTACTCCAAGGAAGGCGGCCTGGCCGTGCTCTACGGCAACATCGCCCTGGACGGCTGCGTGGTGAAAACCGCTGGCGTCGACGAGTCGATCCATGTGTTCGAAGGCAACGCGAAGATCTTCGAAAGCCAGGACAGCGCCGTGCGCGGCATCCTCGCCGACGAAGTGAAGGCCGGCGACATCGTGATCATTCGCTACGAAGGCCCGAAAGGCGGCCCGGGCATGCAGGAAATGCTCTACCCCACTTCCTACCTGAAATCCAAGGGCCTGGGCAAAGACTGCGCCCTGCTGACCGATGGTCGCTTCTCCGGTGGCACCTCGGGCCTGTCCATCGGCCACGCTTCGCCTGAAGCCGCCGCGGGTGGCGCCATTGGCCTGGTGCGTGACGGCGACAAGGTGCTGATCGACATTCCGAACCGCTCGATCAACCTGCTGGTCAGCGACGAAGAACTGGCCGGCCGCCGCCTCGAACAGGACAACAAGGGCTGGAAACCGGTGGAAGTGCGTCCGCGCAAAGTCACCACGGCCCTCAAGGCCTACGCCCTGCTCGCCACCAGCGCCGACAAGGGCGCGGTGCGCAACAAGGCGATGCTCGAAGGGCTGTAAGCCTGCGGCGCCGCAATAAAAATGCCCCGCTTTTGCGGGGCATTTTTTTTGCTCTCATTTGCCTTGCAGCCATGGCGTCTCTTGTGGCGAGGGAGCTTGCTCCCGCTGGCCTGCGCAGCAGGCCCCCAGCATTGCTTCAGGTAAACCGCATTGCCTGGTTTGCGACTGCTACGCAGTCGAGCGGGAGCAAGCTCCCTCGCCACGGGTTCATCGTGCTCCCAGGGATCGAGGGCTTACTGGATATCTTCCGGCTTGACGATCACCCAGTTCTTGTCCGCCGTCACCGGCAACCCTTCCTTGGCCTGGGCTGCGGCGTGCTTGGCCATCATGCCGTTGATTTGGGTCATGTACTTGTCCTTGCGGTTGACCCACAGGTGGATGCCGCCCTTGGCCACGTCCACATCGTGGAACAGCATGTAGCCGTCACTGCTCGGCGTGTCGCCGCCCACCAGTACCGGTTTTTTCCATTCGTCGATGTAGGTCAGGATCGCTGCGTGCTTGCCGGCCATCCAGGTGGCCGGGGTCCACAGGTAAGGCGTGTACACCAGGTCGAGGTTGGCTTTCTCGTCATATTTGCCGGCGGTGATCTGCTTGCGTGCGGTGGTCAGCTCGCCGCTCTTGGGATCCTTGAGCAGCGTGGTCACGCCAATCACGTTCTGCGGCTTGAGGTTGTAGCCATACTTGGGATCGGAAGCGACCATGCGCACCAGCTCTTCCGACGCCGCGGTCATGACATAGACCTCGATGCCGTTTTCCATCAGCTTGTTGTACAGCTCGGCCTGGCCGGTGAAGACCTTGGGCGGGTTGACGTTGTACTGGACCACCTTGTCGCCGTCGTAATAGGTGGTCGGCACCGGTTTGCCGGACGCCATCAGCTCATCGACGTTGGCCTTGAGTTCCTTGAGGGTGAAGCCGGAAAACACTTGGGCAACCCATGGATAACAGACCATGTCGTCCACTTCGCACAGGCGGTAGTAATAACTGAACAGGCTTTCCTTGTGATCGGCGGTGTCCTTGAAGGGCATCAGCTTCAGGGAGGGGTCCAGGGATTCGCGGGTGATGAGGCCCTTGTTCTCCATGTACGGCAGCAACGACTCCTCAAGGTCGTAGCGGTAACTGGTGTTGTCCATGTCGAACACCGCGAAGTTACCCTTGTTGGCATTGGCCGCGATCATCGCTTCCAGCGCCTTGGCCTGCTCGGCTGGCCAATGCTTGAGTTCGGTGGCGAGGGCTTGGCCGGCGAGGCCAAGGCTCAGGGCAACAGCGAGAAAACGAGGTACGAACTTCATCGGCATTTCTCCCAGGTTCAAAGAACCCGACGCTAACAAATGCGTGTGACAGTCCTCGCCTGCCCACGACCGCTTGCGTCCTGATCACGCCAGTGACATACCCATAAACGCCACGCCCTTATTCCATAAACGACAATCTACATGCTCTTTTAGTATTAATTCATTGATTATCAGGCTGTTAGGCTTCCCGGCTTACAGTCGCAGCTTTGGGCGACTGGCACGTCTTATCGGAGTCTTGCTTGATGAATCTGCCCCTGATCCTCAACCTGCTGGTGTTCCTGGCCTTGCTGTTCGGCTTGGCGCAAACCCGTCATCGCCCCTGGAGCCTGGCCAAGAAGGTGCTGCTCGCCCTGGTGCTCGGCGTGGTGTTCGGTATCGTCCTGCACACGATTTACGGCGCCGGCCACCCGGTGCTCAAGGCCTCTATCGGCTGGTTCGACCTGGTGGGCAACGGCTACGTGCAGTTGCTGCAAATGATCGTGATCCCGCTGGTCTTCGCCTCGATCCTCAGCGCCGTGGCTCGGCTGCATAACGCCTCGTCCCTGGGCAAGATCAGTTTCCTGACCATCGGCACGCTGCTGTTCACCACCGCCATCGCCGCATTGATCGGCATCGGCCTGACCAACCTGTTCGGCCTCACCGCCGAAGGCCTGGTGGCCGGCACCCAGGAGCTGGCGCGCCAGCAAGTGATTCAGAGCGACTACGCCGGCAAGGTCGCCGACCTGAATATCCCGCAACTGCTGCTGTCGTTCATTCCGCAAAACCCCTTTGCCGACCTGGCCCGGGCCAAGCCGACCTCGATCATCAGCGTGGTGATTTTCGCCGCGTTCCTCGGTGTGGCGGCGTTGCAGTTGCTCAAGGACGACGCCGAGAAAGGCCAGAAAGTGATCAACGCCATCGACACCCT
This sequence comes from Pseudomonas sp. FG6, assembly GCF_057809015.1. NCBI lineage: Bacteria > Pseudomonadati > Pseudomonadota > Gammaproteobacteria > Pseudomonadales > Pseudomonadaceae > Pseudomonas > Pseudomonas sp. FG6. Next base: position 116,405 of record NZ_JBMDJD010000011.1, read on the forward strand.
GCAAAGCTGGGTGACGCGCCTGGTGCGCCTGGTGATGAAGTTGACCCCCTACGGCGTGCTGGCGCTGATGACCAAGGTGGTGGCCGGTTCCAACCTGCAAGACATCATCAAGCTCGGCAGTTTCGTGGTGGTGTCGTACCTGGGGCTGGGCCTGATGTTCGTGGTCCATGGCGTGCTGGTTTCAGCGGCCGGGATCAACCCGCTGCGGTTCTTCCGCAAGATCTGGCCAGTGCTGACCTTCGCCTTCACCAGCCGCTCCAGCGCCGCGACCATCCCGTTGAGCATCGAAGCCCAGACCAGCCGCCTGGGCATCCCGCGCGCCATCGCCAGCTTCAGCGCCTCGTTCGGCGCCACCATTGGCCAGAACGGTTGCGCCGGCCTTTATCCGGCCATGCTGGCAGTGATGGTTGCGCCGACGGTGGGCATCAATCCGTTGGATCCGGTGTGGATCGCGACGTTGGTGGCGATCGTCACCTTGAGTTCGGCCGGGGTGGCCGGGGTCGGTGGCGGCGCGACGTTTGCCGCGCTGATCGTGCTGCCGGCCATGGGCCTGCCGGTCTCGCTGGTGGCGTTGCTGATTTCCGTCGAACCGCTGATCGACATGGGCCGCACGGCACTGAACGTCAGCGGCTCGATCACCGCCGGGGCGATCACCAGCCAGGTGATGCAGCAGACCGACAAGGCCTTGCTCGATGCCGAGGAGCATGGGGAGTTGGTGCAGGCGTGATCAGCGGATATCTCTTGATTAGCTGATTCCTGTGGGAGCAAAGCTTGCTCGCGATTCAAGCGACGCGGTATTTCAGTCCAAGCGCGTTACCGTTCTTCGCGAGCAAGCTTTGCTCCCACAGGGCCTACAGCTTTTCCCACACCTCGAAGCTATAGGCCGGCTTGTCACCCTCAGCCGGATTCGGCTGGTTCGAAACCAGCGTCCATTGGCTGGAATCGAACTCCGGAAACCACGCGTCCCCTTCCGGGCTGAGCGCCACGCGGGTCAGGTACAGCCGATCGGCCTGTGCCAACCCTTGGGCGTACAGCTGGGCGCCGCCGATCAGCATCAGCTCATCGACCCCCTGCTCCAGTGCCCACGCCTCGGCCCGTGCCACCGCCGACTCCAGCGAGGCAAAGACCTCAGCGCCATCGAGCACCAGGCCAGGCTGGCGACTGACCACGATGTTCAAGCGCCCCGGCAACGGCCGACCGAGGGAATCCCAGGTCTTGCGACCCATGATGATCGGCTTGCCCAAGGTGGTGGCCTTGAAGTATTTGAAATCCCCCGGCAAGTGCCAGGGCATGCTGTTGTCGACGCCGATCACGCGGTTTTCACCGAGGGCTGCAATCAGGCTTAAGGGGAGGGTCTTGTTCATGGCCGCGAGGATACCAGAGGCCCGGCGTACCCCGACAGGCGTCACAGCGGTTATGCTCAACCTTCATTCGAGCAACGGAAGCCCTCGTGACTCATTTGCAGAACCTCTGGCTGGCCGAGACGATCCGCCTGCGTGAAGAGCACGCCGGCCCGCTCGAGGACCAGCAAGCCAATCGCCTGGCCCGCGCGGCAGGCGGCGATCTGACCCGCCGAATCCAGCACCGCGCCCGCTGGCTGGCCGACCGCGATGGCCTCACCCAGGCCTTGCATCACTGGCTGCAAGGGGCGCGCCTGGCATTGTTGGCCCTGGCGCTGCTCGCGCTGGTCAGCGGCGCCGGCCTGGGGTTTGCCGCCCTCGGCAACGGACAGGCACCCGTCAATGTGTTCTGGGCCCTGGGCAGCCTCCTGGGCCTGAACGTGATCCTGCTTGTCGGCTGGGTCCTGGGCCTGCTGTTTGCCGGAGAGCAAGGCGCCGCGCTGGGACGCCTGTGGCTGTGGCTCAGCGAAAAACTGGCCCGCGACGCCAAGGCCGTCCAACTGGCGCCCGCCCTGCTGCTGTTGCTGCAACGGCACAGGCTCAATCGTTGGGCGCTCGGGGTGCTGGTCAACGGTTTGTGGCTGCTGGCGATGCTCAGCGCACTGGTGATCGTGCTGATGCTGATGGCCACCCGGCGCTATGGCTTCGTCTGGGAGACCACCCTTCTCGGCGCCGATACCTTCGTCGCCATGACCCAGGCCCTCGGGGCGCTTCCGGCGCTGCTGGGCTTCAACGTGCCGACGGTGGAAATGATCCGCGCCAGCGGCGATGCCGCGCTGAACAGCGAAAGCGCCCGCCAGGCCTGGGCCGCCTGGCTGGTCGGCGTGTTGCTGGTCTATGGCGTGTTGCCACGCCTGGCCCTGGCGCTGGTGTGCCTGTGGCGCTGGCAACGAGGCCGCGCCGCGCTGCGCCTGGACTTGAACCTGCCAGGCTACGCCCAGTTGCGCGAACGGTTGATGCCCAGCAGCGAACGCCTGGGCGTCAACGATGCCGCCCCTGCGCAATTGCCTCCCATCGAAAGTGCCGTCAACGCACTGGAAAGCAACGGCGCGCTGCTGGTGGCGATCGAACTGGACGATCGGCCCTGGCCCCCCAAGCTGCCCCAGACCGTGAAAAACGCCGGCATCCTCGACAGCCGCGAGTCGCGTCACAAGCTCCTCGAACAATTGTCGCGCTTCCCGCCCGCCCGGTTGGCAATTGCCTGCGACCCACGACGCTCACCGGACCGTGGCAGCCTGGCGCTGATCGCCGAGCTGGCCCACAGCGCCAGCGCCACCCGCATCTGGCTGTTGCAGGCGCCCCCCGGCGAAGCGCTGGACGCCGACCGCCTGGGCGACTGGCACAGCGCCCTGCAACAACTGCAATTGCCCTTTGCCGACTGCGCGCCCTTGAACTGGCTGGAGACCGGCCATGACTGACCCGATGAAGCCGCTGAAACTGGCCGTGGTCGGCCACACCAACGTCGGCAAGACATCCCTGCTGCGCACCCTCACCCGGGACGTCGGCTTTGGTGAGGTGTCCCATCGTCCGAGCACCACCCGGCACGTCGAGGGTGCGCGGCTGTCGGTGGAGGGCGATGCGTTGCTGGAGCTGTACGACACGCCCGGCCTGGAAGACGCCATCGCCCTGCTTGACTACCTCGAACGCCTGGAGCGCCCCGGCGAGCGCCTGGACGGCCCGGCGCGCCTGGCGCGGTTTCTCGAAGGCAGCGAGGCGCGGCAACGCTTCGAACAGGAAGCCAAGGTGCTGCGACAACTGCTGACCAGCGACGCCGGGCTGTATGTGATCGATGCCCGTGAGCCGGTGCTGGCCAAGTACCGCGATGAACTGGAAGTCCTCGCCAGTTGTGGCAAGCCGCTGTTGCCGGTGCTGAATTTCGTCAGCGGCACCCACCACCGCGAACCCGACTGGCGCGACGCCCTCGCCCGACTGGGGCTGCACGCCCTGGTACGCTTCGACAGTGTCGCGCCACCCGAAGACGGCGAACGGCGTTTGTATGAAAGCCTCGCGTTGCTGCTGGAACATGCCCGTGGGCCCCTGGAACGGTTGATCGCCGACCAGCAGGTCCAACGCCTGGCGCGCCAGCAGGGCGCGACGCGCCTGATCGCCGAACTGCTGATCGACTGCGCCGCCTGCCGACGCAGCGTCGCCAGCGATTCCGAGCTGGAACGCCAAGCCATCGATGAACTGCGCAGCGCCGTGCGCCAGCGCGAACAACGCTGCGTCGACGCCCTGCTCAAGCTCTACGCTTTCCGTCCCGCAGACGCTGCGGCCAGCGATTTGCCGCTGCTCGACGGCCGTTGGGGCGATGATCTGTTCAATCCCGAGACCCTCAAGCAATTGGGGGTGCGCGTTGCCGGCGGTATCGCGGCGGGCGCGGCGGCGGGCGCCGGCGTGGACCTGCTGGTGGGCGGCCTGACCCTCGGCGCCGCCGCCCTGGCCGGAGCCGTGGCCGGCGGCGCCCTGCAAACCGCTCGCAACTACGGCAACCGGCTGCTAGGCAAGCTCAAGGGCCAGCGGGAGCTGACGGTGGACGACAACGTACTGCGCCTGCTGGCGCTGCGCCAACGGCAACTGCTGCAAGCCCTCGACCAACGCGGCCACGCGGCGCTGGAGAGCATCCGCATCGACGCGCCCCAGGACAAGACCTGGCGCGAGGGCAAGCTGCCCGAAGCCCTGGGCAAGGCCCGCGCGCATCCGCAGTGGTCGTCGCTCAATCCCCAGGCAAGGTTGAGCCAGGCGGAGCGGCAGGAGCAGATCGAGCAGTTGGCTGGGCGGCTCTAGACAAAGCAACGGTGGCAAAGCACACACCAAAAACTGTGGCGAGGGAGCTTGCTCCCGCTGGGCTGCAAAGCGGCCCCAAAACTCTTAGAACGCGGTTTACCTGACACTCCGAGGTGCCAGGTTTTAGGCTTGCTTCGCAACCCAGCGGGAGCAAGCTCCCTCGCCACAAGAGCAATCGGTGTCTGGGAAGTCAGTGGCAGAGCAAAGCCCGGAGCGCCAACACGGCCTCAGGCAACTCCAACTCACTGAACACCCGCACCCCATGGCGTTTGAGCAGCGCCGCCGTCACCCCTTCGCCGCTGACCTTCACGCCACTGAACGTCCCGTCATAGGTCAGCACGTTGCCACACGAAGGACTGTTGGCCTTGAGCACCGCGAGGCGGATGCCATGCTCGCGCACCAGGTCCAGCGCTTGATGGGCGCCTGACAAAAACTGCGCGCTGACGTCCTCACCTTCACCGGTGAACACCCCCGCCTGGCCGTCGAGTACCTGTGCGCCCTGCCCGCCGGGAATCTCCGCCGCCGCCCGGGGTGTCGGCAAGCCGCCGGCGACTTCCGGGCACAACGGCACGACCCGGCCCTCGTCGAGCCACTGCTGGAGTTGATCGAACGGCCCGCTGGCGCCGCCGTCATAGCGAACGCGATGCCCGAGCAGGCAGCGGCTGACCAGGATCTTTTCCATGTTCAGTTCCACTCGCTGCCACGGCGGCGGAACCAACCGGTCAACGACAGGCGCTCCCGCGTCGCAGGCAAGACTTCATGGGGAACATTCCCGGAGAGGAACACCACCAGGCAACCGCCGGAAGGGACCACGTCATGTTCCACCTCGTCGTCCAGGTACATGCGCAACTGCCCGCCCTGCTCGGACGCCCAATCCTCGTTGAGGTAGAGCACCGCCGACACGGTGCGCCGATCGTCATCGCGGAAGCGGTCGACATGCTTGAGGTAGAACGCGCCAGGCGGGTACAGGGCGAAGTGGCTTTCGAAATCTTCCAGGCCCAGGAACAGCCCGCGGTTGAGCGCCTCGCGCAAACTGTCCATCAGCGCCAGGTAGCGGTCGCAGGCCGCGGCCTGGCCGGGTTCCAGCCACTGGATGCGATCGCCACGCACCCCTTCGCGGATCTGCGAAGACGGCCCGCGTCCGACCCCGGCCGGGGCCAGTTCGCCTTCGCTGGCACGCCGGCGACATTCAGCCGCCAGGCTGCGGGTCAGTGCATCCGGCAGGAAGAGGTTCTGCTGCGACCAGCCGCGCTCGGCCAGGTCGTCGACGATGCGCAGGAGCATCGGGTGATCAGAGGGTATTTGCATGGTGCGCATAGTATGCCTGTGCCTGCAAAACCGACAGCGCCGTGCGACGGGGTTTGCTGCAACGGATAGCACAGACGCACGAACCTGATACGAATTCTCGACAAGTTCCCACACCCCACGGAGAATAGTCGGCTGCTGATAGGAGCCCCTATGCGCCGTTTGCTTTTCTCACTGTTGATGTTCTGTGTCTTGCCCGCCTGGGCAGACAGCTACGACCAGCTGTACAAGGTCGCCGGCTGGCCGGAACAGCGGGCGCATTTCAATGACGCCTTGAGCGCCGCGCAGCAGCGCTATCAAAACAGCCTGCCGCCGGCCGTGTTCCAGGCGCTGGTGAACAACAGCAATCAACGTTTCGCCCCCCAGGCCGTGGACCAGCGGGCCGCGGTGCAAATGCGCAAGAACCTGCGCGACCCGCAACCGGCACTGGCTTTTTTCCAGTCGCCGCTGGGGCGCAAGGTCGTGGCCGCCGAACTGCTGGCGACCCGCCGCGATCAGTTGGCAAAAAACGCCAAGGGGCTGCCGAAGATGCAGGCCAGCGACAATCGCCTGTTGATCATCGGCCACCTGGCCCAGGCCCTGCCCGCCCGCGAGGCCGGCGCCGAGGTCAGCCTGGCGATTGCCGGCGTGGCGGCCGACAGCCTCAGCTCGATGATCCCCGGCCTGCTGGGCGCCGGCCAGGCCCAGGGCATGCTCAACGGCCAGCGCCAGCGGCTGATGGAACAGATCGGCGCCGACCTGAACAACACCTTGCTGTACGTCTACCGCGACCTGACGGATACCGAGCTGGAAGAGTTTTCCACTTTTGCCGAGTCGGCCGAGGGCCAGGCTTATTATCAGGCGGCCTTGGCGGCGATTCGGTCGGGGTTGGCGGTGGGGCAGGATCTCGGGCGGTAGATAGATCTTTAGCGCCGATTCCGGCTCATCCGCTTGCTCAGAAACCCAAACATCTCCTGCCGCATCGCCAGCGCTTCGTTCGCCAGGTGATGTCGCCCTTCAGGCAGCATCAACACCTGCGGCCGGTCGAACTTGCCGCTCAGCACTTGCAGGTTGTACTTCCAATCCACCGTCATGTCCGCCTGGCCCTGCACGATCAATGGCTGGCGCGGGCTGCTCGGGGCGGCTTCGATACGCTTGATCCATCGCATCAACGCCCCCACCCACGCGGTCGGCAAGCGCAGCGGTTGCAACGGGTCGGCTTGCAGGAAGGACAAGAATTGCGGGTCGGTGGAGTTCTCGCTGAACACCCGGGCGATGCCGGTCACGAACGGTTTGAGCAGGTAATAGCTCAGGCGCGACCAGCCCCAGGCCCGCGGCCGCACCAAGGGTGACAACAGGATGACCTGGCCCTGGGCCGGGCTGTTCGCGCCCTGGTTGAGCACATGATCAACGACGATGGCCCCGCCCGTGCTTTGCCCGCACAGGTGCCAGGGTTGCGGCAGGTCCAGCGTCCCGGCCTCGGCCAACAGGCCCTGCAAGGTGGCCTGGTACTCGGCGAAATCATGGATGCTCGCACGTTCGCCGCTGGACAGACCGTGGCCCGGCAGGTCGCAGGCGATGACCGCGAACTTCTGCTCCAGGGCCCATTCGATCAAGTGACGATACAGTCCCATGTGATCGTAATAACCGTGGAAGAGGAACAACGTCGCCACGGCTTTTTCCGGCCACCAGACCTGGCTGACCAATTCATACCCGCCCACCTGGAAACGCCCCAGTCCCTTGCGCAAGCTGCGTTGAGGAAAGTCCAAGCCATAGAACCGCTGATAGGCCAAGGCTTGCTCGGAGAGCGGCTGCCACTGGGCCAAGGGTTGCAGGCTGGCACGCAGGTGATCGGGGTCGAAAGTGGCAGGCATCGATATTTCCAGGCACAGGCGCATCGCGCGAAACGGACTTTATAGAGCTGAGATATTCATCTGTCGCGACAGCCGTGGCAAGCTACCCGGCCCCAGAGGATCGACTCCATGCGCCCGTCCCACCGCACGACCTTGCTCGCCAGCCTGCTCGCCCTCGGGTGCGCTGCCGTGTTGTGGTTCGCCTACGACTGGTTCCAGGGCCGTTTCCTGCGGGCTTTCAGCCAACACACGGCGGTGTTTTCCGGCGACCCCCTGCAACTGCCCGCCGACCTGGCCGGCCCCGGCGCGATCCGACTGGTGCACTTCTGGGATCCGGCCTGTCCGTGCAACGTCGGCAACCAGCAACACCTCGCCGAGCTGCTCGACAAGTATGTCCCCCAGGGGGTCGAGTTCTACGCGGTACAAAAAACCGCCAGCCAGGGCCATTTGCCGGCCACCTTGAACCGCCTCAAGCCTCTGTCGGCACTGCCCGGTTCGAACCAGATTCCCGCCAGCCCGGCCGTGGCGATCTGGGACCGCAGCGGCAAGCTGGCGTATTTCGGTCCCTACAGCGAAGGCCTGACCTGCAACTCCAGCAACAGCTTCATCGAGCCGATTCTCGAAGCGTTGAGCAGCGGTCGGACGGTCAATGCGACCCATACGATGGCGGTGGGCTGCTATTGTCCATGGGCCCAAGACACATCTGACAAGGACTAAGGCGGGGATCTCCTTCGAGGAGCGATGCGAAGTCGCGCAACGGCATGCTAAACAGGGAATCAACAGCGCGACCACGGGAACGCTGTCACCAGAATAAGGAATGTCCATGAAACGCACCCTCATCGCCTTGCTGTCCCTGGTGGTCACCGCCGTTATCGTCGCGGGCGGCTACCTCTACAGCAAGCAGCCCACCCGCCAGGGCACGGTGCAGTTGCAGGGGCTGCATGGCTCGGTGACGGTGCGCTACGACGAGCGTGGGGTGCCGCATATCCGCGCCGAAAACGAAACCGACCTGTACCGCGCCCTGGGTTATGTCCAGGCCCAGGATCGGCTGTTCCAGATGGAGATCCTGCGCCGCCTCGCCCGGGGTGAACTGGCCGAGGTACTGGGGCCCAAACTGCTCGACACCGACAAGCTGATGCGCAGCCTGCGCATTCGCGAGCGTGCCGCGGCCTATGTGACGCAGCAGGACCCGCAGTCGCCGTCCTGGGTGGCGATGCAGGCCTACCTGGAGGGCATCAACGCCTACCAGGGCAGCCACACCCGGCCCGTGGAGTTCGATGTGCTGGGCATTCCCAAGCGCCCGTTCACCGCCGAAGACACCGTGAGCATCACCGGCTACATGGCCTACAGCTTCGCCGCCGCGTTTCGCACCGAACCGCTGCTGACCTATGTGCGCGATCAACTGGGCGCCAACTACCTGAGCATCTTCGACCTCGACTGGCAGCCCCAGGGCGTGCTGGCCGAAGGACGCAAGGGCGGCCTGCCATTGGCCGCCGCCGATTGGAAAGACCTCAACGCCCTGGCGCGCCTGAGCGAACAGGCCCTGGCCGACAGTGGCCTGCCGCAGTTCGAGGGCAGCAACGCCTGGGCGGTCTCCGGCAACCACACCCGCAGCGGCAAGCCGTTGCTGGCGGGTGATCCGCATATCCGCTTTTCCGCTCCGTCGGTTTGGTACGAGGCGCACCTGTCGGCACCGGGTTTCGAGCTCTATGGGCATTACCAGGCGCTGCTGCCCTTCGCGACGCTGGGCATGAACAAGGATTTTGGCTGGAGCGTCACCATGTTCCAGAACGATGACCTGGACCTGATCGTCGAGAAGGTCAATCCGGACAACCCCGAGCAGGTCTGGTACCGCGACAAATGGGTGGACATGACCCGCAGCGAACAGCAGATCGCGGTCAAGGGCCAGGCGCCGGTGACGCTGGTGCTGCGCCAGTCGCCCCACGGGCCCATCGTCAACGATGCCCTCGGGGCGAACGCCGGCAAGACCCCGGTCGCCATGTGGTGGGGGTTCCTGGAAAGCCGCAACCCGATCCTCGACGCCTTTTACCAGCTCAACCGCGCCGACACCCTCGCCAAGGCCCGTGGCGCGTCGGCCAAGATCCACGCACCCGGGCTGAACGTGGTCTGGGCCAACGCCAAGGGCGACATCGGCTGGTGGGCCGCCGCGCAATTGCCCAAGCGGCCGGCCGGCGTAAAGCCCGGTTTTCTGCTCGACGGCAGCAGCCCGGAGGCGGAAAAGGAAGGCTTCTACCCGTTCAGCAGCAACCCGCAGGAAGAAAACCCGGCGCGGGGCTACGTCGTCTCGGCCAATTTCCAGCCCGTGCCGGCCAGCGGTATCGAGATCCCCGGCTACTACAACCTCGCCGACCGCGGCCAGCAACTCAACCGGCAGCTCAGCGACAAGCAGGCAAAATGGGACATCGAAACCACCCAGAAGCTGCAACTGGGCACCACCACCGCCTACGGCCCTCGCCTGCTCGCGCCGCTGCTGCCGGTGCTGCGTGAAGTGGTCAGCGACCCGCAGGAACGCAAATGGGTGGAGCAACTGGCGCAATGGCCGGGGGATTATCCGCTGGACTCCACCAGCGCGACGCTGTTCAACCAGTTCCTGTTCAACCTCGCCGACGCCGCCCTGCACGATGAGCTGGGCGACGGGTTCTTCGACACCGCGCTGTCGACCCGGGTCATCGACGCGGCCCTGCCACGCCTGGCCGCGTCGGCGGATTCGCCATGGTGGGACGATCGCTCGACAGCGGGCAAGGAGACCCGGGCCGACACCGTGAAAAAAGCCTGGACCCAGAGCCTGGCACACCTCAAGGCGACGTTGGGCGAGGATGCCACGCAGTGGCAGTGGGGCAACGCCCACACCCTGGTCCACGGCCACCCGCTGGGGATGCAAAAGCCCCTGGACCGCATCTTCAACGTCGGCCCCTTCGCCGCGCCCGGCACCCATGAAGTGCCCAACAACCTCTCGGCCAGGATCGGCCCGGCGCCGTGGCCCGTAACCTACGGGCCGTCTACCCGGCGCATCATCGACTTCGCCGACCCGGCCCACAGCGTCACCATCAACCCGGTCGGCCAGAGCGGTGTGCCGTTCGACAAGCACTACGAGGATCAGGCCGAGGCCTATATCGAAGGGGTGTATCACCAGGCGCACCTGGCCGAGGAAGAAGTCACGGCGAACACCCGCAGCACCCTGAAACTGCTGCCGGCCAGGACCCCCTGAGTCGGCGCGGGTATTTTTTCATCACCGGCAGGCTCGATCGCGATTGATGGTCAAGACTGCAAGGGATCCACCCAAGCCACCTGCACAGGAGTCAATGCAATGTTCAATAACTGGTCCGAACTGCTGCCTACCATCAAGAGTGCCTTTGGCGCCCTGGGCAAGAGCAATCCGAAAATGGTCAAGGCCTACATGGCCCTGGATGAAGCCGCCGCCGAAAACAACGTGCTCGATGCCAAGACCCGCGAACTGATCTCCATCGCCGTCGCCATCACCACCCGTTGTGACGGCTGCATCGGCGTACACACCGACGCCGCCATCAAGGCCGGCGCCACCCGCGAAGAAATCGCCGCCACCCTGGCCACCGCCGTCTCGCTGAATGCAGGCGCAGCGTACATCTTCTCCCTGCGAGCGCTGGAGGCTCATGACGCGTTGAAGAAATGAGGAGCCGCGACCTTTGCGTCACCTGCTCCAGCGCTTTCGTGAGCAGGCTCGCTCTCGTATTTTGAGCTGTGGTGAGCCACGGACTCACGGTAATCAAAAACCCGTGGCGAGGGAGCTTGCTCCCGCTGGGGCGCGAAGCGGCCCTGTTTTTGGGGCCGCTGCGCAGCCCAGCGGGAGCAAGCTCCCTCGCCACAGTCACCGCACTCAGGCCTGAACGGCTGTCGCCCGGCGTACTTCCGGTTGTTTCCAAGAGTCGGCGGCGCTTTCTTCGATGGCTTGCTGGATCGCGCGCTTGCGGTTTTCTTCGGCGCGACGGCTGAAGTACCAGACCAGGAAGGTCACCAGCGACACCGCCAGCAGGATCAGGCTTGCCACGGCGTTGATCTCCGGCTTGACCCCCAAACGTACCGCCGAGAAGACTTCCATCGGCAAGGTCGTCGAACCGGGGCCGGAGACGAAGCTCGCCAGCACCAGGTCATCCAGGGACAACGCGAACGACATCATGCCGCCCGCCGCCAGCGACGGCGCGATCATCGGGATGGTGATCAAGAAAAACACTTTCCACGGCCGCGCGCCCAAGTCCATGGCCGCTTCTTCGATGGACAGGTCCAGCTCACGCAAGCGCGACGACACCACCACCGCCACATAAGCCGCACAGAACGTGGTGTGGGCGATCCAGATCGTGACGATGCCACGCTCCTGGGGCCAGCCGATCATCTGCGCCATCGCCACGAACAGCAGCAACAGCGACAGGCCGGTGATCACTTCCGGCATCACCAACGGCGCGGTGACCAGGCCGCCGAACAGCGTGCGGCCCTTGAAGCGGGTGATGCGGGTCAGCACGAAAGCGGCCAGCGTCCCCAGGGCGACCGCCGCGACCGCCGTGTAGCAGGCGATCTCCAGCGAGCGCAACACCGACCCCATCAACTGCGTGTTGTCCAGCAGGCCGACGTACCATTTGATCGACCAACCGCCCCACACCGTCACCAGTTTCGAGGCGTTGAACGAGAAGATCACCAAGATCACCATCGGTGCATAAATAAACAGCAACCCCAGCACCAGCATCAGGTTTGAAAATCGCAAGCGCTTCATTCCTTGCCCTCCATTTCCTTGGCCTGACTGCGGTTGAACAGAATGATGGGCACGATCAGGATCGCCAGCATCACCACCGCCAGGGCAGACGCCACCGGCCAGTCACGGTTGTTGAAGAATTCCTGCCACAGCACTTTGCCGATCATCAGGGTTTCCGGGCCGCCCAGCAGTTCCGGGATCACGAACTCGCCCACCACCGGGATGAACACCAGCATGCAGCCGGCGATGATGCCGTTCTTGGACAGCGGCACGGTGATTTTCCAGAAACTGTTGAAGGTGCTCGACCCCAGGTCCGACGCGGCTTCCAACAGGCTGGCGTCATGTTTCACCAGGTTGGCGTAGAGCGGCAGGATCATGAAGGGCAGGTACGAGTAGACGACACCGATGTACACCGCCAGGTTGGTGTTGAGGATCTGCAACGGTTCGCTGATCCAGCCCATGCTCAGCAGGAACCCGTTGAGCAGGCCGTTGTTGCTGAGGATGCCCATCCACGCGTAGACGCGAATCAGGATCGCGGTCCAGGTCGGCATCATGATCAGCAGCACCAGGACTGTCTGGGTTTCCTTGCGGGCGTTGGCAATGCCATAGGCCATCGGGTAGCCGATCAACAGGCACAACGCGGTGCTGATCAGCGCCATCTTCAGCGAACCGAGGTAGGCGGCGATGTACAACTCGTCCTCGCTCAGCATCGTGTAGTTAGCGAGGTTGAGCAGGATCTGCAGTTTCTGGTCGACGTAGCTGTAGATCTCGGTATACGGCGGGATGGCCACGTCGGCTTCGGCGAAGCTGATCTTCAGGACGATGAAGAACGGCAGCATGAAGAACAGGAACAACCAGATGAAGGGCACCCCGATGACCAGTTGACGGCCACCGGGCGTTATTCGATCGAGTCGGCGTTTGAGTTTGCGCAGGTTCATGAGCGAAGTACCACGCCGCTGTCGTCTTCCCACCAGACGAACACCTGGTCGCCCCAGGTCGGCCGCTGGCCGCGGCGCTCGGCGTTGGCCACGAACGACTGCACCAGCTTGCCGCTCGGCAGCTCGACGTAGAACACCGAATGGCCGCCCAGGTAAGCGATGTCATGGACCTTGCCGCTGGACCAGTTGTGGTCGCAGGTCGGCTGCTGGGCGGTGACCAGCAGTTTTTCCGGGCGAATGGCGTAGGTCACGGACTTGTCCTGCACCGAAGTGCTGATGCCGTGGCCCACGTAGATGCTGCGGTCCAGGTCCTTGCAGGTCAGCACCGCATGGCCTTCGGCGTCGTCCACCACTTCGGTCTCGAAGATGTTGACGTTGCCGATGAACTCGCAGACCAGCCGGCTGGTCGGGGTTTCGTAGATGTCGATCGGGCTGCCGATCTGGGCGATCCAGCCCAGGTGCATGATCGCGATGCGCTCGGCCATGGTCATGGCCTCTTCCTGGTCGTGGGTCACCATCACGCAGGTCACGCCGACCCGCTCGATGATCTCCACCAGCTCCAGTTGCATCTGCGAGCGCAGCTTCTTGTCCAGGGCGCCCATCGGCTCGTCGAGCAGCAACAGCTTGGGCCGCTTGGCCAGCGAACGGGCCAGGGCCACGCGCTGGCGCTGGCCGCCGGAGAGCTGGTGCGGCTTGCGCTTGGCGTACTGGCTCATCTGCACCAGCTTGAGCATTTCCGTCACGCGGGCATCGATCTCGGCCTTGGGGATCTTGTCCTGCTGCAGGCCGAAGGCAATGTTCTGCGCCACGGTCATGTGGGGGAACAAGGCGTAGGACTGGAACATCATGTTGATCGGTCGCTCGTACGGCGGCATGTCGGTGATGTCCACGCCGTCGAGGAAAATGCGCCCTTCCGTGGGCCGTTCGAAACCGGCCAGCATACGCAGCAAGGTGGATTTGCCCGATCCCGACCCGCCGAGCAAGGCGAAGATCTCGCCCTTCCTGATTTCCAGGGACACATCGTCCACGGCAATCGTCTCGTCGAATTTTTTCGTGACCCGGTCGATTTTGACCAACACCTGCTTGGGTGTCTGATCGCCCTCGAGGGCTTTCTTATAGGCGCCGGAGGCAACTGCCATTTACGAAACTCCCACAGAATTTGCAGTTCGCCCCACGCGGGCGAACCTTCGATAGTTAGAGCGTTTAACGCTATTTACCCGACTTGACCTTGGTCCAGCTGCGGGTCATGAGTCGTTGAATCTTGGGCGGCAACTCGGAGTTGACGTAAAGCTTGTCGACGACCGCTTGTGGCGGGTAGACCGCTTCGTCGGTGCGGACCTTCTGGTCCATCAGCTCGCCCGCCTTGGGGTTCGGGTTGGCGTAGCCGACGGTGTCGCTGACCTGGGCGATCACCTCGGGCTTGAGCAGATAATTGATGAAAGCGTGCGCTTGCTTGACGTTGCTGGCGTCGCGTGGGATCGCCAGCATGTCGAACCAGAGGTTGCCCCCTTCCTTGGGGATCACGTAGGCGATTTCGACGCCCTTGCCGGCTTCGCTGGCACGTGAACGGGCCTGGAAAATGTCGCCGGAGAAACCGGCGGCCACGCAGATCTCGCCGTTGGCCAGATCGGAGATGTACTTGGAGGAGTTGAAGTAGGTCACGTAAGGCCGGATCTTGAGGAGCTGGGCCTCGGCCTTCTTGTAGTCTTCGGGGTCTTCGCTGTTGGGGTTCAGGCCCAGGTAGTTGAGCATCGCCGGAATCATCTCATCGCCCGAATCGAGGAACGAGACGCCACAGCTGGACAGTTTCTTGATGTTTTCCGGCTCGAACAGCATGGCCCAGGAGTCGATCTTGTCGACACCCAGTACGGCCTTGATCTTCTCGACGTTGTAGCCGATGCCGTTGGTGCCCCACAGGTAAGGCACGGCGTACTGGTTGCCCGGGTCATTCTTTTCCAGGCGCTTGAGCAACTGGGGGTCCAGGTTGGCGTAGTTCGGCAACTGCGCCTTGTCGAGTTTCTGGAAGGCCCCGGCCTTGATCTGCTTGCCCAGGAAGTGGTTGGACGGCACGACCACGTCGTAACCGGTGCGACCGGCCAGCAACTTGCCTTCCAGGGTTTCGTTGGAATCGAACACGTCATACACCGGCTTGATGCCCGTGGCTTTTTCGAAATCCGCCAGGGTGGTCTCGCCGATGTAGTCCGACCAGTTATAAATATGCACGGTGGAAGCCGCCTGGACACTGACAGCGAGCGTCAGGCCGGCACCAACCAGCAAGGCGTTGCGTAACAAAGAAAAGACTGGCACGTGGAGGTCCTCTTGAATAGTTGGGCCCAAGTTGCCCCCGTTACTTGGCCACGACGGACCCTGCAACAAAACCGGCGCGCAACTTACCCTCGATAAACCGATCCAGCAAAACTTTTAATTATTTATTGTTCCTGTTGCCGCCACCGCGATGACAGCGACAACAGGACAGTGCTTCAAGCCGGCTTATTTACCGGATTTGATCTTGGTCCAGCTGCGGGTCAGGATCCGCTGGGTGGCGGCTGGCAGGTCGGCAATCGCGTAGAGCTTGGCCTGCACCTCGGCCGGCGGGTAGATGCCCGGGTCGCTGGTGATGTCCTTGTTGACCAACGGGGTCGAGGCCGCGTTGCCGTTCGGGAAGCTCACGGTGTCGGTGATTTCCGCCATGATTTCCGGCTTCTGCAGGAAGGTCATGAACTTGTAGGCCCCTTCGACGTTTTCGGCATCTTTAGGGATGGCGACCATGTCGAAGAAGCTGCCAGCACCTTCCTTCGGAATGTTGTAGCTGACCTTGACCTTGCCACCGGCTTCAGCCGCACGGGACTTGGCCTGGTAGACGTCGCCCGAGTAACCGACAGCTACGCAGATATTGCCGTTGGCCAGGTCGGAGATGTACTTGGAGGAGTGGAAGTAGCTGATCGATGGACGGATCTTGAGGAACAGCGCCTCGGCTTCAGCCAGTTGCTTCTTGTCCTGGCTGTCGGTCGGATAGCCCAGGTAGTGCAGGGCCACCGGGATCATTTCGGTCGGCGAGTCGAGGAAGCTGATGCCGCAGGACTTCAGCTTGGCCGCGTTTTCCGGCTTGAACAGCAGGTCCCACGAATTGGTCGGTGCGTCGGCACCCAGCGCGGCCTTGACCTTCTCGGGGTTGAAACCGATGCCGATCGAACCCCACATGTACGGGAACGCGTGTTCGTTGCCCGGGTCGCTCACCGATACGGCCTTGAGCAGGTCGGTGTTGAGGTTTTTCCAGTTAGGCAACTTGGACTTGTCGAGCTTCTGGTAGACCCCGGCCTTGATCTGCTTGGCCAGGAAGTTGTTCGACGGCACCACGACGTCATAGCCGGACTTGCCCGCCAGCAGCTTGGCTTCCAGCGTTTCGTTGCTGTCGAACACGTCGTAGACGACTTTGATCCCCGACTCTTTTTCGAACTTGGCGACGGTATCCGGCGCGATGTAGTCGGACCAGTTGTAAACGTGCAGCACTTTATCGTCCGCCTGAACGGCGCCCGCCATCACGCCCATCAAGGACATGGCGAGGAGGGTCTTGCCAGCTATCTTCCTACCTAATGTCTTCATGCCTAATGCCTTCATGAAAAATGCTCCAGTTATTCTTTTTAGCCACGTTCAGTAGCCAGCTCGCAGCGCGGGTAGTCTGGCAAGTTACGGGGCAGGCTTACAACACAAGCCCAGCCTTTATTCGCACTGGGCGAGGCCCGCGCAGGCACCCCGCTCTGAGCCTAGCACTTAGCCTTGCAATGCACTGAGCGTCAGGTCCAGGCACTTGCGCGCCTTGGTCACCAGCTCGTCGATCTCGTCCTTGCTGATCACCAGCGGCGGCGCAATGATCATGGTGTCGCCCACGGCGCGCATGATCAGCCCGTTGTCGAAGCAGAACTGCCGGCAGATCATGCCCACGCCCTTGCCTTCATAGCGCTTGCGCGTGGCCTTGTCCTGGACCAGTTCGATCGCCCCCAGCAAACCGACGCCGCGCACTTCGCCCACCAGCGGATGGTCGTTCAGCTCCCGCAGACGCTTCTGCAAATAGGGTGCCGTTTCGTCGTGGACGCGCTCGATGATCTTCTCGTCGCGCAGGATGCGGATGTTTTCCAGGGCCACCGCGGCGGCCACCGGGTGACCGGAATAGGTAAAGCCGTGGTTGAAATCGCCGCCTTCATTGAGCACCGCCACCACGTCGTCACGCACGATCAGCCCACCCATGGGGATGTAGCCGGACGTCAGGCCCTTGGCGATGGTCATCATGTGCGGCTTCAACCCGTAGTGGTCAGTGCCGAACCACGCGCCGGTACGGCCGAACCCGCAGATCACTTCGTCGGCCACGAACAGGATGTCGTACTTGGCGAGGATCTCCTTCATGCGCGGCCAGTAGCTGTCCGGCGGCACGATCACCCCGCCGGCGCCCTGGATCGGCTCGGCGATGAAGGCACCGACGTTGTCCACGCCGATTTCCAGGATCTTCTCTTCCAGCTGATTGGCCGCCCACACCCCGAACGCCTCGGGGCTCATGTCGCCGCCCTCGCCGAACCAGTACGGCTGGGCGATGTGGACGATGCCGGGGATCGGCAAATCGCCCTGTTCGTGCATATACGTCATGCCGCCCAGGCTCGCGCCGGCCACGGTCGAACCGTGATAGCCATTCTTGCGGCTGATGATGACTTTCTTGTTGGGCTGGCCCTTGATCGCCCAATAGTGGCGGACCATCCGCAACATGGTGTCGTTGCCTTCGGAGCCGGAACCGGTGAAGAACACATGGTTCATGCCTTCGGGGGCAATGTCGGCGATGGCCTTGGACAGTTCCAGCGCGGGCGGGTGCGCCGTCTGGAAGAACAGGTTGTAGTACGGCAACTCGCGCATTTGCTGGCTGGCCGCTTCGGCCAGTTCCTCGCGGCCATAACCGACGGCAACGCACCAGAGGCCGGCCATGCCGTCGAGGATCTTGTTGCCTTCGCTGTCCCAGAGATAGACGCCGTTGGCGTGGGTGATGATGCGCGGGCCTTTCTCTTTGAGCTGCTTGAAATCGCTGAACGGCGCCAAGTGATGATCGTTGCTCAGGGTCTGCCATTCACGGGTTTGCGGGTTGTTGCGGGTCATGCGAATTCTCCTTTATATCGAGGGGGCGAGGCGGCCGGAAACCGCCTCGCCCGACGCTTCAGACGGCAAAGAGCAGGAATTCCCGCTCCCACGAACTGATGATGCGCTTGAAGTTTTCATGCTCGGCCCGCTTGACCGCGACGTAGCCTGTGATGAATTTCTTGCCCAGGTATTTCTCGATGGTGGTGCTGTTTTCCATGCGTTCCAGGGCGTCTTCGATGGTCAGCGGCAAGCGCAGGTTGCGACGCTCGTAGCCACGGCCCACCACCGGCGCGCTCGGGTTGATGCCTTCGACCATGCCGATGAAGCCACACAGCAGGCTGGCGGCAATCGCCAGGTACGGGTTGGCATCGGCGCCCGGCAAGCGGTTTTCCACGCGACGGTTCTGCGGCCCGGCGTCCGGCACACGCAGGCCCACGGTGCGGTTCTCTTCGCCCCACTCCACGTTCACTGGTGCCGAGGTGTCCGGCAGGAAGCGGCGGAACGAGTTGACGTTGGGCGCAAACAGCGGCAGCAGCTCGGGGATGAACTTCTGCAAGCCGCCGATGTGCTGCAGGAACAGTTCGCTCATGGTCCCGTCTTCATTGGAGAAGACGTTCCGGCCGGTGTCCCTGTCGATGATGCTCTGGTGCAGGTGCATCGCACTGCCCGGCTCGCCGGTCATGGGCTTGGCCATGAAGGTCGCGGCCACGTTGTGCTTGAGCGCCGCCTCGCGCATGGTGCGCTTGAACACCAGGATCTGGTCGGCCAGGGACAGGGCGTCGCCATGACGGAAGTTGATTTCCATCTGCGCCGTGCCGTCCTCGTGGATCAGGGTGTCGAGGTCCAGCTCTTGCAGTTCGCACCAGTCGTAGACGTCTTCGAACAGCGGATCGAATTCGTTGGCCGCTTCGATCGAGAAAGACTGGCGACCGGTTTCCGGGCGACCGGAACGGCCAATCGGCGGTTGCAGCGGGAAGTCCGGGTCGTCGCTACGCTTGGTCAGGTAGAACTCCATTTCCGGCGCGACGATCGGCTGCCAGCCCTTGTCGGCGTAGAGCTTGAGCACCTTCTTGAGCACGTTGCGCGGCGACAGCTCGATGGGGTTGCCCTGCTTGTCGTAGACGTCGTGGATGACCTGGGCGGTGGGCTCGATGGCCCAGGGCACGAGGAATACTGCGTTCTCGTCCGGGCGGCACATCATGTCGATGTCGGCAGGGTCGAGCAGTTCGTAATAGATGTCGTCTTCGACATAGTCGCCCGTCACGGTCTGGAGCAGGACGCTCTCGGGCAGGCGCATGCCTTTTTCGGCAATGAACTTGTTGGTCGGCGAGATCTTGCCCCGGGTGATACCGGTCAGGTCGCCAATCATGCATTCGACTTCTGTGATCTTGTGGTCTTTCAACCAATCGGTGAGCTGGTCGAGGTTGTTACTCATAAATGCCTCTAGGCTTTGAGTTTCCTGACTGCCGATCAGTAGTCAGGCGTTGTTTGACGCGTCGGCGTCGCGTTGTATTGCCCTTGCTCGGCAGGCATCGCCAAATGCCTGGAAAATCGCAAGGTAGTGCGGATTAGAGCTTACCGCCCATTGGGCTTCTCTGGCAGCGTCATGAACGGCATCCGCCCCTTGGACGGTTCCCTGATGATGTTCATGGAAAAGTTCTACATTTAAAGGAAGGCTGGCAAAAAGAATGCCGGCCTGGGCGTCCAGAATATCGGACGGCGGGGCCGGATCCGCCAGGGATGAGAGCATGCCCGGGGCGGCTGTCGCGGCAGCCCGGGAACAGTGATTGCCACTGATGAGATCAGCATGCAGCCCCACCTGCCTGGAGCAGGTGGTAACGCCGATTAACGGCAGGCGAGACATGAAGCACCCCGATATTATTGCTGTTATGGGTTTGAATCGAGCTTAGCCTTGTTCATTTTTTTACACAACACCCCCGTAAAAAATACAACATGGCCCGCTCAAGCCTGCGGGCGGCAGGCCCCATAAAGGGAAAAAAACGCCCTAAATTGCCTCAAAAAAGCCCCTCAGGTGCATTTTTGGGGCAAAAAAGGCCTCGCTTGACTTCGGCATGCCGTTCGGGTTGACTGGCTTTCGAAAAGATCAATGATTGATATTTTTAACAACAAAGGTGTTGCATCATGTCGGTACCCCCGCGTGCCGTTCAGCTTAACGAAGCGAACGCGTTCCTTAAGGAACATCCTGAGGTTCTGTACGTTGACCTTCTGATTGCGGATATGAATGGTGTGGTGCGCGGCAAGCGCATTGAACGCACCAGCCTCCACAAGGTTTACGAGAAAGGCATCAACCTGCCGGCCTCTTTATTTGCCCTGGATATCAACGGCTCTACGGTGGAAAGCACCGGCCTGGGCCTGGACATCGGCGATGCCGACCGCATCTGCTACCCCATCCCCGGCACCCTCTCCAACGAACCCTGGCAGAAGCGCCCGACCGCGCAACTGCTGATGACCATGCACGAACTCGAAGGCGAACCTTTCTTCGCCGACCCTCGCGAAGTCCTGCGCCAGGTCGTGGCCAAATTCGATGAGCTGGGCCTGACCATCTGTGCCGCCTTCGAGCTGGAGTTCTACCTGATCGACCAGGAGAACGTGAATGGACGCCCGCAACCGCCGCGCTCGCCGATCTCCGGCAAGCGCCCGCACTCGACACAGGTCTACCTGATCGACGACCTCGACGAATACGTCGATTGCCTCCAGGACATTCTCGAAGGCGCCAAGGAGCAAGGCATTCCTGCCGACGCCATCGTCAAGGAAAGTGCCCCGGCGCAGTTCGAAGTGAACCTGCACCACGTCGCCGACCCGATCAAGGCCTGCGACTACGCCGTTCTGCTCAAGCGCCTGATCAAGAACATCGCCTACGACCATGAAATGGACACCACCTTCATGGCCAAGCCCTATCCGGGCCAGGCGGGCAATGGTCTGCACGTCCACATCTCGATTCTGGACAAGGATGGCAAGAATATTTTTGCCAGCGAGGATCCCGAGCAGAACGCCGCGCTGCGCCACGCGATCGGCGGTGTGCTCGAGACCCTGCCGGCCCAGATGGCGTTCCTCTGCCCGAACGTCAACTCCTACCGTCGCTTCGGTGCTCAGTTCTATGTGCCGAATTCGCCTTCCTGGGGCCTGGACAACCGCACCGTCGCCCTGCGCGTACCCACCGGCGCCGCCGATGCCGTGCGCCTGGAACATCGCGTTGCCGGCGCCGACGCCAACCCGTACCTGCTGATGGCCTCCGTGCTCGCAGGTGTGCACCATGGCCTGGTCAACAAGATCGAGCCCGGTGCTCCGGTGGAAGGCAACAGCTACGAGCAGAACGAGCAGAGCCTGCCGAACAACTTGCGCGATGCCCTGCGCGAGCTGGACGACAGCGAAGTCATGGCCCGGTACATCGATCCGAAATACATCGACATCTTCGTGGCCTGCAAGGAGAGCGAGCTGGAGGAGTTCGAACACTCCATCTCCGACCTTGAGTACAACTGGTACCTGCATACCGTGTAAGCGGTTGCAGTGAAGAAAACGCCGCAGGCCTTCAGGGCTGCGGCGTTTTCTTTTGGGGCTTTGGGGGAAATGGCCGCCTTCGGCGGATCGCGAGCAAGCTCAGCTCCCACAGGATTCTTTGTGATCATTGCAATGCATCTCTCTGTGGGAGCATGGCTTGCCCGCGATGACGGCCTGGCAGACAACCCCGGACCCGACTCGTACAATGCCCGGCAGCCCCGCAGGAGACCTCCATGACCCGCACCGCCACCCCGCGTAAACCTCGCGCCCGCAGCCAGGCCCGGATCGATTCGATTCTCGATGCCGCCCGCACGTTGCTGGCCGCCGACGGCGTGGCCGGCCTGTCGATCTATGGTGTTGCCGAGCGCGCCGGGATCCCGCCCTCCTCCGTCTATCACTTCTTCGCCAGCGTCCCGGCCCTGTTGCAAGCCCTGACCGCCGATGTCCACGCCGCGTTCCGCGCGTGCCTGCAAGTGCCCATCGATCACCAGGCACTGAACCACTGGCGCGACCTGTCACGGTTGGTGGAACAACGGATGTTGACCCTTTACGACCAGGACACGGCCGCCCGCCAGTTGATCCTGACCCAGCACGGCCTGACCGAAGTCACCCAGGCCGACCGCCAGCATGACGTCGAACTGGGCGACTTGATGCACAAGCTGTTCAACCGGCATTTCGAACTGCCGAAACTGCCTGAAGACATCGATGTGTTTGCCCTGGCCATGGAACTGGGCGACCGCGTCTACGCCCGCTCCGTGCAGCAACACGGCCAGATCACCCCACGCCTGGCCGAAGAAGGCATGCGGGTGTTCGACGCGTACCTGGGGTTGTACCTGCCGCCGTACCTGCCCAAGCGCGAAGCGCCCTGATCCACGCATTGTAAAACCCCAAAAGCCCCGGAGGGCTCACGCCGTCCGGGGCTGCGGGTGAAGCTTCGCTCACAATTTGGCGATAGACACTTCGGTGGATTTGACGAAGGCGATCACTTCGCTGCCGATCGCCAGTTCCAATTCCCTGACCGAGCGGGTGGTGATCACCGAGGTGACGATGCCCGAAGCGGTCTGCACGTCGATTTCCGACAGCACGTCGCCTTCGACGATTTCCTTGATGGTGCCTTTGAACTGGTTGCGTACGTTGATGGCTTTGATAGTCATACGATTTCTCCTGGGGTCGAAATGAGCTGCAAGCTTCGAGCTACAAGCTGCAAGTAAAAGCACGCGCTTCTTCTTGCAGCTTGTAGCTTGCCGCTTGAAGCTGCTTCATTGCGCCCACCGCAACTGCGTGGGCAAGGGTGAAACGGGTTCGGGTTCCGGCGGTTGGCCGGGCAAGGACAGCACGCGATTGAGGACTTCGGTTTCCAGGGCCGCCAGCCGATGGGAGCCGCGAACCCGTGGGCGCGGCAGGTCGATGGCCAGGTCGAGGCCGACCTGGCCATCTTCGATCAGGATCACCCGGTCGGCGGTCGCCACCGCTTCGCTGACGTCGTGGGTCACCAGCAGCACGGTGAATCCATGTTGTTGCCACAGGCGTTCGATCAGTTGCTGCATTTCGATGCGGGTCAGGGCATCCAGCGCCCCCAGCGGCTCGTCGAGCAACAGCAGGCGCGGTTGGTGAATCAGCGCGCGCGCCAGGGCCACCCGTTGCTTCTGTCCGCCGGATAATGCCGCCGGCCATTCATGGGCGCGGTCGACCAGGCCCACCGCCTCCAGTGCCTGTAATGCTTGCGGGCGCCAATTGCCCTTCAAGCCAAGACCGACGTTGTCGATGATTTTTTTCCACGGCAACAAACGCGCTTCCTGGAACATCAACCGGGTGTCTTCCCGGGCGGCACTCAACGCTGCCGAACCCGCCAACAATTGGCCGGCCGTGGGCTGATCCAGGCCTGCGAGCAAGCGCAGCAAGGTACTTTTGCCGCAGCCGCTGCGGCCGACCACCGCAACGAATTGCCCGGCCGGAATGTGCAGGTCGATGTCCCGCAGCACCTGACGGCTGCCGAAGGTTTTTTGCAGTTTGCGCACCACCAGGGGAATGCCCTGTAGCAGGCGCGGTAGTTGTTGCGCGGTCATGCGGCACCTCCCCTGCCCACCTGATACGCCGGGTGCCAGCGCAACCAGACCCGCTCCAGCCCACGGGCGGCAAGGTCGGCCAATTTGCCGAGGACGGCGTACAGCAGAATCGCCAGCACCACCACGTCGGTTTGCAGGAACTCGCGGGCGTTCATCGCCAGGTAGCCGATGCCGGAGCTGGCCGAGATGGTTTCCGCCACGATCAGCGTCAGCCACATGAAGCCCAGGGCAAAGCGCACGCCCACCAGGATCGACGGCAACGCACCCGGCAGGATCACCTGGCGAAACAGGCGCAAGCCGGACAAGCCGTAGCTGCGGGACATCTCCACCAGCGCCGGGTCGACATTGCGAATGCCGTGGTAGGTATTGAGGTAAATGGGAAACAGCGTGCCGAGCGCCACGAGGAAAATCTTCGCCGACTCGTCGATGCCGAACCACAGGATCACCAACGGGATCAGCGCCAGGTGCGGCACGTTGCGCACCATCTGCACCGAACTGTCCAGCAGGCGCTCACCCCATTTCGACAGGCCGGTGATGAACCCCAGCGTCAGGCCGATGCTCCCGCCGATCAGGAAGCCGACCGCTGCGCGCCAGCCGCTGATAGCCAGGTGCGTCCAGATCTCGCCGCTGCGCACCAGGTTGACCCCGGCTTCGATCACCGCCACCGGTGCCGGCAGGATCCGCGTGGACAGCCAGCCGGCCGACACCGACAGCTGCCACACCGCCAGCAACAGCAGCGGCACCGCCCAGGGCGCCAGGTTGTGGATGATTTTCTTCATGGCCGCCTCAGCTCTGTGACGCGGCTTTGGGCAAGATGTCGTTGGCGACCATCTCACCGAACGGGCTCACGTAGCCCTGGCTCTTCGGCAACTGCGGGCGCTCCACGTCCAGGTGTGGAAACAGCAGTTCCGCCACGCGATAGGATTCTTCCAGGTGTGGATAACCGGAGAAGATGAAGGTGTCGATCCCCAGCCCGGCGTATTCCTTGATCCGCGCCGCCACCGTCGGCCCATCGCCCACCAGCGCCGTGCCGGCGCCGCCACGCACCAGGCCGACACCCGCCCAGAGGTTGGGGCTGACCTCCAGCTTGTCGCGACGGCCACCGTGCAGGGCGGCCATGCGTTGCTGGCCCACCGAATCGAAGCGCGCCAGGGAGGCCTGGGCCCGGGCGATGGTGTCGTCGTCCAAGTGGGAAATCAGCCGGTCAGCCGCTTGCCAGGCTTCGGCGTTGGTCTCGCGCACGATCACGTGCAGGCGGATGCCAAAACGCACGGTTCGCCCCAACTTGGCGGCCTTGGCCCGCACTTGCTCGATCTTTTCGGCCACCGCCGCCGGCGGCTCGCCCCAGGTCAACACCATGTCCACCTGCTCGGCGGCCAGGTCCTGGGCCGCTTCCGACGAGCCACCAAAGTACAGCGGCGGACGCGGTTGCTGGATCGGTGGATAAAGCAACTTCGCACCCTTCACGCTGATGTGCTCGCCGTCGTAATCCACGGTCTCGCCCTCCAGCACTCGGCGCCAGATGCGGGTGAATTCCACCGACGCCTGGTAGCGCGCCTCGTGGTCGAGGAACAGGCCGTCGCCGGCCAGCTCATCCGGATCACCACCGGTCACCAGGTTGAACAACGCCCGACCGCCGGACAACCGGTCGAGGGTCGCAGCCTGACGCGCTGCCACCGTCGGGGAAATGATCCCGGGGCGCAGGGCAACGAGGAACTTCAGGCGCTGGGTCACCGGAATCAGCGAAGCGGCCACCAGCCAGGAGTCCTCGCAGGAGCGCCCGGTGGGGATCAGCACGCCGCCGAAACCCAGTCGATCCGCCGCTTGGGCGACCTGTTGCAAGTAACCGTGATCAACTGCGCGGGCGCCTTCGGCAGTGCCAAGGTAATGGCCGTCGCCATGGGTGGGCAGGAACCAGAAAATATTGAGGCTCATGGAGTGGTCTCCTAAGGAATCGGATTACTGCGCTTTCGCAACGGCCGCCGGCGGCGTCCAGATCACGTCCTTGATGCTCAAGGGCTTGGGAATCAACTTGAGCTGGTAGAAGCTGTCGGCAATCTTCTGCTGAGCGGCCACCACCTCGGGCGTGAGGAACAGCGCCCCGTAGCCTTGGCGCTTCACCGACGTCAGGGTGATGTCGGCAGGCAGGCCGAGCAGCGGCGAGACCTGCCGGGTCACGTCTTCAGGATTGGCCCTGGACCACTCCCCCACCGCACGCACTTCTTCCACCAGCGTCGTGATGACCTGCGGATGCTTTTGCGCATAGGGCTTGGTGGCGAGGTAGAACTGGTGGTTGTCGACGATGCCCTTGCCGTCACGCAGGGTGCGCGCTTGCAGCTGTTGTTCGGCGGCGGCCTGGTACGGGTCCCAGATCACCCAGGCGTCCACGCTGCCACGCTCGAAGGCGGCACGGGCGTCGGCCGGTGGCAGGAACACGGTCTGGATGTCGGCATACTTGAGGCCGGCGTCTTCCAGCGCTCGCACCAACAGGTAATGGACGTTGGAGCCTTTGTTCAGGGCGATTTTCTTGCCCTTGAGGTCTTGCACCGACTGGATGGCCGAGCCTTTGGGCACCAGGATGGCCTCGCTGGTAGGCGCCGGGGGTTCGTAGGCGACGTAAAGCAGATCGGCACCGGCGGCCTGGGCGAACACCGGCGGGGTTTCCCCCGTGACGCCGAAGTCGATGGAGCCGACGTTCAAGCCTTCCAGCAACTGCGGACCGCCGGGGAACTCGGTCCACTGTACGTCCACGCCAAGGGCGGCGAGACGCTTTTCCAACGAACCCTTGGCCTTGAGCAGCACCAGGGTGCCGTATTTCTGATAACCGATCCGCAAGGTCTCGGCTTGAGCCTGGGTGATGACGCCGAAGGACACAGCCGCAGCAAACAGCGCGACCAGCCCGCGACGCAAAATGACAGTGCGCATGGCGCCTCTCCTTTTTGCTGTGGGGTTTTGGCTGCACCTGCTTGGCCGTTGGCGGCTGAGTAAGGTGAGGTGAATCTGGGGATACTATTTTTAGTTGCTATCTGGAGTTGCTATCTGGAGTTGCTGGGGGTCAGATGCTCCAGCGAGCACTCAACAAACGTTCGTTCAACAGGCCCGGGGCCAACGGCTTGGGCCGACGGGCCATGGCACCGAGAAATTGCTCCAAGGCTTCGTCCAGCCGCTGTTGCAGGGCCGGCGTCAACTGCGCCTGGGCGCTGCCTTCGCCATAAGCGATCTGGCTGTCTTCGGCAAAAATGCCCTGGAGCATCTCCTGGGCCTTGAGGGCCGACAACACCGGCTTGAGGGCGTAATCCACCGCGAGCATGTGGGCGATGCTGCCACCGGTTGCCATAGGGAGCACCACTTTGTGATGCAAGGCACGCTCGGGCAGCAGGTCCAGCACGGTTTTCAGCGCACCGGAAAACGACGCCTTGTACACCGGCGTGGCGATCACCAGGCCGTCGGCATTTTCGATCTGCTGGAGCAGGTCGATCACCTTGGGGCTGTCGAAACGGGCATGGAGCAGATCCTCTGCCGGAAAGTCGCGAACCTGATAGCTCACCACTTCCACACCTTGCTGCTGCAACCAACGCTGGGAACGCTCCAGCAGGACCCCGGAGCGGGAGCGCTGGCTGGGACTGCCACCGAGTGAGACGACCAACATGCCTACTTTCCTTAACTGTCACGTGCGATTCGCGGCGGGCGATCTCGCTGCATGGGTCAAACCATATCAGGGGATTTATATATCCATAAATCATATTTATTCATTTGGTTATTCTTTATGGAGATATGCAAGGGAGGTTTTTCGCGGCCATAAAAAAAGGCCGTCGAGACGGCCAAAACCCTTGGTGCACAGTGCATGTCCCCCCTGTGGGAGCGAGCTTGCCCCCACAGGTTTTCCGGGGTATTCACAGCATCGAATTCAGCGCAGCTTCATTGTGGGAGCAAAGCTTGCTCGCGATGGCGTCCGGCCTGACAACTCTGCGTCGCCCGACACATCGCATCGCGAGCAGGCTCGCTCCCACAGATTTCGCCCCCTATTCATTCAAGGCGAAATTTTTACACTTTATGGGCAACAGCTTGCTTTTATGGATGGGCGCAAAGCACTTTATTATTTTCTCTTTGATAGGATAAAGTGGGGTGATGCTTATATAAAACTCAATTCCTTGTTCAGAAAATGAAATATCATAAAAGTGGGCGTCAGTCACTTCATCCCAAAAAGACCGTCCTTCAAAGCCACATATTTTCTGGGTGGAATTTACTTTAGAGCCATCTGCATTAAGAGCTTGGAAGATAGCGCAGTCCCCTCTCTCGTTTAAAAAAAATTTAAGTACATTGCCGCCTATTACTGGGGAGGTTTTTGATCTGAAGCTTGAACTCTCGGCTATTGCCTTTGAAGCGATGAGCGCCAGCACGACCAGAAATATTCCTCTAATTATGGTTTGTGCAGGATTCATTTTAAATATTCCTTTCTTTTGTTAAAGCGGTCCAATGGGACATTTGGCCACAGACTTCTATCAGAAAGTATTCTTTTGACTCTGGGTGTATTGTTTTCTACAAGGGGGTTTTGAATGCGGCTTCTGCTTGCAGGGGTGTAATCACCTCGATATATAAGATCTACTGCAATATCTTGAATGCATGTATCTAGACTTCCCCAGTTTAGAGGCCCATATTCTTCCTTGTTGAATTGCGTGCTGGATATTCTTATAATTTCGCCCTTCATGTGTTCGTAAATTGGTATAAACAAGTCATATTGCTGCCTTCTTGAAATCTTCTGCTGTTTAATAACATCTGGCGCAGCTTCCAAGTAATGACGTGCTGTTTGACCAGCCAAACCTTTGGCTCCTATCAGCCACGACCGCAGGGGTTCTTTAATACCCGCTGCCGACAGGTCCGCAGAAGGATTTGGTCTTTGACCCAGATCGTACCCACGACCGATTGTTATGCCAGACGCACCACCCGGCCAGTGAACCACCCGACTGAAATATCGATACAAGGGATTATTTGGATCCTCAATATCATTGCCCTCAACGTCAAAGGTCAGTTGACCAAAAGGCACTTTCAACCATGACAGATCATTGTCATCAATCGCTGCCGAAAAATGTCCCCCAATCCCCACCGGATGAAAGTGATAAACCTTCCCATCCTCCGGCAACCCAACTTTCTCCCTCACC